>DBPS01000003.1 GCA_002304935.1 Candidatus Humimicrobium oleiphilum | reverse complement strand
TCTGTATAAATTCAATCTGATTTTTAAATATTGAAGATTCATCATTATCAAACCCGATTATAAATCCCCCGTTTACTTCAATGCCCATATTCTGTATCGCTTTAACGGAACTGACCATATCCCTGTCCTGATTCTGGCGCTTTCCGCATTCCATAAGGCTCTCAGTATTGGGAGTTTCGATACCGATGAAGACAGTTGCAAANNAGCATTCTCATAAGCACCGGATCATCTGCAAGGTCAATTGAAACCTGGGTGCTGAAAGTAAATGGGTATTTTCTTTTTTGCTGCCATTCGATCATTGCCGGCAGGTACTCTTTTTTAAGTCTTCCTTTGTTGCCTATAAAATTATCATCAACAAAAAATATTGCCGCATGCCACCCAGCCTCATACAGGGAATCAAGTTCTCCAAGAAGCTGTTCAACGCTTTTTAACCTGGGGTTCCTGCCATTTAAGTGAACCACATCGCAGAATTCACAATTAAAAGGACATCCCCTGGAGAATTGTATTGCCATTGAATTGTAATATCTGAAATTAACAAGTTCCCATTTCGGTATCGGTGCCCTGCTTATTTCGGGAAATGCTTTGCTTTCATAAATTTTTTTTGGTGAATTATTTTCAACATCATTTATGAATTCCTGGAAAGTATCTTCTGCTTCGCCGATAAAAATATGATCGACACTGTCTGCAAATTCTTCCCATCCAGTAGTAAAAAGAGGCCCTCCTGCCACAACAGGCTTTCCAATTTTATGGACAGTTTCTATTATCTTTTTTGTGGAGTTTTTCTGACCTACAATTGCGCTTATAAAAATAAAGTCAGCCCATTTTATGGCTTCCTCACTCAGCTTTTCACAATTAAGATCAATTAGTTTTCTCTCCCAATTATCCGGGAGCAGTCCGGCTACGGTAAGAAGGCCGAGAGGCGGATAAGCCGCTCTCTTGCCTAGTATTCTCAGGACTTTTCTGAGATTCCAGAATGTGTCTTCATATTCCGGAGAAATAAGTAAAATTTTCATACAAAATACCATCCTTTTATATTTGCCCTAACGGACAAAAGGTTTATTGATTTTTAAATATAAAATAGATGGTTAGCAGAAAACTTCTAAAAAAGCATCACAATGGGGATACAAATGGAATGTTTCAACATTATGAATTTATTAAAAATTAAAAATATTTAAACTGTCGAAATCCAAGTACTTTATATTCTAAAAAGAAAATTATATCACAATAACAAAAATATAAATATCAGGAAACATTATCTTTTTCTTTTATCAGCAGCCACTGATTATCTTTTCCCATGTATTTTGTTTTTATCAGCGCCCAGAATCCGCGCATCCTGCTGCCGTTGAGATTTATTTTTATCCTTCCTTTTTCATATGCTTCGCTGATTTCGATATACTTCCCGTCTGTCTCGGATCTGTTTTCATATGTTCCCGAATCCCAGATTGTTACGGTTCCTGCCCCGTATTCCCCTTCAGGAATAGTTCCTTCGAAATCTGCATAACTCATGGGATGGTCTTCAGTCTCAATAGCAAGACGCTTCTGGCCAGTATCCATGTAAGGGCCTTTGGGTATTGCCCATGATTTCAGAAAACCATCAATTTCAAGCCTGAAATCAAAATGGGTATTTCTTGCTTCATGTTTCTGAATTACAAATATCTTTTTATCCATAATACCTCCTTAAAGGAATAAGCTGAGAGCAAAAGTTATTCTTGTGCATTTATATTATATTTTTATATATTGCCAGGTTATTTTCAATCTATATGCAGGCAGATTCTTCCAGATTCAATCTTTCTTTATAACCGGAAGATCTGATTGTCCATATTTAACTGAAACATTTGATTTCAGGACCTGTCTAATACTGTTAAAGATACAATAGAATAACTGGTAAAGATATATAGAATAAAAATCTAAAAAAGGAGTCTTAAATTGCAGAAAATAAAAAAGATAGTTCTTCTAGAATCAAAGACAGCAGGTTTAAATATATTCAGTGCTGCCAAGCTTCCAAGGATAGGAGTTGTTCTGATAGGAACGATTCTNNAAGCTTGGGTATGATATAAAGATTTACTGCGAGGATTTTGCAGCTATCGATTATGAAGAAGTTAAAAATGCAGACCTTGTAGGCATCTCAGCAGTTACGCCGACGTCTACAAGATCTTATAAGATAATGAGAGAAATAAAAAAAATAAATCCATTTGTCCCCATAGTGATGGGAGGGCCTCATCCGTCATTTCTTCCTGAAGAATCACTCACAATGGGAGCAGATTATGTTGTCAGAGGTGAAGGGGAGAGAACTATAATTGAGCTGATAGAGGTACTGGAAGGAAAACGAAACCCTGAATCTGTAAACGGGATTTCTTTCAGGAGCGAGGACGGCTTTACCCATACCCCTGACAGGGAATTAATGAATAACCTTGACGAGCTTCCGTTTCCGGACTGGACACTAGTCGAAAATTACAAGGCAATCAATTATATTCCCATACAGACTTCAAGAGGGTGCCCTTTTGGCTGCAAATTCTGCACGGTAATCAAATTATTCGGCCGAAAGTACAGATACAGAAGTGTGGATAATGTTTTTAATGAAATCAGATACCTCATAGATGTATTCAAAGGAACAAAA
>DBPS01000038.1 GCA_002304935.1 Candidatus Humimicrobium oleiphilum | reverse complement strand
AAATAAAAAAATTATATAGAAATAAAAAAAATGAAAAATATAATCTTAAAACATGAAAAACTATGTTTTTTCATTTTTCAAAAACCAAAAACTTTCTACAGGCAAAATCATGCTGATAATAAAAAAAGTTATCATAAAATCAAATAAAATTACAGATAAAAAAAATAAAATGAAATAGCAGATACTGGCATTTTTCAAAGTTATCGACATATTTTTATACACCTGTAGAAAACTTAAAAAAGTATTTTGAAAAGTAGCTTGAATAAAAAAAATATGTGGAAAATAAGGAAAAAAAATGAAAACCACAAGAACAAATGTTTGAGGCCGGATTTGTTGACTTATTGATAATAATAAGTTTAAAATGTATTATTTGTATATAAATGATAACTTATTATAGCAATGGGCAGGAAAAATGAAGAGAACTTACCAACCTAATACAAGGAAAAGAAAGAAAAAACATGGTTTTCTACAGAGGATGAGAACCAGAAATGGCAGAAAAACAATAACGAACCGAAGAAGAAAAGGTAGAAAAGTATTATCTGCATAATTGCCGGAGGATAAAATAAAAATCGAAGGCATAAAAAGTAAAAGAGAATTCAGGGAAATCCTGGATATTGGTCAAAAGATAGGCTCAAATTATTTTCTTACCTATATTAAAAAAACAGAAGATGAGAATTATTTAAGAGTAGGTTTTATAGTTACAAAAAAAATCGGGAATGCTGTTGTCAGGAATAGAGTAAAAAGAAAAATAAAAGAGGCTTTAAGAAATATTGAATTTGATTTTTATAAGGGTATCTCGGCTATATTTATAGCGAGAAAAGCAGTTATAGAAGCAGACTATTTAAATATAATAGAAGAATTAAAGAAAGTATTTAGAAAAATTAAATAGTTTAAAGATCTCTCTATTTATATATTAATAATGAAAAAAGTTTTAATTTTTATTATAAGTATTTATAAAAAATACATATCTCCTTTGTTCCCACCAAGTTGCAGATTTTATCCGACTTGTTCGGTTTATGCAATCCAGGCTATTGAAAAACATGGTGCAATTAAAGGCAGCATTAAGGCGATATACAGAATATTAAGATGTAACCCGTTTAACAAAGGCGGGTATGACCCAGTGAAATAAACGGAGGTTATTTTGGATTGGCTAACAAATTTATTAAGGCCTATAGAAAACGTATTAGGATATATAATTGAATTTTTTTATAACTGGATTCCAAGCTACGGGATTGCAATAATTCTTCTTACTATTACTGTAAGAATTATATTATTACCGCTTACAATAAGCCAGACAAAGTCAATGGCAAAAATGCAGATGATGCAGCCCGAGCTTAAGGAAATACAGCAGAAATATAAAGGAGATCAGCAAAGAATCCAGCAGGAAACAATGGAGTTCTATAAAAAGAATAATGTAAATCCATTAAGCGGATGCCTTCCCCTTATTTTACAAATGCCTGTGTTTTTTGCATTGTTTCAGCTTTTGAGGGACCTGGGCGTAAATGCATTTGGAGGAGGCGCGCAAACGCTTTATAAGTTCCTATGGCTTGATCTTACCATAAAGGATCCTTTTTATGTTTTGCCGATACTTATGGTTATTACGATGATATTTTCTTCTAAACTAACACAAACAGATGCTACAAAAACAGGAATGAGTGCATTATTAATGACATATGGCCTTCCTGTTGTATTTGGGTTTATATCTTTCAGAATGCAGTCAGGAATTCTGGTATACTGGGTTACAACCAACATCTGGTCTATCGGCCAGCAATGGATAGTAAACAAAATGATTAAAAAAGAAAAAGACAAAGTTGAAAAGAAAAAACAATTAAGCAAAGAAGCTGAAATTATTTCCGGGAAAGAAGAGAAAATCATTATAAAACCAAAAAAGAAAAAAAGAAGAAAATAGCTTAAACAGGAGAAAAAATGTCAGACAATACAAGCATGGAAGAAGCTATAAGCAAATTTGTTGAATCGCTTGAAGAAGAACAAAAAAATGATAAATTGCTTGAATCTAATAATATAAAAGAATCATATATTGATGAAATAACAGAAGATTACTACGAAGAAGAAATATTTGAAGAAAATAATTATGATACTGTAGACAATAAGGAAAAATCAGAAAAGATCAAGGATTTTATAAAAAAAGTTATTGCTCTCGTAACCAATAGCGAAGTTTCTGAAGTAAACTTTGACGAAACAGCCGGGAAAATAGATGTTTACGGGAGAGATCTCGGAATAGCGATTGGCAAAAATGGTAAAAATATGGAAGCCATAGAATATATATTAAACTTATATGCAAAAAGAAAAGACCTGTCGGAAAAAAATTTAACAATAGATATAAAAGATTATAAAAAAAAGAAATATGAAGCAATAAAAAACATTGCATTGAAAATGGCAGGAAAAGCAATAAAAGAACAGAAAAAGATAATATTAAAACCAATGCCATCATATGAGAGAAAAATAATACACGATGTTTTGTCTGAAAACAAAGAGGTAAAAACGAAGAGCAAAAACAAAGAGCCATACAGGCGCATAATAATATATCCCTTAAAGGAAAAATAAAAAAGGCGCCTTGAGCGCCATTTTTTTTTGCCAAAAGGAGAAAAAAGAAATGAATGAAAATGAAACAATAGTAGCCCTGGCTACAAAAGCTGGAAATTCTGCAATAAATATAATCAAGCTGAGCGGTGATAAATCAATAGAAATAGCTGACGGCATTTTTAAAGCTGAAAATAAAAAAAAGATAAAGAATATAAATACATATAATATTATATACGGAAAAGTATATGATGAAAAAAATGAAATAATAGATGAAGCAATTGTATCTGTTATGAAAAGCCCGAAATCCTATACAAGAGAAGATGTTGTAGAAATAAATTGCCATGGAGGGATTGCAGCTGTAAATAAAATAATCGATATTATAATAAAAAAAGGAGCAAGGCTTGCTGAACCCGGAGAGTTTACAAAAAGAGCTTTTTTAAATGGAAGAATTGATTTAAGCCAGGCAGAAGCAGTGATTGAAATAATTAATGCAAAAAATATTACAAGTTTAAAAATTGCTGCAAATAATCTTACAGGAAATTCAAGAAAAGCAATAAAAAATATTCGTGAAAAAGTAATAGATATTATTTCTGAACTGGAAGCAAAGATTGATTTTATTGAAGAAGATCTGGAAACAATACCAATAGAAAAAATATTAAAAGAAACAGAAAAAGTAAGAGATGAGATAATTGAATTAATAGAAAATGAAAAAAAATCTGAAATTATAAAGGAAGGAATAAAAGTTGCAATTGCTGGGAAACCAAATGTAGGCAAGTCAAGCCTTTTAAATATTCTGACAGGAAAAGAAAAATCGATTGTTACACATATTCCGGGGACAACAAGAGATGTAATAGAAGAAACAATTAATCTGGACGGAGTCCCTGTTATTTTTAAAGATACTGCAGGAATAAGAAAGTCAAAGAATATTATTGAAAAAATCGGCGTAAAAAAAAGCAGGGAAGAGATAAAATATTCAGATATAGTAATTCTTATTTTTGACAATTCCAAAAAAATAACTGAAGAAGACAGGGAAATGTTAAAAATAACGAATGAAACCGAGAGAATAATTTTATTAAATAAAATAGATTTAAAAAACAAAGCTGAAATTGAAGAGATTGATGAAAAAATCAGAAAAGAAATAATAAAAATATCAGTTAAAGAAAAAACTGGCATAAACAAGGTAATTGAAGAAATAAAGAAGAAAGCAATAGGCGAGAATGAATTCCTTTATGAGGAAAAAGTAATAGTAAATAAAAGACAAAGATTATTATTGGAAAATGCATTAACAGATATTGAAAATGCAATAAAAACAATTAAAATGAACTACTCCGAAGAATATATAATAACTGATTTAAAATCTGCAAATAGCAGAATTGCAGAGATTACCGGAGAAAATACAGAGAATGAAATTTTAAATAAAATATTCAGCAAGTTTTGTATAGGAAAATAATTACGACAAATAACTGTAAGGTATTGAAAAATGGCGAATGTTTCACGTGAAACCAGAAATAATAAATATAATGTAATTATCATCGGAGCGGGAATATGCGGTTCCGAAGCAGCTGCGTTGATTTCCAGGTATAATCTAAGTGTCCTGATTATAAATATTAGCATGGATAACCCGGGATATATTAAATATGGAAATATGATATCAGACAAATCAGGGAAAACTCTGGATAAAATAAACAGGATAGAGAAGTTTTTTTTGAAAAATATAAGAAAAACAACTATTCTGCAAAAGAAGGGGGAAGAACAATATCAGGGAATATATGTAATTGATAGGAAAAGATTTTCGTTAAATTATAAATATTATTTGGAAAGCCAGAATAACATTGATACAAGACAGGGTCTTGTACAAGAAATAAAAATTGAAAAAGATAGTAATTATTCAGTTATTTTAAATGATGGAGAAATTTTCAAGTCAGAATTTATAATAATATCCTGTGGTACATTTTTAAACGGAATGACCATTTTTGGGGATACTAAAATAAAAGCCGGAAGACACGGGGAGATATCATCAATAAACCTTGTAGAAAATTTAAAAAAATATGATTTGAGATTTGAAAGAAAAACTGCCCTGATTCCTGCATGTATTGATGGTAAAAATATAAATATAAACGAAAAAATAATAAATAAAGAATATATATCTGGTGCTAAAGGATTTTGTGACAAACATGTTATAAATACTTTCATTAGGGAAAATTTAAGCGAAAATAATATGAATATAAAATATGAAATTAATTTAAATAGAGTATTTTCAGAGAGAAAGACTACCGGTAACGGAATACAATATTTTACATTATATCCTGAGAGTACCGAAACAAATGAATATAATATTGAAAATTTTATATGTACCGAGACCGAACCTCTCCAGGAAGAATATATAAATAAAATGTATTGTCTTGAAGAAGTTATTCTGGCAAGACCGTCTTATATTATTAAACATGATGGAATAAAAAGTAATGAACTTACTGATACATTTGAATCTAAAAGATTTAAAAACATTTTCTTTCCTGGTGAAATAAATGGTGCCAGAGATTATTTGAAAATAGTGCATCAGGGTATTTTGTCGGGAGTAGAAATAGTTAATAAATTTTATAAAAAGAAACTTTTAAACATTAAATAATAATCCATAAAAAATAAATGTTTCACGTGGAACATTAAAAAATGATGAAAAATGATGAAAAATTTTGATGTAATAGTTGTCGGGGCCGGGCATTCTGGCTGTGAGGCGGCTTTGGCAACCGCCAGAATGGGATTTAAAACCTTGCTACTTACAATAAATCTGGAAAAAATTGCTTTGATGCCATGTAATCCTTCAATTGGCGGTGTCGGGAAAAGTCAGCTTATTGCCGAGCTGGACGCTCTTGGAGGCGAAATGCCAAAAGTTGCTGATGAAACTTTTATACAAATCAAGACCCTCAATATAAGCAAAGGTCCGGCCGTACAATCAAAAAGAGCACAGATTGATAAAAAAGAATATGAAATATTGATGAAAAAAATTCTGACTTGTACGCATAATTTAACTTTAAGACAGGGAACAGTCAGAAAAATCATCTTGAATAAATTAAAAATCGCTGGTGTTGAGACAGAAGAAGGTTCTGTTTTTCTATGCCATTCCCTTATAATCACTACCGGTACTTTTCTTAGAGGAAGAATAATAATAGGCGATAAAGAATATCCGGCAGGCAGAATGGGCGAATATCCTGCAGTAAAACTGACATCGAGTCTAAATGCTATTGGAATCAGAACAGACAGATATCAGACTGCGACTCCGCCAAGAATAGATAGAAGAACAATCGATTTTAGTCAGATGACAGAACAGCCCGGAGAAGACAATATATACTTTTCATTTTGGAAAAAGTCAAAAAACAAGTTTAATATTCCAAGTTATCTGACTTATACAAATAAAAAAACACATGACGTAATTGCCTCAAATATAGATAAATCCCCGATTAAATCAGGGATAATCAATACTCATGGTCCAAGGCACTGTCCTTCAATAGACAGAAAAGTCATTAATTTTCCCGAAAAGACCAGACATCCTGTTTTTATAGAACCAGAAGGTAAAAATACGAATGAAGCATATCTTCAGGGTCTTACAACAAGTATGCCTGTGGAAATTCAGAAAATGATAGTAAATTCAGTAGCCGGACTTGAAAATGCGAGGATAATAAGGCCGGGATATGCAGTAGAGTACGATTATATTTATCCTAATCAGTTAAATCTTACACTTGAATCAAAATCAATAGAAAATCTTTATTTTGCAGGACAGATAAATGGTACCAGCGGTTATGAAGAGGCAGCAGTCCAGGGCTTTGTTGCAGGGGTAAACGCAGCACTAAAACTGCTTAAAAAACCCTCGTTTATACTAAAAAGAGAAGAAAGCTATATAGGTGTCCTGATCGATGATCTTCTTACTAAGGAATTGGTAGAGCCGTACAGAATGTATACTTCCCGTGCAGAACAGAGATTACTTTTAAGGGCAGATAATGCAGATATCAGACTAGCAAAATATGGTCATTTAATCGGTCTGATAAGCAATAAAGATTATAAAAAAGTATTATTAAAAATTAAATACATTGAAAATCTTACAAATCTATTAAAAAATAAGGTTGTAAAACCTGGCAAAGAAGCTGTCAGAATATTTAGTGAGATGGGGACATCCGGTATAGAAGCACCTTTAAAACTGTATGATTTACTAAAAAGACCGGAAATTAAAATTAAAGACATCCTCCGTTATTTTGGATTTAGTGATAATAGCTTCAAGCCTGATGTCTTAAAGCAGACAGAAATAAATATTAAATATGAAGGATATATAATCAAACAGCTTGAAGAAAATAAGAAATACAGTACAGTTGACAGGATATTGCTGCCTTACGGCATAGACTATCATAATGTTTCCGGCCTTACTTATAGCGCACAGGAAAAGTTAAATTATTTCAAACCAGAAACACTGGGACAGGCATCAAGAATTGCAGGTGTTTCGCCGGCTGACATATCCATTTTGATGATTAATTTAAAATCAAAGAAGATATAACAGGTATAAGTTTTTAAAATATTAATATGGATTATAGAAGAATATTAAAAGATTTATTTAACGAATACGGTTTTGATATTGAATCATCACAGATAGAGCAAATCATAAGTTTTCACAAAAAAGTTGTGGAATTCAATAAACATACAAACATACTGGGGACAAAGGCAGCCGATGATATCTTTATAAGACATTTTCTTGACAGCCTGTCTGTTTTAGGATTAAAACGATATTTTAATCCTTTACTTACAAAAGGGATAAAAGTGCTTGATATTGGGACAGGCGGGGGGTTTCCAGGTATCCCTCTCGCTATTGTTCTAAATTACGCCAGATTTCTGCTTGTAGAAAGAAGCTTGAAAAAATCCAGTTTTTTAATAAATATTGTTAAAGAATTAGGTTTACATAATGTAGAAATTATCAATACTCCTGCGGAGCTTGTTGCCAGGGATTCACAGTATAGAGGCAGTATGGATTATTGCCTTGCAAGAGCTTTTGCAGATATTAATATTTTGCTTGAATTAATAACTCCATTTGCTAAAATTAATGGTAATTTATTTTTTTATAAAAGCAGGAAAGTATATGAAGAAATTGCTTTAACTGAAAGCATAGCTGAACAGCTTGGAGTTAAGGTAGTTTTGGTTGAAGAGGTCAGAGTTCCTTTTCTTGAGGAATTCAGAGCCATTGAAGTGCTTGAGAAAGTTTCTGAAACACCTGAAAAGTATCCTAGAAATCTTTCAATTATTAAGAAAAAGTTAGTGAATTAATTATATAATTATAATATATTAATATATTTTATCTTTCGGTTCTATATTTTGCAGCTTTTTTATTTTATAATAACTATTATAGTTATATATTATTAATTAATATTTTCAGCATATATGGAGAAGACTTAAAAATTGAAAGACAATAATGTTTTCAGAGGCGACAATAAAAGAATAATTGCTATTGCAAATCAAAAAGGCGGAGTCGGTAAAAGTACCACTGCAGTAAACCTGACTGCATATCTTGGTTATTACGGTTATAAAACACTAATTGTTGACATGGATCCCCAAAGCAATTCTACAAGTGGTCTTGGTTTTGAATCTGGTTCGGATAGAAAATCAATATACAACATACTGATATCCGGAGAAAGCATAAATGACATAACCTGTAAGACTGATTTTTCAAATCTCTTTATAATCCCTTCATCAATACAGCTTGCCGGGGCAGAGGTCGAGCTTGTAACAAGTATGAAACGTGAATACAGGCTAAAAGAAGCAATTGGCAAAATAAATGAATTATACGATTATATAATAATCGACTGTCCTCCGGCTCTTGGGCTTTTAACAATTAATGCATTAAGCGCAGCCGGTGAAGTTATAATACCGATACAATGTGAATATTATGCCCTTGAAGGTTTGGGGCAGTTGCTTAATACAATAAAACTTGTAAGGGAAAATCTTAATCCCGAGCTTGAAATAGCCGGAGCCCTTATGACAATGTTTGATCCAAGAATAAAGCTTTCAGAACAGGTACTTTCAGAAGTAAAAAAATATTTTTCAAGCAAAGTTTATAATACAATTATCCCCAGGAATGTAAGATTAAGTGAGGCTCCAAGCTATGGGAAGCCTATTTTATTCTATGATCCTGATTGCAAGGGAGCTTTAGCATATAAAGATTTTACAAAGGAAGTGATTGAAAATGGCTCAAAGAGGACTGGGTAGGGGATTAGGAGCCCTTATACCAAATATAAGCAAGACTTCAGAATCTTCAGAAGTAAATACAAGCAGTATTCTTGATATAAGTATAGATATTATTGAACCTAATAAGAATCAGCCAAGGCATAATTTTTTTGAAGACAGCCTCCATGAATTATCTGAATCGATAAAACAGTTCGGGGTAATCCAGCCTATTACTGTGAGAAAAATAGACGGCGAAGAAAGATATGAAATAATAGCCGGCGAAAGAAGGTTCAGGGCAGCAAGGATGGCAGGACTTACAACAATACCGGCAATCATAAATACGAATGTCGATGATAATTCCAGTCTTGCCATGGCTTTGATCGAAAATATTCACCGGGAAAACCTAAGCCCCGTTGAACAGGCTGTTACATTTAAACAGTTGCTGGAAGAATTTAAATTAACCCATGACGAGCTTTCAAAACAGGTAGGCAAAAGCAGAACGCTTATTACAAATACATTAAGAATATTAAGTCTGCCGATAAGTATCCAGAAGCTGATAGATGAAGGAAAAGTAACAGCAGGGCATGCAAAAGTACTTGCAAGCCTGAAAAAAGCTGAAGACCAGCTTCAAATTGCAGAAGCCATAGTCAAATATGATCTTAGCGTCAGGGAAGTAGAAAAATTAGTAAACAAAAAAAACAACCTGCAGGAAGTAAAGAAAAATAAAGAAATAGTCCCGCTTTCCAAACTACCCTCTATCAGCGAAAAATTATCCAGTATTCTTAATACACCGGTCAAAATAATACAGGGAAAGAAAAAGGGAAGAATAGAGATAGAATTCGGAAGCATCGGAGATTTGGAAAGAATTGTGGGTTCAATTACCAGGGACGTATAATTTGGCCCCATTTTCTAAAACAAGCAAAAGATTTATTATGTGCCAAAGACATATCAGAAACCTTTAATATTTTTAAGACTATATTTTAAGGACTTTAGCAATGTCTTAAAATATTAACTTTTCCAAAAGACATCAGTATAAGAATAATTTTTGTAGTATTTTAATAAAAATATTCTGATAACAACAAAAAGAAAAAAACAAAAGTCGAATGATATGGTGGATAATGAAAAATAAAAGAAATATTATCATAATATGCATCCTGATTTTTTGCCTGGTTTTTCTTTTTGGTTTTTCCTGCAAATCGCAAATGTCTGTAAATAAACAGCTGTCATTGCCCAATTCAGATGATGAAGATAATTCGATCAGCCAGACGAGTGATACATCAAACGTTCAGCAGTCAGTGGAAGAAACAAATAGTGGTTCTGAAAATAAAAAGGATGTAAATTCAGAAAAGGACAGTGAACAGGGTAGCTCAGAAATTCAGGAACTCTCATCTGAAACTTCAAATGAAAGCGATTCGGACTATGAGGATTTCATCGAATATTTTATAAAACCTTTAAATTTAAATACAGAGCCTGAACTTGAAAAAGGATTCAGCTTTGAATTGATGAGTATAGATGAAAGTAATCCGGAAGAAAACTATATTATTTCCGGAACATATCCAGGCATTAATGGACCTTCCGGAAGCAATTACGAAAAATTCAATAGCGAGATAATTGCTCTTATTGAAACATTTTCATCTGATTTCAGGACAGATGTTGAAAAGACAAATGAAGAATTTTCAGATCAGACTACAAGTGAAGACTGGATTTATACAAATGAGCTTGATATAAGCAGTTCTGTCCAGTTGTGCAGCAGCAAAATATCAAGTGTGATTTTTTTAAACTATTATTACACCGGTGGCGCTCACGGAATAACCCTCTCGAATCCTCTTAATTATGATATGAAGGAATCTAAAATAATTGAGCTCAAAGACATATTTAAGAATGACTCGGATTATTTAAATAAATTATCTGATTACTGTAGAGAAGATCTTTCAAAACAACTGCAAAACATGGACGCAGTTCCTGACGAAATTTTTAAAGAGGGAACTGCACCTGTTTATGAGAATTATTCGAATTTTGTTATTCTCCAAAATGATATTGTTATTATATTCGGCCAGTACCAGATTGCTCCTTATGCTGCAGGGATGTTTGGAGTAAGAATACCATATGAAGAGTTAGCTTCATATCTGGCTGAAGGATTATTTTAAGAAAAAATCATAGTATTTTAATAGTTTCTGCTACAACTTAGGCATGCAGATAAAATCTGTCACAATATTATATTTCTATGTCATTTTCTGCACGGTACCAAATTATACGTCCCCTATATGGGAGATGACTTCTTTGGTAATCAATTCAACAAGTGAATCGTATACCAGTGTTTTTGCTTCCGGTTTGAAGGCTGGCTCTTCCAGCCCGCAGGATGTCTCATCACAGGAAATGCAAAGAGTTTTATCAGAAGCGGTAATACCTTTGCTTCCGAAAACTGCCATACGATCTTTAACAGATTTTTTAATTGCGCCCTGTACTATTTTTGACAAATCTCCGTAGCTTATGCATTCAGGATTTTCATTAAGAAAATTTCGTGCAGTTCTTACTGCACTGGCAGACATTTCAGTATAAAAGTTTATTTTTGAAATACCCAGGCTTATTGCTTTCCTGAAATCATTATCAGATATTCCTGAGCCGCCATGAAGCACAAGAGGTATGGGGATAGCATTATTTATTTTATCTATTCTGTCAAAATCAAGGTTTGGTTCACCCTTATATGTACCATGCACATTTCCAACGGATATTGCCAGGGCATCAACTCCTGTCTCTTCATAAAATCTGACAGCATCTTCTACTTTGGTGAATGATCCTATATCTGCTGCATGCGGGGTAGGAGCAGCAACTCCCACTGCTTCACCGCCGATATTTCCTATTTCACCCTCAACCCCCACACCGACGCTATGTGCAATTTTTACTATTTCTTTTGTCTGGGCAATATTCACATCAAGAGGTTCTGAGCTTCGGTCAAACATGATCGATGTAAAACCTGCTCTTATTGCCCGCATAACTGTTTCAAAGCTATGGCCGTGGTCAAGATTTATACAGACTGGCACATCTACTTCTTTTGCAGCTTTTATAATTGCCGGTGCAATATGTTCAAGATTTAAATATCTGAAGTGGACTTCAGCCAACTGCATTATAACAGGAGAATTTGATTCAATAGCTGCCTCTATTATCGGGTCAATAAATGTCATGCTTGTAACGTTAAAAGCACCGACTGCATATCTTTTTTTACTGGCGTGATTTAAAAGATCTTTCAAATTAATTAAAGCCATATTAAAACCCTTCCCCTAACGAATCTATGTAAATATTATAAAAATAAAAATAACCAGGCAATTTTAAATATAATAAAATATTCAGCTGCCTCGATAAATAATTATACACAAAAAATGAAAAATTATTATTAAAAATTAAATTGCTGATTTATCCCGGATTACCTCAAAATATAATTAAAACCGAAATAAAAGGCAGGAGAAGGCCCTAAAACCTTCTCCTGCCCGTATAGCTGTTATTATTATTTTTGCGAAGGAGCTTAAACAATTCATTAACAGCCAGTACTTTTAAAATCAGCCACCTGTTTCATGTCGTCCGTTTTTTATTATAAAAACTGTCACAATACAGCATAAATTTATAAAAAACGACTTCCGGATTACAGAATAGGCAGATAATTATTTATTTCATAATCTGTTACGAATGTCCTGTATCTGTCCCATTCGATTTTCTTGTTTTCAATGAATTTATTGAAAATATGTTCTCCGAGAGCGTCTTTCATAAGAGTACTCTTTTCAAGATTCTTAACTGCTTCATAAAGATTGTCAGGCAGAGTTTCTATTCCTGCTTCTTCCCTTCTCTTTATATCCATTTCAAATATATTTGCTTCAATAGGATCTGAAAGCTTATATTTGTTTTTAATGCCTTCCATTCCGGCTGCAAGCATTACGCTGAAAGCCAGATAAGGATTACATGCTGGATCCGGACATCTGAACTCGACTCTTGTAGCAGTTTCCTTGCCTGGCTTGTAAAGCGGCACTCTTACCAGGGTCGACCTGTTTTTTCTTGCCCATGATATATAAACTGGCGCCTCATAGCCCGGTACAAGACGTTTGTAAGAATTAACCCACTGATTTGTTATTGCGACAAACTCCTTGCAATGCTTTAAAAGCCCGGCAATATACTGCCTTCCTTCAACTGACAGATTGAACGGATCTGAAGCATCGAAGAATGCATTCCTTTCACCTTTAAACAAAGACTGATGTACGTGCATCCCGCTTCCGTTTTCACCAAATATGGGTTTTGGCATAAAAGTCGCATAAACACCGTGATTCCATGCAATTTCCTTAACTACAATCCTGTATGTCATCGCAGCATCAGCCATTGTCAGTGCGTCCTGGTATCTTAAATCTATTTCATGCTGTGATGGTGCAACTTCATGATGTGAGTATTCAACAGCAATTCCCATAGCATCAAGATAAAGAATCGTCTCTCTTCTCAAGTCACTTGCAACATCAAGAGTTGTAAGGTCAAAATACCCACCATTATCGAGAACTTCAGGCGCGCCGTTATCTTTTTTAAAATAAAAGTATTCAAGTTCCGGGCCAACATAAAATGTATATCCAAGGTCTTTGATTTTTGCGAGGTTTTTCTTTAAAACCCATCTGGGGTCACCTTCGAAATGTTTGCCATCAGGAGTCATAATATCGCAAAACATCCTTGCAACTCCGCTTTCTGAGGGCCTCCATGGAAGTATCTGGTATGTTGAAGGATCCGGCATTGCTATCATATCGCTTTCCTCGACTCTTGAGAAACCCTCGATTGAAGAACCGTCAAATCCCATTCCTTCTGATAAAGCTGATTCCAATTCTTCAACTGTTATTGAAAAACTTTTCAGCATACCCTGGACATCGGTAAACCATAATCTTATGAATTTTATATGGTTGTCCTTGGCTTTCTTTAATACAAACTCTTTCATCTGATCGATTTTTTTCAAGTCTTCCATTAGCTCCTCCTTGTATGACTATCATTCTGATTAAAATTAATAAAATTATTTATTAAAAAAATAATAAACATATTATATTTCAAAAAAGTTAATGAAATGTTAAATCTTTGTTAAATTTTCCCTGGCAGTTTAAATTTTATGCGAAAAAATATAGCCGACCTGTCGCACGGTTTTCAGCATCTGGTAGTAAGGAGAAGGGAGCTTTGAGCGCAGACGTCTCATATGTACATCTACAGTCCTGTTTCCTCCATAAAAATCATAGCCCCATATTTTTGATAAAAACACATTTCTGGATATCACTTTTCCTTCATTCTGTATAAGAAATTTAAGCAGCTCATATTCCTTGAAAGTCATCTCGATTATTACACCCCTTACGGATACTTCATAGTTTTCCAGATTCAGAATCAGATCATCGACTTTTAAAATATTTTCAAGGCTGGCTGATCTGTGCCTTCTTAATATAATGCCGACTCTCAGGAAAAGCTCTTTATCAAGCTGGTCCAGAAAGATTATATCTTCATATTTAATAAAATTTTCAAGCAAAAAACCTGTCTCTTCCATGTTCATTATTATCAGTTTGGGAATCTGGACATTCTTTAACTCATCTATAAGTTTGTAATCGTGGTTTCTGGAGTCTTTTAAAAACTCCGAATTAAAAGAAAAGCCCGGACCAGCCTGATATATTATTTCTTTTTTTATTTCAAGACTGGTAAGGTCAAGGATTATAAGATTGATATTCAGTAAGTCTTCTGTTTCCAGTACCGGATTTGTCAGCTGGAAGTTTATATTGTTTTTATAAAAATCCTTGGCCGAAACATTGAAATTGCTCCCCAGAAGATTCAGTATGATTTCAGGAAGATCTTTATTTCTGGAAATAATTCTTATATTTTCCATATTTTATTTTTTCTCCATATTCCTTCCTGATCAGCCCCTGAACTTGTTTGTTATGGGAAATCTCCTGTCTTTGCCAAAAGCTCTTTGTGTTATTTTAATGCCTGGTGAACCCTGCCTTCTTTTATATTCATTCATGTCTATGAGCCTTATGACCTTTTTTACTGTCTCTTCGGGAAAACCAAGAACATCCTTAATATAATCATAATCCATGTCATCCTCTATATAGGATTTTATTATCCTGTCCAGCATATCATAAGGAGGGAGGCAATCCTGGTCTACCTGTCCGGGTTTTAACTCGGCTGACGGTGCTTTAGTCAGAGTGTTTTCAGGAATAAGATTATTGAATCTTTTATTTATAAATTCACAAAGTTTGTAAATCCCGGTTTTATAGATATCCTTTATTGGAGAAAGTCCGCCAGCCATATCACCATAAAGTGTACAATAGCCTACACTTGTCTCGCTTTTGTTTCCGGTTGAAAGGACAAGCCAGCCGAATTCATTAGACATAGCCATTAATATATTACCGCGGATTCTTGCCTGTATGTTCTCTTTTGTAAGATTTATATCGTCTGATTCAAATATATCCTTTAATGTATCAATATAGGAATCATAGATTGCTGCTATAGGCATTTCAATATGTTTTATTTTAAGATTTGCTGCCAGCTTCAGGGAATCATCGATGCTGGACTGGCTTGAAAAAGGCGATGGCATTAAAACGCCAGTTACATTTTCGCTTCCAATTGCGAAGGAGGCAATTACTGCACAAATTGCGGAGTCAACCCCTCCGCTTAATCCGAGGACAGCTTTTCCAAATCCGTTTTTATAAAAATAATCCCTGGTTCCCAGAACTATAGCTTTAAGAATCTCATCTTCTTCACAGACGACCAGCTCTTCATAATACAGGCTTTCTGCTTTTCCGGTTATTTTTTTACCCGGGCTTTTAGAGGGAATATTGCTATCTGAATAAGATATTTCCTTTTTCTTTGGAACTCTTACTACTTCAATATTATAATTTTCTTCTGACTTTAATAGTTTTGATCTCTGTATTCTATATCTTGCATCTTTTAGCCTGATGGATCTGACTTCTTCCAGATCAAGATCATAAACAAGCAGATCCTCTTCAAAAGGCCTGCATCTTGCAAGGAGTGTTCCTTCAGCATCAAACAACATTGAATTGCCGTCAAAGACAAGCTCATCCTGTCCGCCTACAAGATTTACATACAGTATGCAGGTTCTTGAATCAACTGCCCTGGTATGAAGCATTTTTTCTCTTTCAGAGGGCTTGCCTTTATGATAAGGTGAAGCGGCAATATTAATTATTAATTCTGCTCCTCCCAGAACAGACTGTATCTTGGCAGGTCCTTCAGCATAATAAATATCCTCGCATATGCTTAATCCCACAAGACAGTCGTTTATATCTAGTATTTTATTGCTGCTTCCTTTCTGAAAATATCTTTCTTCATCAAAAACAGAGTAGTTGGGAAGATGCTGCTTGTCATAGAGAGTAATGATTTTTTTATCAGAAAAAACAAAAGCAGAATTAAATATTCCGTTATTTTCCCTTACAGAACCGCATATGATTATTACTCCTTCAGAAAGCTCTCTTAATTTTTCGACATATCTTATATTTGTTTTCAGGAAAGAAGGTTTTAATAAAAGATCTTCAGGCGGATAGCCTGTCAGTGCCAGTTCAGGAAAAACTATAATATCGCAGCCATAACCAGCCGCATTATTTATTGCAGCTCTTATTATTTTGAAATTACCTTCAAAATCACCAACACCAGGATTAACCTGCGCAGCACAAATCCTTAAAATTGAAATTTTGGCTCCTGTTTTTTAATTTTTCCTATTCTTCTCCTGACAGTTTTTCCCTGACTTCTTTTGATATCATTTCAGGAGTCCATTGAGGTTCCCATACAAGATTGACATTTACATTACCAATACCGTCTATTTTTTCAACACTTGCTTTTGCCTGTTCCCTGATAAAGAGATGCATCGGGCAGCCTTTTGTCGTAAATGTCATATCAATGTCGACATTATTATCATCATCAACTTCAACTTTGTAAATAAGACCAAGATCTACGATATTTATTGGGATTTCAGGATCATATACTTCTGCAAGAGCTTTATAAACATCGTCGCTTGTTATTTTACCCATGTTGTCATTTTCCTTCTGTATTTTATGTTAAAAAGTAAAATATTTTTCCTTCAGACCATTGTTACAGATAACTGAACTTTTTATATCTTTGCCGCAGATTTCTTTAAGGCAATCTATCAGATAATCTGCTTCTTCCCTGGTATTTTCAAAGCCAAGAGATATTCTTATTGAATTCCTGGTTAATCCCTGGCAGACTCCCATCGAGAGCAGGAATTCATTTCCTTCCGTAGAGCCGCTTTTGCAGGCTGAACCGGCTGAGACAGCAATGCCGTATTCATCAAGTTTTTTGACAAGAGTCTCTCCCGTAAAATCACGGAAAGTAAAATTTATATTTCCTGGCAGCCGTTTTTCAAGATGTCCATTATAAATAACTCCATCTAACTGTGAAAGGATTGCATCTCTTATATAATCCCTTAAAATTCTCAGCTCCTGTGCTCTTTTACTGATCGTCGGCAAAAGAATTTCAGTTGATTTTGCCAGCCCGGTAATACCGGGGATATTTTCAGTTCCTGACCTGCGGCCTTTTTCCTGTCCGCCACCGAAAATCTGGGGTGCTGTCTTTATGGAATTTCTAATATACAGGGCACCGATCCCTTTGGGAGCGTAGACTTTATGTCCGGAAATTGTAAGAAGATCGACATTAAGCGATTTTACATCAATCGGAATATTCATATAGCTTTGTACTGCATCGCAATGAAAGATAATACCTGCCTGCCTGGCTATTTCTCCGATTTCTTCTATCGGCTGTATGGCTCCCATGATATTATTTGAATGCATAATGCTTATCAGTATGGTTTCAGGACGTATTGATTTTCTGATTTCATCCGGATCTACTATTCCGTATTTATCAATAGGCATATATGTAATTTTAAAACCTTCATTTTCCAGTATTCTGAGAGGAATATGTACCGCAGGATGCTCTATTTCAGAAGTAATTATATGGTTTCCTTTCCTGAAATATGCTTCTGCTGTGCCGAATATCGCCATATTGTTGCTTTCAGTCCCTCCGCTTGTAAAAACGATCTCTTCGGGAGAAGCATTTATTGCTTCTGCAATTGTTCTTCTGGAATTTTCAAGAATTCTACGTGATTCTGTTCCAAGGATATGGGGCTCGGAAGCATTCCCATAATAAAGAGTCATTGCATCGTAAACAGAATCAGCAACCTCCTTTAAAACAGGAGTAGTTGCACCGTGGTCCATATAAATGTAATGACTAAAACGATTCATCATATAACTTTCAGGTTTTCAATGAGTTGAATTATAATAATAAATCAATTAAAAATAAAATTAAAATGCACTTTTTGAAAGATGTTTTAAAACTTTTAAAAATAACAGAGCAGCAATAGCTCTTTTAAACACAAATAATATTATTGATTTTTTCGATATATGCCTTCACATCAAACTTGTTCTTTGCACCCGGATAGCTCATATATCGTATTTTCCCAAATATTTCTCTTTCTTTCCAGGGACGGTCATGAACGCCACCGACTGACCAGGCAATTCCCGTATATCCACTGGGATCTCTTCCGTCCAGGCTGTATTTGTCATTTAAGTAAATTGCATTTTTTTGTGCACTATGAGAGTCAGCGCTCCATTCAAGAATCTTTTTTGCCCAGTACATCCTCATGTAACCATGCATTTTGCCGGTAAACATCATTTCTTTTTGTGCGGCATTCCAGAGGTCATCATGTGTTTCAGCTGCTTCCAGCTCCTCAGTTCCGTAAATATAGCTTCTTTTGTCATTTTCGTGCAAAAGCAGGGTTTTTAAACCCCATTCCGGAAAACCTTCCGGGTTATCATAATTTTTCTCATAAAGGCAAAAATTATCAGATAATTCTTTTCTTACAATAATTTCTTCCAGGAAAGATTCTATGCTCTTATTATGAGACTCGAATCTTTTATTGATTTCCAGCAAGACTCTTAAAGAGCTTATCTGTCCAAAATGCAGATAAGGTGACAGGTTTGATGAAGCATCTTTTAAAGGATTATTTCTATCTTCATCATATGACAACAGCTTTTTATCCATAAAATGAAAAAGCATTTTTAAAGCTTCGTCTTCTCCTGAATCGAAAGGAAGATGGTGTTTGGGAAAGAATTTTTTTAAAAAAACAAAGCAGTCATTTATTTCAGGATTTTTTATTTCTTCTGATATATTTCCTGGCGGCATAACTGCAAGGCTGGGATAGTCTTCGATATAGTTCCCAATCATTTTCTTTATTTTTGGCCTTAAAGTATAAGCTCCCCATTCTTTCTTTTGGGAAATCATCCATGCCGGGACTATATTATGGCTATCCACTTCAAAAAAAGGGACATCTAAATCTTCCATTGATTTTGCGATATTCTTTTTCCATCCAGTTTTTATTTTCAGAGGGTCAAAGTCAGTCACAAGCATTCCTGCATCTGATTTTTTTACTATTCTTACTATTTCTGTTTCAGGATTTCCTGTAAGCAGATAAAAAGGAATATTCTTTTTAAATGATCTCTCTATGCATTTTTTCAGATTATCAAGCATAAAAAAGTAATGTCCGCTCTGGGCATTTAAAAAATTACCTGAAAGGCAGAATACAATAATCAGTCTTGCATTAGCTTCAAGGGCATTCTGCTGCGAAAATAAAAGCCCCCAGTTATCATCTATTCTCTGCTCTCTGCTCATCCAGTAAATTACAGGTTTTGCCAGATACTTTTTATGGGGAATGGTATTCATTTTTCTTGCCCTTTTATCTTCCATATGGATATTATAAAGCATATTTTTTTATTTTTCTGTTTAAAATAAACAGTTAATCTGTTAGTTTTAATTAGACTGGCTTATAAGAAAAGACATTTTTCAGGTTAGGGAAGAATTTGAAGATAAATAAATTTGCTAAAATTGTATCATATATATTTGACGGGTCTTATATCTCGATACCTGCTTATTTTATCCTTAATCTTTATATGCTAAAAACATATAAAGAAATTCTTCTGTGGACTTTTCTCTGTATTCTTTTCGGAAGCCTTATACCATTTATTTTTATTCTCATACTGTATAAAAAGAAAAAAATAAACGATCTTCATGTTCCCAAAAGGGAAGAAAGGATAAAGCCGACTCTTGTCACACTAGTGAGCTACATGCTCGGTTTTTTTGTTTTTTATATATTTAAGTCACCTGTTTATCTTAAAGCAATGTTTTTCGGATCTTTTCTGACTGCTATTGTCCTTATACTGATTACTTATTTCTGGAAAATAAGCTTTCATACCAGCTGGATTACCTTTTTTTCCATAACCTACTATGTTATTTTCGGAAAATGGGCATTATTCTTTATTGCGCTCATTCCTCTGGTCGGATGGGCAAGGGTAAAGATAAAAAGACATACAATAGCACAGGTTATATGCGGTTCAGCCGTAACTATCATAACTGCTTTTTTTAGTTATTCATTTTTCGGCATGTTTAAAATTTTCTGACAAGAAACATGTGGAAAAGCCACAAAAGATATATTTCAAAAAAAGAAAGAATGGCACCTGTTATCACCGGCAGAGCAAGATATTTTGAAAAAAGCTTTACTGATTTTTTTGAAAAACGGGGAATAAACAGTATAAGCAGGAGATTTGAAAAAATAAAAGTAAAAATAATTGCAGTAATGTTTAACAAATAATAAAAATTTCCAAGAAAAGCAGGTTTTATGATTGCAGTAAATATAAAAATCCCTGCAATAAAAAGCAGAACAATAAAGTGCCAGACAGAATCGAAAGTTCTTTTATCATTGGAATCTTTATAGTACTGGTATGCAAAAACAGGATAACAGATGACAGATATCCCCATTCCTGACAAATATCCTGTTATTATTCTTATAAGATTATTTGTTTCGTATATTCCAATATAAGATAAAAGTCCGTCTATGCCGGCAGAAACTATAAAAACAGTACTCAGGATAATAATATATAAAGGCGGAAACCCTGACTCTTTTTTTCTGAAAATAATAAACATTATAATCAGGGAGAACATAAAACCAATGTAAATACCCATGCATCTGGAACAGACAGGCATATTTATATTCCCGAACTTTAAAGTCCGCTCAGATATCTGGTGGCATACAGAAAATCCGATTTTATCAAAAATACTTGACAGGAAAAAAATCATAATGAATAAAAAACAAAATTATTTTTATACAAATAATATCAGAAGCTAAAATATAATATAGTTAAAAATTTTTTAACTATATTATATGATTAAAAATTTTAAATAAGGATATATTTATGACTAAAAACTGTAAATATAGTTTTTTACTATCTAAATTGTTAAAATCTATATTTATTGTAATATTAACAAAGCTGAATGGAGAATAACATGATTTTTGATTTTCATACCCATACTTTCCTGTCTGATGGAGAAAGCATACCAATTGAACATATAAGGAATGCAAGCAAGAACGGGTATTCTGTAATTGGGTTAACTGATCATGTCAGCTATTCAAATATTGATTATATAATAGATGCTTTAAAAAGAGATTGCAGGCTTGCAGAAAAATACTGGGATATAAAAGCCATTGCAGGCGTTGAACTTTCAAATGTGCCTGCAAAAAGCATTGATGAAATGGCTAAATATGCCAAAGAAAAAGGCGCAGAGCTTGTAATTGTGCATGGAGAAAGTATAGCTGAGAGGGTTGAGCCAAAAACAAATTATTATGCAGTTAATTCAGATTTTGTGGATATTCTTGCACATCCAGGGCTTATTACTCCGGAAGAAGCAGGCATGGCGGCCTCAAAAGGGATTTTTCTGGAGATAACCGGGAAAACAGGTCACAGTCTCACAAACGGGCATGTTGTGAAAACAGGAAGGGAGAACGGGGCAAAATTTCTGATTAATAGTGATTCTCATAGCTGCAGCGGACTTTATTCCGGAGACGGGCAATTCAAAATTGGCAGAGGTGCCGGACTTGACGAAAATGAAATAAAAGAAATATTTGATAAAAACGTTAAGCTTCTTCTAAAAAAAACAGGGTCTTAAAATGGATAAAATAATATATATAGATTGTTTCTCGGGAATCAGCGGAGATATGATGCTCGGAGCGCTGATTGATCTGGGATTTGAAAAAGATGTATTAATTGAAGAACTTAAAAAAATCCCTGTAAAGGGATATAAAATAGTAGTTAACAGAAATACAGAAAATAAAATAGCCTGCACAGATTTTAAAGTAAAAATATCTGATACCCATACATCCAGGAATTATATTGAAATAAAAGAAATAATAAACAGCAGCAGCCTGAAGGAAAATATTAAAAAAACAGCTATTTCAATTTTTGAGGTTCTTGCAACTGCCGAATCAAAAATTCATTCTGTCCCAGCCGATAAACTTCATTTTCATGAAGTAGGAGCTCTTGATTCAATAATCGATATTGTCGGAACAGCAATCGGGCTTGATTATTTTAATTTGAAAAAAATATATTCCGCACCAGTACCTCTTGGTTCAGGTTATGTGGATACTGCTCATGGCAGATTACCTGTTCCTGCTCCTGCAACTGCAGAAATATTAAGAGGTGTTCCGGTTTATGCCGGTGATTTTGATTTTGAAGTTACCACGCCGACTGGAGCTGCTATTTTAAAAAACTGCGCAAGCTCATTCTGCAGTATCCCGTTTTTAAATATAGAGAAAGCAGGATATGGAAGCGGAAGCAGAAAAACCGGTAAAATACCAAATCTGCTCCGGCTTCTTCTTTGTTACGGAAATATCCGGGAAAACACAGGTATGGCTGAAATTAAATCAGAAGCATTGTCTGAAGGTTTTGATTTCGAAGATGTTATTATTCTATCGGCAAATATTGATGATATGACCCCTGAGCAGCTGGGTTATTTAACTGAAAAAATATTACATGAAAATGCGCTTGATGTATGGACTGAGCCAGTATTTATGAAAAAAAACAGGCAGGCAGTTAAGCTGAATGTA
The DNA here is from genome assembly GCA_002304935.1 of Candidatus Humimicrobium oleiphilum. Taxonomy (GTDB): domain Bacteria; phylum Actinomycetota; class Humimicrobiia; order Humimicrobiales; family Humimicrobiaceae; genus Humimicrobium; species Humimicrobium oleiphilum. The sequence goes on along the minus strand of DBPS01000038.1, from coordinate 18,569 downwards.
TTATGCAGAAACGAAGAAGAGATAAGATTATCCAGAATAATTTTTGAAGAAACAACGACTCTCGGCATAAGAAGATCTGAGACCGGGAGATATTTTCTTGAAAGAAAAGAAGAAATCGTAAAACTTCCTTATGGCGAAGTCAGTGTAAAGCTCGGCTGCTTAAAAGGGAAGATAATTACCTTTTCGCCCGAATATGAATCATGCAGGCAGCTTGCCCGAAAGACAAAGAAGCCCCTGAAAGATATCTATCGTGATGCCGGTCGTTTTTTTTCAACAAGATAATATCTCAAAACCTCCTGTATTATTGCAACTACTGGTACTGCAAGCAATAATCCTATCCACCCGAATACAGCTCCGCCTGCAATAAGGGAGAAAATTATTATTCCGGGATGAAGACCTATCTGGTATTTCATAATATTCGGGGATATTACATAATTATCTATTTGCTGGATGGCAACAAAGATTATTACAACAAGCAAAGCCTTGAGCGGGGACACGAACAATGCTGTAAACGCAGCAGGGATTGCTCCTATAATAGGGCCAAGAAAGGGAATCAGGTTAAACAAGCCAGCCATAAAGCCCAGCAAAACCGCAAAATCAATTCTGAGGATAAGAAGAGCTATCGTGCATAATACCCCGACAATAAAAGAAATAATCAACTGCCCTCTTATGTATCTGCTGAAAACCCTGTTGATTTTTGTAAAAATAGTATCAATTTCAAGCCTTTTTCTGGCAGGTATTATTTTTAAAAAAGCAGAACGTATCATTTCAGTATCTTTTAATATATAAAAACCAAGTATGGGGCCTATTACAAAGTTAAGGACTATACTGAAAACTGTTCTGGTTACAGTTGTGGCTCCCCGGAAAATATTGAAATTCTCAATATTTAATAATCCAAGCAGATATTTGGATATTTCCTCGACTGAAAGCTGGGTCGATTCAATCTGAAAGAAATCCTGTACGTTCTGTATAAGAGTGTTTGTTGCAACAAGATTGCTTAAATAATCTGAAAGACTTTGCATGTAAAAAGGTATCCGCATTATAAATGTTTTAAACTGTTCCACAACAAGAGGGATAAGAAAGAACATTATTACAAAAATGATTGCAATAAAAACAATGTAGGATATAGTTACTGCAAATATTTTCCTCATTTTTCTTTGAAGCAGTTTTACAAGCGGTATAAGCATATAAGCGATTATTATTCCTATCAGAAGAGGAGTTATTGCAGTTCTTACCAGATAAATTATATAAAAGATAAGGACAATTATTATAATGAATCCAATCATTGACCAGGAAAATATACCGATATTTTTCATTGATGACATACGGTTATTGTTTAAGAACCTGTTTTTAATTTTTTTTCCTGGATCTTGCAACTTTTTATAAGCCAATCTGTTAATAATAGGAATATTAAAATATTAATACTAGAATTATATAAACAAATATGAATGATTACAATTTTACAAAAAGTCTTTAAAAAATTATTATTATTAAAATAAAGGAAGGCATTTACCTTAATAATTAATTGAAGTAAAAGAGCAATTATGATAAATTTTATAAGCGATTTTTATTTAAGAACTGAGTTAATAAAATGCCGGTACAATCGATAGCTTCCTATATTTCAAATTTAATTTCGTTAGGCATAGTGATTTTAATCTCATTATTCCTTTTTTTAATTATTTTTTTGATTTTCAAGGCTCTGACAGGAAAAAGAGGGAAGAAGGAAGCAGAAGAAGGAGAACATCAAAAAGGTTCTTATATTTTCAGGATAATAAATATAAGAAAAGATCCCAATCTGCTTTTAAATCTTTTTTCACTTTTTACATTTTTTATTATTTTTATTATTTTTATTATCCTGGCTTTATGTTTTATTGTAATAAAAGATCTTGTTGGCTTGAAACTGAATCTTTTTTTCATAGGAATAATTTTTGTTTTTGTAATTGCCACCATTATATATATTGTAAAGTCAGGAATATTTAGACAGGATTAATTTGTTTTGAGTAGTTCTCTCATAAAATCAAGTTTTAATATTTATATATCAGGTTTTGGATGCTGCAAGCAGGAAATCATTGCTTCTACAGGTCCGGTATATGATATAAGCAGATTCGGTATATCTATAACCAGCTATCCGGAAAGTGCCGATGTGCTAATTGTGCAGGGTTTTTTAAACAGGAAATATGTTAAAAGACTTCTTGAAATATATGATGCTATGAAAAATCCCAAATGGGTGGTTGCTTATGGCAAATGTGCAATTGAAAATGCATTTACTGAGTCTGAAGACGCACTCATAAACACTTTTAAGAAAAAGATGGATTTTAACATCTATGTTCCCGGATGTCCGCCAAGACCGGAAGCATTCATATATGCGATGTTAAGACTTATGGAAAAGGTTTGATCAGGAAAGAAAAATAGTCAGAATGGCAGATGAAGAATTAAAAAATAACAAAGAGAAGCATTCCATCAATTATTCGGAAGATATTGAAAAGGAAATTGATTTTCTTTTTGGTAATAAAATCGGTGCGATTTTTAATTATGGCAGGGATATTCTGTTTGATGTTTCACCTGAAAACTTGCCAGAAGTAATTAATGAGCTTAAAAATAATCCGGAACTCGGGTTTGATGTATTAAGCTATATCAGGCACAAAGAACAGAGAAATTTTATCTTAATCGGCCTTCTCTCCTATAGTAAAGGAATCACAATAAATATAAGAGTAAGATATCCGCTTGCTGAAAGAAAAGTAGATTATAAATCGGTTATTGATATTATAAAAAAAGACTATGAAACAGCGGAATATTATTCAGACAGACAATATGTGAAAGATGCCTGCAGAGATGCTGTCATACTTTCACAAATACCTGAGACTCTGGATAGTTTCGATATCTATCTTTCATTTGAAGACGATATAATAACAAAAGCATATCTTTCAAATGAGATTTCTTCTTTCAATCAAAGCATATTATTTAACATTTCGGAAATAAATAAAATTATTGCCAGCATAAATATATTAAGCTATAAAGCTGCCATTTTTTCTGAAATATGCTTCTGTATGGGCATTGAAAATCTGCTTTCATTAAAAATACCCAAAAGAGCAGTTTACCTGAGGATGCTTTTATGCGAACTTTTCAGAATATCAAGTCATCTTTCTTTTATTGTAAACACAAGTCTTATAATCGGCAGCCAGAATATGCTCAACTATACTTTAACTGAAAGAGAAAAGATACTTAATATTATTGAGATGATAACAGGCTCAAGAATAATTCCTAATTTTTCAAGGATAGGCGGCGTAAAAAAGGATATAGATGAAAATATCCTTAAGACAATATTAAAATCACTTCCCATGATATTTAAAAACATAAAGAAAATAGAAGATTCATTTTCAAGCGATATTGTCATACTTGGAAAATTAAAAGATATCGGACAATCAAGCATAAAAGACGGACAGTTTTTTGGTCTGACGGGTCCTAATCTCAGAGCATCAGGTTTCAGGTATGATATGAGAAAGGATCCAGGATACTTACTGTACAGAGATTTTTCATTTACAATTCCTCTCGGAAGGTATGGCGATAATCTTGACAGAGTGATTATAAGGTTCAAAGAAATATACCAGTCTTTAAAAATAATAAATGAGATAATAAGAATGTTGCCGATAGGTCCGATAGATAAGATGCTTGACCCGTCTTCAATTGATTATGAGCAATCGCCAATAATTTCCAGCATTGAATGTCCGGACGGTGTGTTTAAGCTTTATATGGAAATCCATCCTGATTCAAAAATTGAAATAATACCGATAGGGCCTTCATCAAACAATATGTATGCATGTGAGAAAACACTGGAAGGTTGCAATTTTAATAATCTTTTGACAACTATATCAAGTTTTTGTATAACAAGCCCGGAAATGTATTAGCCGGGGTATATTTTATTATTATTATTTTAAAAATTTAAAAATGTTTTTGATTTTAAAAAAAATTGGAATAATTATACTGACTCTGGGAATAAATCTGTATATTGTTTCATTTTTAAACAATAAAATCATTGCCAGAACAGAACTGAGGCGGGGTTTTAAAGGTTATAAAAAAGGAGGCACTGGTTTTCCGTTTTCCAGTTCCCTTAAATATATTTCCAAAGATTATGGATTTTCTATATGGGATATAATTATTTTTGTATTTTCCCTGAGCATATGGGCATTTCTGCCTATCTCTTACAATATCTCACTTGTCGAATCGGACTTTAATCTGATTGCAGTCATTGTGATCTACGTACTCATTATCATATTCAGGATTTTTTCTGTTTCATACTCGAACTATGGTTTTATAATAAGTGATTCCCTGAAAAGAATAAATCAGATACTTTCTCTTATGCTGCCAATGTTTTTCAGTATTTTATCTGTTGCTGTTTTAAACAGCACTTTAAGCTTTAAGACAATTATTAACTCTCAATATCAGCTCTGGAATATTGCATATCAGCCTGTCGGTTTTATAGTTTTTTTCATGAGTATCGTTCTTCAGATAAAGCTGCTGAATCTCTTTGATTTAAACCAGTTTACTTTTGAGGGCAATATCTTAAAAGAAGGTGAAGGGATGAGCAAGCTTGTACACAGATTCTCAGGGTATATAATAATATTTTTTACAATTATTTTATTTAACACCCTTTATCTGGGCGGCTGGGAAAAGCTCTATATGATAAGGGGAGATATAATGGTCGCAATAAAGTTTTATGCTGTACTGGTATTTCTTATAATTTTTGAAAGATCCATATCAAGTATCAGCAATGAAACAAAAATCATTAATCTGAGCTATAAGATATTGCTGCCGCTGTCAGTTTTTAATCTTTTGCTTACAATAATTTTTTATATATTAAGAAATGTATATTCGTTAGTCTGACAAATGATATGTTAAGAGTAATTAAAAATTTTTTTATAAACCTGGGCAATATTTTTAGAAAGCCGAAAACTGTATTATATCCCAGGGAAAAAATACTTGTGAACGAAGGAAGCCGGGGCCTTCCGAGGTTAAAATTAAATCTTGATACCCTGGATATAATCTGTAACGGATGCAAGGATTGTGAAAAAGCATGCCCTCAAAAATGTATAACTGTAAAAAGTGCATATGAAGATAATGAGCCTGTACTGGATGAGTTTTATATAAATCTGGGGCTGTGCAGTTTTTGCGGAAATTGTGTGGAAGTATGTAAATATAAAGCTATTGAATTATCTTACAGGTACCAGCTGGCGGAATATGATATTGAAGCTTTAAGAATAGAGAAGATGGATCTTGTAAAACAGGCAGAATATTCTATAAGGGATTTCTGGACGAAACTATAGCAGGCAGGAATATGATGGAAGTAAAAAACTTAATGATAATACAGTATCTGCAGTATATTATTTTGGCTGCAGTTCTGACATTTTCAATTCTTTCCCTGATTTGTATTAAATCATCAAGAAAATTTATTTTTTTATTTTTCTTCTTTCTTTTTGCCGGATTTTTTTATTTTACAATCGGATTCATGGAGCTTACATTTTTGCTTGCAGTGCCGACAATGTTATTTGCGGGCTCTTTTTATCTGTTTGAGTTAAAAAAGGAAATTTTTTCAGTGAAGAATATCAGTGAGGAATCCGGTGAAGATTTCAGTGCAGTTTCTTTTGATTATGAGCCTGAAAAATTTTCTTATAAAAAAGGAATGTTACTGCGATATATAATACCTGTTCTTTTTTGTTCAGGCATTATATTTTTGTTTGCAAAATTAAATATCAGCTTTATAAAATCTTTTAAGATTGCTGACAAAATGACCATAACGACTATTTCTGATATGGCCAAAGAAGTTTTCACAAATTATATAATACTTATAATAATTTTCGTGATTTTGATTTTTATGCTTGTCATTTGGTCTGTTACGATAATTAACAATAGGAGAAAAGGATAAAATGAATATAACTTTCATATTTTTTTCAAGCTCGCTATTGTTTTTAATCGGAGTGTTTGCTTCATTATTATTTAAAAATATTTCAAGGATTATAATTTCCCTGCAGTTTATTTTTACAGCTGCAATAATTAATTTTCTTGGTTTTTCACAGATTCTTTACGGAACCTCAATCTGGGCAGTTACATTTATACTTATTGCTGTAATTACGATATTTTTATTTCAGTATATGATAATTTTTTATTTAAAATCGAATTTTTATCAGTACAAGACGGATAAACTGGATTTTTCTTCAAGTTTGTATTATTTCAGAATAAATGACTGGCTGGGTGATGAATAAATGGGTTTTATAAAAAATATGGCTCCATTCATAAATCCATTTGGAACAATAACCATACTCCTTTTTGCTGTACTGGTACTTATGTTCTTTGTCAATTCCCGGAAAAACGGGTTGAAGATTTTCAGCTTTATTTTTACAATTCTGGCATTTATAGGAGCATTTATAACAAACATAATAGGATTTTTAAGGAATGGTGCTTTTTCTGATAATTTGTTTACTTCTGATCTTGCCCAGATAATTGAAATATCTTATATACTTATTATTTCATTTATAATTTTTATAATTATTTTTGTATTCAATAAAAATTCGGAATCTTTTATAAAGCTCAATCTTATCTTTTTATTTTCATCAGCAGCTTTGATATTTTTTTCCATATCCAGGAACTTCATTGCCTTTTTTGCAAGCCTTGTCTTTTTTCTGATATCTTTATTTGCATTAATAACGCTTATGAGCGAAACAGAAGTTTTTGTTTTAAGAAGCCAGGGTAATAATAGAAAAACATCTGAGGCTGATTATCACAGCCGTGCATATATGAGTATCTCAAAGTTTTTTCTGGCAGTTCTATTTTCGGTGCTCTTTATATTTTTTGGTACATCGCTTCTGTATGGAGTGTCAGATTTTAAAAACTTTATCCAGCTTTTTGAAGGTGTTTCGACTTTTAAAGACAATCTTGGTTTTGTATTTGCAATATTCGGGATAGCGATCTACTTATATTTTGGTTTTTTCCCATTTCATTCGCCTTATACAAAAATAACTTCAAGAATATCACCGGATGCAAGTTATCTCATCTGGCTTTATTATTTTCTGCCGGGTGTAATTTTTGTTACAAGGCTTTCTTCTATTATTTATACTGTAAATAGTGATTTTAAGACTGTTCTTGTCATATTAATGACTTCAATAATAATAATTTCAACAGCAGGCAGTAGCCTTGCAATCCTTAAGACTAATAATTTAAGAAAAATAACGGCAAATCTTGTATTACTGATTTTTACAGGCAATATTCTTAATCTGCTTCTTTATATAGTCGATTATGTAAATGAAGACACCTACAGGATGCTTAATTACTCAGGGCTGTCGCTGCTTATTATATCATTTCTTCCTGTATCAATGATTTTTACTCTGGTTGAAAAAAGTAGTGGATTTAATGATATAAGAAATTTAAAGGGTATTTTCATAAAAAACAAAGCTGTTCTTGCAGGTTTTGTAATCAGTTGTATTTCCCTGACAGGCATACCGGCTTTTGAAGGGTTTTCTCATAAAAATCATTATGCGGGTTTTGTCTGGAAAGCTTTTCACGAAGGCCTGGATAACCTGGCTCCCATACCGGGCTGGCTTATAATATCTGCAGCTGTAATATATATGGCTTTTTTTGCAGCCTGCATATTAAGGATACTTATTTCAGGGCTTTCAGGGAAAGCAGATACGAATGATGAAAAAGCAGTATTTTCAAGGCCATCAATGGTATTTATATACTTTTTTATGCTACTGATCATTGTTTTGGGTATAGCTTATCTTCTTGGTTTGTTTAACATAAACATATTTGGACTGAATTTTTCAGAAATAAAAGTGTTTTAGAATATTGTTTATAAATAATAAAGCAGGAAATTCTTTTTACAATCATGGCAAAATCATACAGGGGAACATATCTAATAATAATAATGCTGATATTGTTCGTAACTTTTATTGTGATATTAAGTACCGGACAATATAGTTTCAGGGATACTTTTGAGCCTGAAACTGCTTTATCAGGGATATTGCCCAGATATCGTCTTTTAGAACTGGATGAGATAGATGTAAAAACTGATTTCAATAAAAACGGCAATAATGACTCAAAAGATATCGTGCTTGGTGCCAGAAAGCAGCTGGAGATAAAATCCAAGAATATATTTATAGAAGGTTCACAGGAACCCAATTATTATAAAGATGGCGATCCGCCAGACGAATGGGCATTAAATACAGATATTATTGCAAGAGCTTTTAAGGAAGCAGGATATGATTTAAGGATTTTAATTAATGAAGATATAAAGGAAAATTTTGACCAGTATCCTCTTCAGAAATTATGGAACCAGAGAGTAACAGATATTGACATAGATTATAGAAGAATACAAAATATGGAAATATTTTTTCAGAGAAATGCGATCTCGCTTATCACGGATTTTAATAGTACCGATTTAAAGAATCTTGAAAAATGGTTTCCCGGGGATGTGGTTTTTTTTGATATGAATAAGGACGGATATACAGATAATGTAGGGATTATTACAAATAATACTACAAGAAACGGAACTCCGAAAATCATTTATAATTATATAGAACCCGGCTATACTGTCGAAGAAAATATTCTTGAGAGTAAAATTATCACAGGACATTATAGATTTTCAGAATAATTTTTTCGTGAGAATAAAAATGAAAAAGTATGGAAAAAAAATTAAAATTTAATATAAGATTTTTGGGATTTCCTGTAATTTTTTTAATTTTTACCCTTATATTAACTTCATATCCTTTTATAAGACCCCACAAAATAGAAGCAGTGACATTACAGGAGCTTGCTTCAAAAATATCACAATTAAGTTCTGAGGAAGAAAAGCTTTTGTCTGAAGTCCTGGCAGCAGAAACACAAATAAGCCAGAAGGAGGGAGAAATAGTTTCCCTTCAGGACAAACTGGATAATTTTGAGGAAGAGTTAAAAGAGATTTATAAAAAACAAAAGGAAATTGAGAGAAATATAGATGAGCTTCAGGAAGAGCTAGAGATAAATGCAGTAAAATCCTATAAATATAGTAATAATCGTGTGGCAAGGATGCTCATAAGTGCAAAAAGCCTTAATGAGGTGTCCAAGGTTCTTTACATTTACAGGCGTATGATCAGGACCAATCAGGAACTCATGAAAGATCTTGAAGAAGAAAAAAATACCTATGAAATGATTTTCAGGAAATCTGAAGATACAAAGAATAATATAAAAATCACCAGAGAAAACATAACTATCGAGAAAGAAGCACTTGAAGCATACCTGGCAAATAAAGAAGTTTTGCTTGCCAAGGTAAAGGGTGAGAAATCGGAATTTACCAGTCTTCTTGCAGAAATAAAAGAAAGGATACGCCAGATTCAGCCAGCCGGACTTACACTTATAGGTGAATGGGATATGGTCGCCACTGCTTATTTCAGCGGAGGAGGAGGATTAAGCGGTAATGGTATTACAGCTATCGGTTTTCGTGCGAAGAAGGGTATTGTTGCTGTTGACCCGAGAGTAATACCTCTGGGGACAAAACTCTATATTCCGGGTTATGGCGAAGCTCTGGCAGCGGATACAGGCGGATGGATAAAAGGGAACAGGATAGATCTCGTTTTTGAAAGCCTGGAAGAGTGCTACAGATTTGGCAGAAGAAAATTAAAAGTATATCTTGTGGAAGATTAGAACTAAACTATCTTTAAGAACCCTGATAATTTTTGAAAATCTTCGGTGTACTGTTCAAGGCTTATTTTGTTGTTTACAGTAACATCGTGGGGAGTGAAAAACGGAACAAGCTTGAATGAAGGATTTTCAAATAGTTTCATATGAAGGTCTTTCATATCTTTAACATCTTTTTCTATTGAGAAGAAGTATTTTAAAATATATTTGCTTGTTTCAAGTCCAAGTGTAATTAAAAGATGAGGGGTCGTTATGGTTATTTCTCTTGAAAGATGGGAGATACAGTTATTTTTATGTTCCTCAGTGGGTTCTATGAAGCTTATTTTTTCGCCTTCAGCGGCAGACACCTTCTTTCTCGGATTACATTTTACAAGATAAGTAAGATAAATGTCATTTTCAAGCGTCAGACTGGAATCACTTATTAATTTTCTTATAAGTTCTCCTGAAGCATCGCTTGTGAAGGGTATGCCTGTGGATTCTGCCCCATCTTCTCTGGGAAAATCACCTATTATTATTATTCTCGCATTAACAGCACCAACCCCGTGAACAGAAGTCTTCCTTAACTGAGCAAGTTCAGCACATTTCTTACAAGTAAGAACCTTGCTGTTAAGCGCATCAAAATTTTCACTACAAGAATTTTGCATCGTATGAAAAGTATACAATATTAAATTTTCATAGTCTATATGAAAATTTAATTATTTAGAAATAATTAAGAGGATTTTGAACGTTTCCCTTTATTCTGACTTCAAAATGCAGGTGAGGGCCTGTAGTATATCCTGTTGTTCCGACATAACCTATTACCTGTCCCTTCTGCACAGTCTGGCCAACGGAAACCGCAAATCCTGACAAATGTGCATAAAAAGTCGCAAAGTCTCCGCCATGATATATTAAAATTGAATAGCCATATCCTCCATGATATTCTGCTTTTAAGACCTGACCGGCTTCTGCAGCAAAAATATTGCTTCCCGAGGGAGCCCATATGTCTATTCCTGCATGTAATCTTACTGAGCCCGAATAAGATCTTCTGTTTCCGAAACCACTTGAAAGTTTTCCATAAACAGGCCACATCAACTTGCCTGTCGGAGATGAGCCGTAACTATATTGTTGCAGGACTTTTGTTATTTCTGCCTGTTTCTGGTCAAGCTGTCTTTCCAAAAGAAGAAGCGCTTCTTTATTTGCAGTTGCAATTGTCAGAAGTTCCTTTTTCTGATTATAGATTTTTTCAAGCTCATTTTTTTTCTTTTGTGATTCTTCAATTAAAATTTCAAGCTCTTTCTTTTGACTGATCTCTTCTTCATGCATTTTTATTATATTTTTTTGCGACTCGAGCAGTTTTTGTTTTTTATCTTTTATTTCATTAATAATCTCTATATCTTTCTGGGCAATTGCTGACACCATTTTTAAACGGGTAAAGAAATCAATGAATCCTACTGATTTGAAAATTACATCTATTGAGCTGCTATTACCCTTTTTATACATTTCTGCTACTCTTTTATTTAAAATTTCAGTTTTCTCCAGGATTTCAGCTTCAAGTTTTTTTAACTCTTCTTTTTTTAAAGCAATATCTATAGCCATATCAGAAATGTTATTTTTTGATTCATCAAGTTTACTATTTAATTCTTCCAGTTCATTAAGAACTGAAAGCATATTATCTTCAATTTCATTTACCTGTTTTAAATAACCCTCTTCTTCATTTTTGGCGTCCTCGACTTTCTTTTTGGTTTCTTCTTTTTCCCTGCCAATATCTTTTATGCTGTCCTCTATTGAGTCTGCATAAATGCTGGCAGGTATTAAATTAACCTGAAATATCAGAACTAATATTATGAAAAAAATAATGAGCTTCAAACGATATCTATTATTAAAAAAATGCACTTTCTGCTTTCAACCTTTCCAATATCAAGAACAAAAAACGGATTCTTAAATAAAATGGAATTTTTAATTATAAAGGATTAAATATTTTTTAAAATTATTTGCTTTATTTGTACTGCTAATGGAATATTTTATTATTAATTTTTTTTAAGGAAATGCTGCTGCAGGATTTTTTCTCCCCGATTTATTTTCAGAAAATTATCCTCATCGAACCTGCACTGTGCCAGTCTGCTTAAAAATTTTGTGGAACCTTTTATGATTTTCAGCCTTACTTCTTTTTTAAGCATTTTGCCCATAAAATCTACCATGTCCCTGGCATATCTGCTATGTATTTCTTCAAGATCATTATTATCTATCAGTGTCACCTGATTATAATTTTTCATCATTTCAACAAATAAATATTCCGCCATCTCCATGTCATATTTCTGCCCGTAGACTTTTCTGTTACTCATCCAGCTCTCCGGTATCATGTTCTCCTGACCGGTCCACAAAAGAAAACCGCGATAAGGGTCTCCCCCGTATTCGATCCATCCCCTGCAAAGATAATAAGTTGCAGGGTCTTTTGAAAACTCTTCCAGATATCTCTCTTTCGAGCCTAAAAACAGGCTTATGCAATCATCTACCTTAGGTATTATGATTTCATGTTTATCCGATTTGAGATTGACGACTCCGTTACTGCAAAGACCATAGCCCAGCAGAATCTTATCATAATCTCCATCTATGCTATCTATCACTTCCTGCAATCTTTTATTCATTATATCCGGCGTATTATGAAGATGCTGTTCAAGAAAAATGCATTCAAGGTTATTACCAGCTTCATTTTTATATCTGGTAAATTCGTTTTTCATTACATCGCATACTATAGCTATGTTTTTCATTTAAATTTCCAAAATCTTATTTCTTATAAATAAAAGTCCCAAAAAAGACTTCCAGATAATATTGTCATTTTATCATTTAATTCAAAAAAGAAAAAAATCATTATTGATATAAAACCAATTGACTTATATATTTGTTATTTATAGATATTATATATCTGGAGGGAGGGGGGACTTTATGAGTTTTAAAGAAAATAAAAATTTCAAATCAGATGCAGATTCTTTTTCGGAAACCGAAATTTCTCCAAACAAAAAACTTACAACCAAACAAAAACAGACTGCCAGAGAGATATTCGCCAAATATAATCTTTCAGAATTAAGCAAGGATGAAGCTAAAATAATTTTTAATAAACTGGAAAATGCCGGCATTCACGGACTTGGAATAAGTGAAGCAGCCAAAGAGGCCGGTCTTGATCCTAACAAGTTCTGGATACTGGCTTATGGCAGACAGCAAAGGGGAGCAAGCGGCAAGTGGTAAAATAATCAATTTGCTGAAAAACTTAGAGCTTATGAAAAATAAAAAAGAAGAAAATACTGTGAATCTGACCGTTGATATTATTAAGGAACTATGGTCAAAAACCTATAATACCAATGGCAGGCCGGACTGGTCACATATTTTCCAATATTATCACCCTGAAATCATATTTCAGGATTCAGTTCAAAAATTGCAGGGTATTGATAATTTCAAAGCCATGTGTAACCGCCTTACGAGAAGATGCAGGAAACTTCAAATGGAAATAATTTCTGTTTTACAGGATTCAGATATTATTATGATGGACTGGAAAATGACGATGTCGTTTCGGAGATTTCCGGACAAACCTGTTTACGGTTGCACAAAGCTTACTCTTCACGAGGATGGAAGAATAATAGAACAGAGAGATTATTATGACTTATGGGGCGATATTTTTGACGGAATACCTTTTTTAAAAAAAATATATAGAAAATTTATGAGGAGATTTTTCGGCTGACAGGTAATAAAATGAAGTTTGAACTACCAGATGAATTGATTTTTATAAAAAACAGTAAAGCTGTACAAAAAAAGAGTTCTACCCTGATGACAGGAAAAGTCTGTGTGATAACAGGGGCAACATCCGGAGTCGGACTAGAAGCTGCCAAACGTCTTGCCCGGGGTGGCGCACATCTGGTAATGATATGCCGTAATAAGCAGAAGTCCGAAGATGTCAGCAAAAAAATATGGAATGATTATAAAATTTCTGCAGATATTGTAATTGCCGATTTCAGAAATCTGGACGAAGTGCGGACAGCAGCAGATATCATTTTAAAAAATCATAAAAAGATTGATGTGCTGATCAATAATTCCGGTATTCATTCGACAGTACCTGTTTTTACCAGGGAAGGTTTTGAGCTAGTGTTTTGCGTGAATCACCTGGCTTCTTTTTTGCTAACTCATCTTCTTCTTAACCGCTTAAAGGATAGCGCTCCGGCACGAATCATTCAGATAAACTCTGAAGGGCATCGTTTCGGCGGACTGGATATAAATGATATCAACTGGAAAAAACGCCGATATAATGGTTACAGGAGTTATGGAGCTTCCAAAACAGCCCAGCTTCTTACAGTCTGGGAATTCGCAGAACGTTTGAATGGAACAAATGTAACTATTAATGCAATGCATCCCGGAGATGTAAAAACCAATATAGGAAATAATAATGGCTGGTTTTACAGGATGTTTAACAGATTTCTTATAAGACCGCTTTTAAAAGATCCTGTTATGTCAGGAGAAGCCATTTACTATCTGGCATCTGCTCCGGAAATGGAACATACAAGCGGACGCTTTTTTAATCTTACCATTGATGAAAAACCAGCCAGTCATGCACTTGACCGTAATCTGGGCGAGCGGATCTGGAACCTGAGTATGAAGATGACCGGACTTGCTGATAATTAACTACCTCCTTTTTTTTAAATGCTTTTTTACTCTGTCTGAAGCAAGTTTTCCTGTTAAAACTGAAATTGGAAGTCCTGAAGGACTAAACACCCACTGCCCTGCCTGTAAAATATCCGGGACAGGAGTCAGAACCGAACTGGTAATTTTGGGAAGACTGCTCACAGCAGGTATAAAATCATTAGTAAAAGCCCAACCCGTTATGGCGCCTTCCGTATTTCCGGTTAATTTTTCCAGTGTCAGCGGTGTTGAAACAAGCTGACCCGAAATCCTGCCCCTGATTTCAGGGAAAACAGTATCTGCCAGAACATCAGTAATATGCTCCAAGCTTATTTTTTTAAACTCATCATACCAGCCCATTTTTGAAATATGCCTGACAAGCGAATACTCCATAAGCGAACTTATTATCAGGCCCGTCTTTCCCTCAGGTGCAAGAGCAGGATCCCTCATTACAGGACAGGATATTTCGTATGTTGTAAGTTCATAATATTTCTTTAACCACTTTATAATGCGCTCTTTATCTTCAGTATACTGTTCACCATCGTGGGACGAAGTATTAGTTTTCAGTTCATCTATATTTAAGCCAGATTGTCCGGTCCTGGCCGGAGTATAGAAAAAATGACCTTTAAATTTATCTTCAAAATGACTTTTTTCAATTTCAATTGCAAGATACAGGGTTAAGATCGAATCCCCGCCTTTTTTATCTGACAGGGAATTTTTATATGCAAACAATTTATTCTTAATTTTTTCATCCTTTAGAGAATTGATTTCAAGGACATTATATAGATTTTTTATATCTGCAGCCCAAATTAATTTTTTGTAATTATACTCATTGCCTTTTGAATCTCCGGCTTTTCTGTTTTGCGGATCTATATGGGTTATCTCTGTTTCTTTTTTAATCTCACCTTTATTATCAAGGATGAATTCTTCCATTTTATCTATTATTCTTCCTGTACCGCCTTTCGGGTATTTATAGTCAAGATATAGGCTGAAATAGCTTAAAGCAAAAAAAGCCGGTGTCTTTTTAAAAAAATGCTGTGCGATCATATCAATAAGAGACTGGTTCCTGGTAAATTTCTGCAGGTATTCATCTACAGGAGTGTTGAGCCTGCCTATCTTTCCGATAGTTGTCATATATTTAAACATCCAGGGAAGTACTGTTTTTAAAAAATATTCCCTGTCTTTTCTGAGGTCCAGAAAGAGAGGATTGTCAATGCCGTATAATATATCCATATATTGCATGACAAGACTGATTTCGCTTATGATTTTTTCAATATCATCATTGTTGCCGGGGAAAAGCGTTTTTAATAAATTTTTATAATCAGACAAGCTGTCCTTTGATGCAAGGTCTACTATTTTGTCTTCAATCCCGATAGAAATATTATTTTTTATAAAATCTATATCCAGACCCAGTTGTCTTAACATCGGGAATATTATTCCGGAATTCTCAACAGCTCTTATACCTCCATCAAATGTAAAACCATTAAAATCAAATGATCCTACAAGTCCCCCTAATTTCTCACCCTTCTCGCATAATAGGACTTTATATCCGTCTTTGCTTAAGTATGAAGCAGATGTCAGCCCCGCTATCCCGCCACCTGCTATTAAAACATCGTAATTCATATTCCCTCATATCTATCAGTAATAGTTTGGCTAAAAGAAATAATACTAATTAGTAATTTTATTTTAATTCTAGATAATATGTAAAGAATAAATTACATGCAGGCCAAAAACAGGTATAGATTCTTAAAGCTGGAATATGATAATTATTTTTATTTCAATATTTATATTTTTTTTAAACTTTTACTTTTTTTTGATATTATAAGTCAAGCTATTATTAATCATTTAACAAGAAGGAGAGAATATGGCAAAATATCAGGAACTTGCTGACTCTATTCTTACGGGTGACAATGTCAAAAGCAAGGAAGTCACCAAGGAACTGGTCGGCAAAGGTATAGACCCTTCAGAAATTCTAAATGAGGGTCTTATTGCCGGCATGGAAGTTGTCGGGAGAAAATTCAAGGCAAATGAAATGTATATTCCCGAAGTGCTCATAGCAGCAAGGGCAATGCATGCAGCTATGGACATTTTAAAGCCGCTGCTTTCAGAGTCTGGTGCGCCATCAAAGGGTACTGCTGTAATCGGAACAGTCCAGGGAGACCTGCATGATATCGGCAAGAACCTTGTATCGATGATGCTTGAAGGTGCAGGATTTAATGTTGTTGATATCGGTGTGGATATTCCACCGGAAAAATTTGTAGAAGCAGTCAATTCCAATAAAGCAAACATACTTGGCCTTTCTGCTCTTCTTACGACAACAATGCCTGCAATGAAAGATGTAATTGATGAAGTAAGAAAAGATGGGAATGCACAATCAGTAAAAATTATAGTCGGCGGAGCTCCTGTAACACAGGAATATGCTGACAGCATCGGTGCTGACGGATATGCAGCGGATGCTTCAACTGCTGTTGAAGTCTCTGAAAAACTGCTCAGCGCTTAAAAATTAGATATTTAACCCATTTAATAGGGATATTAAATTAGAAGTGTCTAACAGGAATTAGGCACTTCTAATTTTTATGGGGATTTTAACTGGTCAGAAAAGTGCATGATGAAAAAAATGATTTTTCTGGTCTTTATAACCGAATATGATTATAATATTATTAATTACTTTAATATTCTATAATTTATTAATTAAGAATTTTTATATAAGTTTTATAAAAGACAAATTTACTGGCAAGTAACAAAACTTTATTATCACACAAATGCTTTAAATTTATGAAAAATAAAGAAGAAGTCCAGATTTTGCTTTTTAAAGCTTACCAGGATATTTTTAAAGTCCTGATGAATTCTGACAGCACCATAGAAGAAATAGCGGATATTTTTCTTGAGAAATGCAAGCAACTCACCAATAGCAAATATGGCTATCTGAATACAATAGATCCCGAAACCGGGATATCAACCTCGCGAACTATTTCCAAAATGATGGGAAAAGAATGCCATACTGAGGGTAAATCAAAGAAACTAACGTTTTTTCCAGATAGGGACGGGTTATATCCTGCCTTATGGGGTGTTTCTTTAAATAACAGAAAACCTTTTTTTACCAATACTCCGGAAAAACACAAAAGCAGCAAAGGCCTCCCAAAAGGGCATATACCAATCAGAAATTATTTATCAGTCCCGATAATTTTTGAAGATATTCTTATAGGCCAGATAGGACTTGCTGATTCAGAAGATAATTTTTCAGAAGAAGATGTAGGACTTGTCAGTAATTTTCTTGACCTTTATGTCATCGCTGTTAAAAGAAAAGAAGCTGAACTTGAAAAAGAGAAAAGCAGGCAGGAAGCAATGTTAAAACTTGATAATGTTTTAACCCCGGAACATGAAATGACCAAAGAAGAATTCAAAAACATAATCAACAGTGACCTGATACAATCAATAATAGAAGATTTTTATTCTTTGAACGGCGTTGCAATGGGCATAGAAGATCTTGGGCGAAACTCAATTATTGCTATAGGATTACAGGATATCTGCACAAAATTTCACAGAGTCTGTAAGAAAAGTTTTAAAAACTGCGAAGAAACCAAGGAATATTTTATAAAAAAAGTTAAAAAAGATGAGTTTGTTTCATATAAGTGCAAAAATAATCTTCGGGATATGATTACACCCATTATAATCGGGGGAAAACATCTGGGGAATCTCATGATAGGGCAGTTTTTCTTTGAAGATGACATTATTGATGAAAAGATATTTATAGCCCAGGCACACAAATTCGGATTTGATGTTGATAAATATCTGGAAGCATTGCATAAGGTTCCGAAATTCAGCAGAGAAAAAATTGCCAGAGTTATAAGTTTTTATTCAAAATTCACCCAGCTGTTTTCAAATTTAAGCTATTCCAATTTAAAACTTGCCAAACTTCTGCACGATTATAGACAGTCCAGGGATGAGCTGAAGAAAAGCTATGGCAAGCTTCGCAAGACTCTTGATGGGACAATAAATAGTCTTTCTTCTATTGTTGAGACAAGAGATCCTTATACTTCCGGTCATCAGAAAAGAGTCGAAGAGCTTGTTAAAGCTATTGCAAAGGAGCTGAAGTTTGATAATAACAAAATAAGAATGCTTTCGATTGCTGCACTGGTTCATGATATTGGAAAAATCGGCATTCCCTCTTCTATTCTATCCAAACCTGCAAGACTGACAGAAATTGAAACAAAAATTATAAGGATCCACCCTGAAGTCGGATATAATATTTTAAGGGAAAT
>DBPS01000044.1:1194-3040 GCA_002304935.1 Candidatus Humimicrobium oleiphilum | reverse complement strand
CATAAAGATTTGATTCTTGATCAGTTTTCAAAACAGGCTGTTCCATTTTCAAATATACCGGAGCATGGCGATAAGCTTGTTTTTGACCTTATAATAAAAATAGTCGGAGCCAAAAGCGATGACAATGTCCTTGATGTTGCATGCGGCCCCGGACTTATGACTTCAGCTTTTGCAAAAGTTGTAAAAAATATCAAAGGGATAGATATGACTCCCGAAATGATAAACAGGGCAAAAGAAATACAGGAAGAAAACAGGCTGATTAACATGTCCTGGGATATCGGAGATGCTTTTTCACTTCCATATGAAAATAACTTATTTTCGCTTGTCATCACAAGATATTCTTTCCATCATTACCTTGAACCGGAAAAAGCCGCCGCTGAAATGAAAAGAGTGTGCAGTCCAGGCGGAAAAGTTGCAATTATTGATGTGTCTACTCCTGCTGAAAAGCAGAAATATTATGATGAAGTAGAGAAAATAAGAGACCCTTCCCACACAAAAGCACTCACCCCTGAAGAATTTATGAAAGTCGTAGAATCAGCAGGACTTGTAAATATCAAAACAGGGTTTTACAGGCTGGCTCGGGAACTTGAAAGCCAGATAAGCTGTTCTTTCCCGATAGAGGGCGGAGCAGACAAAATGCGTAAAATATTCGGCGAAGATATTGGCAAAAACAAGACAGGATTTGAGCCTGAAAAAGTTAACGGACAGATAATTATTTATTATCCGCATATAATAATAGTTGGGGAAAAACAATAATATTTCACTTGAAATAGCATAAATGTGGATATAATTAAAACTCAGGTATTATTTTCCATAATCAGCAAAAATACAGGATAATAGCAACTTGGTATTTAATAAACACCGGAAATATTATAATGTAATCATAAAAATAAAAATAGCTATACAGGTATCGAAAACAAGCAATGAAATCCTTTAAAAACAAGAGGGGTCTTTTTTTAAAAATATTAAATATCGTAATTGTTGTCGGATTCGGTTTATTTCTTGTCACATTCCTGCTTAGGCAGGTTTCTTTTGAAGAGATAAAAAATGCAATTATAAATATTTACAAACCATCAATCATAGCCGCAATACTAATCGTGCTGGTCAGCGATCTTTTCAGGGCATACCGCACCCAGCTGCTTGTGGGAACAGAAAGCATAAGATTCATTGATATGTTCCTGACAGCACTTATAAGGAATGCTTTTGTCATGGTACTGCCTGCAAGGACAGGAGAGTTGTCATATGTATATGTTCTGACAAAAAAATTCAGATTCCCGGTTGAAATAGGCATTTCGACTATGGTACTTATCATGGTATTTGATCTTGCGATTGTCTTTACTCTTATAATCGTAAGTATAATAGTGGTCTGGCTGACAAAAGGTTTTGGCAGTTTTTCTTTTTCTTCCTGGCCGGTTATACTTATCGCTTCAGTGCTTCTTGTTTCTTCTATGCTGCTGCTTTTTTATCTGTCTCCCATAATAAGATTTTTTATAAGGATAATGGAAAAATATCTTATGAATAAAAAAATCGGGAAGAGCAGATTCTTTGTTTTAATATTTAAAAAACTATGCGACATCAATTCAAGCATCGATATAATAAAACAAAGAAAAGTTTACGGAAAAGTATTTTTTTATTCAGTAATCTGCAGAGTGCTTAAATTCCTGGCGTATTATATGGCGATACACGCTGTTCTGAAGCCAATGGGCTACGGTTTTTCAAATCTGAGCTTCTGGGTTATTTTCCTTGCAACAGTAGTTGCAGAAATATCCGCAGTGCTCCCTACCCATGCACTCGGAGGTTTTGGGACCTATGAAGGTGCTTTTGCGCTTGCATTTATTGCTCTCGG
>DBPS01000044.1:0-1185 GCA_002304935.1 Candidatus Humimicrobium oleiphilum | reverse complement strand
TCTTTTTCGGTTATCCTCGGAGTAATTTCTATTATCATTATCTCTCTTCCGTTTTACAGGATAAAAAATCCCCGGAATCCTGCTTTATGAGCAATCCTTTAACCAAAAATACATCTCGTAAAAAGATTTTTTAGTTCCAAAAAACAAATAAAAAAATATTTTTAAAAGTACTTGATTGCGGCTATTGAAGTAATATAATTATATAAAATATGAAATCTTATACTTATGTCATATTTGTATTTTTTTAATATTATTAAAAATTTGTTTATTTAAACAATAGTTTATAAAAATATTTTATAAATACAATACTAACTATTATTTAAATCCTTTTATTAACAAATGTAGGTGATTTATGCCATGAAAATTTTATTTGTTTATCCGGATATTAATATTAGAGGCGGCGCATTAAGCTACCACTACGGGCTTGGTTCTCTTTCTGCAATGCTTAAAAGAGCCGGGCATCAGACAGTTCTGCAGTATATTTATGGCAGCTACAATCCCGAACCGCTTATTTCGAAAATAGAGCAGTATAAACCGGATATTATCGGAATAACTACTGTCAGTTTTCAATATAAATATATTAAAAGACTTCTTAAAGATATCAGCCATTTTAAAATTTTTACCATATGTGGCGGTCCGCATATCTCTCTTGTTCCCAATGAGCTTGAGAATACGGAACATCTTGATGCGGTGTGTGTGGGTGAAGGAGAATTTGCACTTCTTGAACTTGTTAATACGCTTGAGAGTAATTCAGATATTACCGGAATCAGGAATATCTGGGTCAAAAAAGACGGCAGAATCTATAAGAATCCATGCAGGCCATTTTTCGAAAACCTTGACGAACTCCCGTTTGTTGACAGAGAATTATTTGATTTCCAGAAGGTAATTGATTCAGACTATGACCGGGCAGAGTTCATGGCATCAAGAGGTTGTCCTTACAGCTGTACATACTGCAGCAACAGTGGCCTTCGAAAAGTGACAGAAGGAAAATATGTCAGATTCCGCAGCATAGAAAATGTTATAGCTGAAATAAAGGATGTTGTCACAAGATATAAGGTAAGGTCTGTTTATCTTAATGATGATGTTTTTACCGTTAATAAAAATTATGTCGAGAAGTTCAGTAGATTGTATAAGAGTGAAATTGGATATCCTTTCGAAATAAACACCAGGGTAGAAAATCTGGAC
>DBPS01000024.1 GCA_002304935.1 Candidatus Humimicrobium oleiphilum | reverse complement strand
AACATCATCAACAAAATTAAAATCCCTTACCTGGCCTCCTCCGCCAAAAAGCTTTATTTCGCTGTTTTCAAGTATCTGCTTTATAAACCAGCCGATAAAACCCTGCCTGTTGTGCTTGAGTAACTGCCTTGGCCCGTAAGTATTAACAAGCCGAAGTGATGCTGCCCTTATGCCATAAACATTATTATAAAGGATGTGGTACCATTCTCCTGCCATTTTGTTGATGCCGTTTACATCAGTCGGATGGACTATGTGGTCTTCATCAACCGGCAGGTAATTTGGTTTACCGTATTGCTGCCTTGTTCCCGCATATACTATCTTTACGTCTTTGTTATTGTGCTTGCATGCTTCAAGTATGGTTAGCTGGCTTTTGCTGTTTATCTCAAGGTCTGTCCATGGATCAGCCATGCTGTCTATATGGCTTACCTGTCCGGCAAGATTAAATATTATATCCTGCCCCTTTACAAGATAAAGCATGGTGGGATAAGTCCTGACATCTGCGATATTAAGCCGGATTTTGTCTTTTACCGGTTCGAGGTTAAATATATTGCCGCCATATTCTTCAATAAGAGAATCAACTACCAGGACATCTGCCCCAAGCTCACAAAGCCTTATTGCAAGATTGCTTCCTATAAAACCGGCCCCACCCGTTATGAGGACTTTTTTATTTCTGTAGAAGTCCAGGACTTCTTTTAAGTCTGCAGGTTTAACGTCGCTCTTATTATTTTCTTCGTTTTCCCTTAACTTTTTTAAATAATCAAATTTGGAATTGTTATTTTGTTTTTTATCTTCTCTGCAATCCATATTTTTAATAAAAAAATCCTTTATGCCTTTTAATATTTCCGGAATATAGACATTATATAAATAATTATTATTAATTTATGACTGATAATTAGGTATTATATAACACAGAAAGTTTTTTTAATATTTCAACTTTTGCAGATAACATTTTCTGTAAATTGTGCTTCTTCAGTTTTAATAATATTTCAGGACAGGCATTATGCTGGATGAATTTAATATTTTAAAAAGCATAGTTCAGAAATTAAACGATAACAATATCCCATATATGCTGACTGGTTCGGTCGCAATGTCATATTATTCCACCCCCAGGATGACAAGAGATATTGATATAGTTATTGAAATAAATGATATAGAAAATTTTTACAGACTTTTTAAAGATGATTACTATATTGATATGGATACGGTCAGGGATTCTGTTTTAAATCGCCGCATATTCAATATAATCCATTCAGCTGAAATAATTAAAATTGACTTTATTGTCAGAAAAGATTCCGTCTACAGGAAAAAGGAATTTGAAAGAAGAAAGAAGATGGAATTTAATGATGGATATATATATTTAGTCAGTATAGAAGATCTTATTATTTCGAAATTAATATGGTATAAGGAATCAGAATCAGAAATGCAATTAAAGGATATAAAAAATCTATTGAAAGAAAACCCAGATTTAAAATATTTAAAAGAATGGTGCTTTAAACTGGATCTGGCGGAACTTCTTGAGGAGGCCCTGGTTGACTGATACAGCGAAGAATATAGACAAACTATATAAGGAAATGCTTGATAAACTTCCCGGGGAGAAAAGGCTGCTCATGAGTTTTTCCATGTTAAATCTGGCAGCTGAGCTGATGCTGAGTAATATAAAAACCAGGTATAGCGATGAAAAAGATATAAGAAGAGAAGTTTTTTTAAGAATGTATGGAAATGATTTCAATTCCGAAGAAAAAGAAAAAATACTGCTCTGGCTTAAATAATATCGGCTAATCTGATATTTAAAAAGGCCATTTCTAATATTCTTTTCTTATCTTGATTCTATACCAAAGTTTGAGAAGATGTATCCCTGTATTGAAAATCCTTCTGAAATTAAAGAACTGTGATTTTCCGCTCACACGGTAATAATGGTTAACCGGGACTTCTGCAAATCTTGCCCCCCTCATTGTAAGCTTGCTTATCATCTCGACGCAGACTATGCCGCTGTTATAGCGAAGTACCAGATTTTCAAAGAGTGAGCGTCTCATCAGCCTGAAATCACAGTCGACATCTTTTATTTTAAAGCTGAAAAGCATTCTGGTGACATAATAATACAGCCTGCCTATTATTTTCCGGTAAAGAGGGTCGTTTCTTTCAATCTTGTAGCCATTGACTATGTCGGCTTCATCGCTCATAGATTTTATAAGGCTTTCGAGTTCCAGGGGATTGTACTGAGCATCTCCGTCTGTGTAGAAAATAAGCTCATATTTGGCACCATATATTCCGCTTTTTATTGCACCGCCGTAACCTTTATTCTGCTGATGGGTTATTATCTTTAGGTTTTTTATCTTGGGTCCCAGGCTTTCCAGAACCTGTTTCGTAAGCTCGTTTGAGCCGTCATCTACGAGTATAATCTCATACTCGCTTGCATATTTCTCAAGCACACTTTCTGCCAGAAGAACCATTGTGGAGATTGTGCCCCAGTCATTATATACAGGAAAAAAGGCTGATATTGAATATTTTTTATGATTATCAGTCTCCATTAAATAGTAATTGTCCTTCTCTACAAGATTTATGCATTATATGTTTATTTTAAAAGCTATTATTATTAAAAGTTATAAAAATCTTTTAGATAGCGCATATTATGTATGATTTTTATTTTTCTATTATTTTATATTTTATTTTATATTTTTACTTTTCTTAATCAGGCATATCAGATATTTATATTATCCTTAAACCAGCTGTAGGTTTTTGCAAGCCCGTCTCTTATTTTTACTTCAGGCTTCCATCCAAGAATCAGTTCTGCTTTATTATATGAGAGAACGCTTCTTTTCTGCTCCCCTTCTTTGGCAGGCCCGTGCAATTCATGAAGGTTTTGCCTGCCTGATATTTCCTTAAGAATATTGAACAATTCATTTACGCTTGTCTCGACTGCTGTTGATATGTTTATTTCACCGGTAAATTCACTATCAATTGCAAGAAGGTTTGCCTTTGCAACATCCCCCACATAAACATAGTCCCTTGTCTGATTGCCGTCTCCGTTAATTATAGGCTGGTCTCCGCCGATTATCTTTTCTGAGAATATGGCAACAACCCCTGCTTCTCCATGTGGGTCCTGCCTGGGCCCGTATATGTTTGCATATCTTAAAGCAGTATATTTTATGCCATATGTCACATAATAGTAATAAAGATATTTTTCTATGGCGAGCTTTGCGACTCCGTAAGGGCATATGGGCTTTGTCGGGTGCGTCTCATCTGCCGGAAAACTTGCCTGTTCCCCGTATACAGTTCCCCCGCTTGAAGCAAAAATGATTCTCTTT
Source organism: Candidatus Humimicrobium oleiphilum (assembly GCA_002304935.1). Classification (GTDB taxonomy): domain Bacteria; phylum Actinomycetota; class Humimicrobiia; order Humimicrobiales; family Humimicrobiaceae; genus Humimicrobium; species Humimicrobium oleiphilum. The sequence continues at coordinate 33,118 of DBPS01000024.1, read as the reverse complement.
ATGCTGTATTTTCTGCATGCTTCAAAAAGATTTATGCTTCCGAGTATGTTTATGCTTGCATCATTTTCAGGATCTTCAACAGAATTTCTTACGCTCATCTGGGCAGCATTATGGATTACAATATCTGGTTTTTCCGCTTCAATGATACTGAAAACTTTGGGTTCACGTAAGTCGCATTTGTAAAACCTGGCATTACTGTTTACATTTTCAAGCTTGCCGGTAGAAAGATCGTCAATTACAACGACTTCGATATTGTTTTTTATAAGAAGGTCAGCGACATTTGACCCGATAAACCCTGCTCCTCCTGTAATTAATATTTTCAAATCTTTCTCCTTTTTAAAAATGTATCAGTTCTTAATATTTTTACTTGATTTTCAAGATTTTTCCAGGTATTTTTCATTTCTTATTGCCGGCAGTCTGAGATCGACATTTCCGTACTCTTTTATTTCTTTGCCGCTTATAAGAAAAACAACTGCCCTTATTTCTTTTATTTCAGTCAATGTGTTTACAATGGTATAGATTATATATTCATCCAGAATACTTGTATCCAGGCTGTTGGAAAGAAATTCCTGTGACAGATTGATTCTGGCAATATCATTGACAATCTCTATATCCATTAATTTTGTTCCCGGAGGGATTACTGCAAAATTATACTCTTCAACTGGCCCTTTTAAAAGCTCATTTACTGCATTGGCAACAGCATTCTTTACGCTTCCTGCTGCAATCGTTCTTTTTTCAGCATTAAATATCTCTTCATTGCCAAGCATTGCAAAATATATATTAATAGTTAATCTTTCAGAATAATCATCTTCGGTATTATCTCTGCCGGTAATGGATTTAAAAAACATAATTATTCTCTGCAGGAAAGATACCGGTTCATTTTTCTTATCCTCGCCAGAGCTCTCAACGGGCTGGCTGGTGGAGGATTCTGTTTCTTTGGCAGATATTTCTTCAGTCTGAGAACTTTCGCTTTCAACTCCTCTTGCAGACATCAGGTTTTCCTCCTGGACAACTTCTTCTGTTGATGCTGATTCGGCTGAATTAGTATTGTTTGTTGCAGAATCGTCGGTTTTTTTGCTGAACCACTCATTATCTATGGCATAAAAAGTAAAAAACCCCAGGAAAAATACAATAATAATAAGTATTGTTGTAGTAACCGCTCTTGAAATACCTGATTTTCTTTTTCTCTTTTTAACCTTATATTCCGAGCCTACTATTTTTGATTCATACTTTTCGTTTCGGTTTCTTTTTGACTGATTGCTGCGGGAAGTGGTGCCCTCATCCAGATATCGTCTGCTGCCAGATGCAGATCTGCTGCTTCCAGAGGTTTCTCTGTTTCCAGAAGTCCTGCTGCTTTTTTTATTACCGTAATATTTGTCCCAGTAATCAAGATCTTTTTTATCTCTTGTCATTTTTAAAACAAAAATAGTAGTTCAGACAATTATTTTAATATTTTAATGCTGAAAATTTTTTAATAAATAATTCAATAGTAACATTAAAAGATAAATCACATATTACTAGTTTTATTCTAAGTAAGCTGGCAGGTTTTTAAAAGAAATAAAATAATTATTTCAGGTTATATAATGTTTTTATGCTGGCAAGTGCATCAATTGCATCCTGGTATCTGGGATATATCTTTAAGGCTTCTTCCAACTGCTCGATTGCTTCATCTATCCTTTTTTCATATTCCAGCTGCATTGCATTACCGTAATGTATTCTTGCCGTATCAGTAATAGTCTTTGCCTTATCGAAATTCGCTTCCATTTTTTCAATGGCTTCATTTATTATTTCAGGGTCAACTGACGATATTGCCTGAAGAGTTGCTTTTGCTGTCCTGTATGCGCTTACTGCTTCCGCATATTCTCCGGACTCAAATAATTTATCTGCATCATCAATAAATTTCTGCAGGTTTTCCGGAAGGCTTTGACGGGTGGTTGTTGTTTCCTTTACTGTTGTTGAAGTCGTAGTTTGCTGCGACTTTGAAGTCTGGGAATCAGAAGACTTTGTATCCTGTGCAGCTATTGTGGTCAGTTGCTCTGTATCACCGGTTTTTGAACATGCAGAAACAGCAACAGAAGATGCTGAAATAAATATTATTATTATTGCAAAATATAAAAATCTTTTTAATCTCATTTCTTTATGCCTTTTTATGTTATATTTTCAAATTACAAATGTTACCTGAAGTCACTTTGTCATCTTGTTAAAAATTCAGGCTGATAAACCAGAGCCTGGCTGGTTAAAGAAAATACTTCATGATTTTATATAAAAATTAAAAAAAATTCCACAAATAGCTATTTTCCGAAAAACGGTTGTGTTTCCTCATAGTTGCTATCCGTAAGTTTTTTTATATCCGAACCGTCTGCCTTCATAATATAGATACTGCTAAAAGACTGATTTTTATCAGATACAAAAGCAATGTACTCGCCATCAGGAGAAATAGCTGGCATTGTTTCATCATAGCTGCTGTCAGTCAGCTGGATGCTTTCTTCTCCATTTAAGTCAATCGAATATATTTCATAATCTCCGTCCATATTGGAAGAATAGATTATCCTTTCGCCATCAGGAGAAAAGCACGGACTGATGTCGTCTGCATCATTATCGGTAAGCTGAAGCGCTTTTGCAGATTTCAGGTCAAGCAGGAATATTTCAAAATCGCCATCTTTGTTTGAATTAAAAAGTAATTTGCTTTCATCAGGAGAAAATGTCGGACAGTTTTCGCTCTCTTTACTGCTGAAAAGCTTCGTAATTTTTTTATTTTCAAAATTAAAAGAATAAATACCGGTTTTGTCATTTTTCAACGTAACAAAAGAGACAAGCTTTCCGTCAGCAGAAAAGGAGTACGGCCATTCACTGTTTTCTCCGTTTTCTTTAATTTTTTGAAAATCGCTTCCGCCAGTATTTAATATGCAGGCTGATAATAAATCTTTTTCACCGGATGCGCAGGCTATTTTTTTATTATCATAGGAGAAACATATACCAATGTCATCTGCGTTGCTGTTTTCTGTCAGGTTGACTGGTTTTGAAGTCCTTTTTTCGACAACAAAAATGTCATAATTACCATCAACTATAGAGGAGAAGCCGATATTATAAGGGAAGTTAAAAGAAATCGGACCATATTCTCCATTATCCTGCGGGGTTTTGGAACTTATGCTGCTGTCTTTTTCTGCAGATTTTCCTGCCTCTGAGTTTCTTGATCCATAACTGATCATTATGGCCAGAATGCCCACGATTACAAAGACAACTACAAGTGAGATTATCAAGGGTTTTATCCTGCTTTTGCGTACGGGGATTTTGTTAACTTCTTCTTTTATATATTCTTCGGTTGAAATTTCTTTTTTATCGGTTTTGTTTTTCAGTTTTGAACCGCAGTAAGTACAGGTTCCTGAATCGCTGTTAATAGATGCCCCGCAATTCGGGCATCTTGAAGACTCTATATCCGGCATATCATCTCCTGTTTAATCTTTTTATTTTTTATACTGAATTAATATTATAGTTTCATGTAAAAAAATTATAAGTAGAAATATAAAAAAAATATGTGCTAATTTATGAAAAGTTTTGTGATTATTGCTTCAGGCTGGCAGTATATTCTGAATTTGGAGAACCGTCCCTCTCCAAGCCCCTTACTGACCTGCAGGACAAAATCATCAAAATAAAAGAGGCCGGAAGCAAATTTTGTCTTTATATTGCAGCCCGATATTATGGCGCCTTTCCCCGGAATTCTTACCTGGCCTCCATGAGTATGGCCTGCAAAAATTATGTCTGTTCCGTTCAGGGCAAGACTTGCCAGGGCATAGCTGTCCGGCGTATGTATTAATGCTATGTTCAGGGATTTGCTTTTTCTTATGTCATGGTTTTCTTTTCCGGAAATACTGAATGTTTTTCTATAGGTTTCAGATTTTAAAAAACCATCCTGCTTAATGATTTCGGTGTTATCATTTAAATCCTCAAGCGATTTTCTTATATCCATTTTATTTATTATAGGATCATCGACACCGATTATTTTTATTTCAGGAAAACCTGCTATTTCTTTATTAAGTGTTACGTTTTCATTGATAAGCACTTTTATGCCTGCATTTTCAAGTTTCTTCTTCAGGGTCATGTAATCATTCTGTCTGGAATAAGCTTCCTTTTTTTTAAACATGTTGCTTAAGAATTCAGAAGGCTTTTTATTATAATAATCATGTGCCCCGAATACAGCATAAATCCCGTATTTTGCCCTGAAGTTTTTAAGAACATCCATAAGCCTGCCCTGCAGATTATCTTTTTCCACCATGTCGCCGGTTATAAAAATAAGGTCATAATAATCTAGGGAAAGTATTTTTAAAAAGCTGGCAAGCCTGCTGCCTTTATAGTCTGTCCTTAGATGCAGGTCAGAAAGATGTAGTATTTTTAAGGGTTTTGCCGGATTTGCAGTTTTATCAGTATTGTACTGTTCTGAGTGGTCTGGAGCATTTGTCTTGATAAATATATTATTTTCCGTTAATGCAAAATTAATAGGCTCAAACCTGTATGCATACCAGAATATTACTGTAAGGCCAAACAATACTATTACAAATAAAACAAAATATATTATAAAGATATCTGTCATAAAAATAGTTATTTAATTATTCCTATTTAAATCATTTTAAATTATACACTATGGATACAAGCTGTCAGTTCCTGGCTTTAAATGTATTTGAAAATATCCAGTAAAATGAAAGAAAAAACCCTGGAAGGATATATCTTTCAATTGAGCCTTCAAACTCCTTTATAAAGATTATGGAGATGAATGCACTTAAAAATACAAGGCTTGTGAAAAGAAAGAATACAAGACCCCCGTTTGTAAAGGCTTTTTTTATCGTCATAATGAAAAGAATAAGAAGTATTATCAGTATGGGTCCGTATGATGAGCCCAGAAATGCTCTTGTAGAATCATAGGAAGAATAAATGAATTCTGTTGTAAAAGAAGATAAAGCTCTCTTAAACCCCTCACCAATCATCCTGCAGCTGATCCCGTCATTTAAAATTTTCTGCCATTCGGTGCTTGTAAACGAGAGATTCAGTAATGATTTTGCCAGAAGCCACGGAAGATTGATTGCAGACAGGAAAAATATTGGAAGAAAGAGTTTTTTTAAAAAAAGTTTGAGAGCTGTATATGGGGTGTCGCCGTTTTTTACAAATTTTGCGTTTATTTTGTCTTTCCATTCCCTGTAATCTTCGGTGTCAGAAGGTTCTGAAAAACTGATAAGGACTTTTTTAAACCTTCTTTTGAGCCAGGCTTTTCTGCTGAGGCCGAAAAAATAAACTATAAGGCATATTAGAAAGAAAAGTGCGCAGTAGACAAATCCTTCACTTCTGATAAGGCATAGCATTGCAAAAAATACAGAGCTGATATATAAATGGGAGTATTTCCTGTATCTGTCAATGCTGAGTATGTTCAGTCCTTTCAATGAGGAGTCCGGGCCGGGATAGATATTCTGGCTGCCTGCATTGTTAAAAGTAATATTTCCATTTGTAGGCCTGCTTTTAAATACGGAATCCAGGTCATTATGTATTTTAAAATCAAAGGACATTTTTGTCTTTCTTTCATAAAAATAGTACCTGATATCTTCAATGATCCCCTGTTTCCTGGCAGTGCTTTCATTTATCTCTGATATTTCATTTGATATGTAGGTGGAAAAGAAATACACAGCTATAAAGAGAACTGTTGAGTACAAAAGGTTTGTATATTCGATATAGCCGTGGTCAGCAATTATAGGAATGCTGCTGAATATTAAAGCAAGAATGCTTGCAAGCAGGCCACCGAATTTTTTTCTGAAGAAATTAAATACAAGAAAAATTGAGGAATAATAAAAAATCGGGAAGATTATCTTTGCCAGGTTTTCATTTACATTGCCAAGCCAGATATAAATCCATGTCTGTATAAGGGAAAGGTAAACAGGATAGGAATTGTGGGCAAATCCGTAATTATGGTTCTGATAAAATGTGAAAATGTTTTTATCAATAAAGAATGCTTTTGCTTTAAGGCTCCAGCAGGATATCGCGTCCCAGAATCTTATTGGAAAGAGGATGGCAAAGAACAGAACGGCAAGACAGTTTACTGCAATAAGAATGATTATAATGGATTTGAGCGTATTGACCGTTCCAGGATCATTTTTAAATTTTTCAAACCTTGTTTTAAAATCAGGTTTTTTCAGGCTTAACTGTTCAAAGCTATACCCCGTTTCCGGATTTTTTTCACTGCTTTTTTTTATTATCCTCAGGCGTCTGAAATTAAGGAAAAAAACATTATCTATGCTGCCGGCAGAAAATTTGGCAACTTCGATAAGTCTTCTTTTGTATTTTGCATATATGAAGACAGAAATAATAAGGAAAATGCCGCTGAATATGGTTATGTTTAAGAAGCTGAAATTTATTCCAAGAAGAGAGAGGGTGTTCAGATATAAAGTGGCGATCAGTGTGCCGATGAAAAAACTTAATATAATGTTCAAAACAGAACCGTAAATATTCTTGTATCTCATATATGCTTCTATATCGCTTGCAGCAAGTCTGGAGCGGACAATCAGAAAATAAGAAAAGGGATATCCTATAAAAACAAATGATGCTATTGCCGGAATCAGTTTTAATAACTGCAATATTGCCATAAATCTTGAAAATATGAGTTTTATGCTTTATTATTAGATATTAATATTAATATTAATATATTTAATTATATTTATAGTAATATTAATGTTAATATTACTATAAATTGCAATGTTTTGTAAAGCTGTAAAATCAGATGCGGTTCTGAAAATATTCCGTTGATTTTTACTGAAAAAGTCATGAGCCGGTTTTTAGATTTTCAGCATTGGAAGTTTTGCCAGTTTTTTTGTTATATATTTTTTGTTAAGTATGAATAAATAATAATTTGACCGGAGAGTACATATTGGAAAAAGAAAGAACAAATGTGCTTCTTGATAAAGATATTATGATACTCCTTAAAAGCATGTCCAGGGCGGAAGGTAAATCAATAACATTAATTGTGCGGGAAGCAGTACAGGAATATCTATCAAGAAAGATGCCAAAAAAAGATTTCGGTATTATAGGTATTGGCGAAAGCGGGCACAGGGATGTTTCCGGTGACTTGAAAAAATACGAAAAAAATAAAAACGGAGGTTAATATTGCTTGCAATTACTGACACCAGTTTTTTATATGCAGCTGTAGATAAAAATGATCTGAATCATAAAAAGGCATCAGTATTTCTAAAGGATAATCCACATCTTACATATGTCATTCCTTTTTCAACTGTAGTACAGGTGAGCAAGCTTATTGGAATAATGATATCCAGGCAGACCGAAATAGTTTTTATGGAAAACATAATAAAAAATTTTAATATTGAAATGCATGAGCATAGTGACGTAAGCCGGGCTTTCCAGATTCTTGAGCATTACTGGGGACTGAACATTAACGAAATCGATCTTGATGAAGCGTTGTTTGTAAGCATATGTGAAAGGCTTGGGTCAAATAATATTCTTACTTTCAGGAAGAAAATATATGAAAAGCTAATGCCTTCCGGATTTAAGGATTTCAATTTTCTTATATGATTTAAATTATTTTCAAAGGATGGTGTATTGCGTTGATTTATCTTGCCGGAGCAACAAGTTTTCTGGGGAAAAGAATTCTTATAAGACTGGCTGGAAACGGAGAGAAAGTAAGATGCCTTGCAAGAAGTATGGAAGCTCGTCGCAGGCTTGAAGAAATCAAGCTTAAATTTCCTGACTGTATTGAAATAGTGGGCGGAAATCTTTTAAGTCCTGACTCCCTGGTATATGGCTTGAAAGATATAGAAAAAGCTATTTATGTTGTAAGGCTGGAATATCATGGTTATGTAAAAAATTTTATTGAAGCACTCAGAAAATGTAATGTAAAAAGAACAGTCTTTATAAGTTCGACAACCGTACTTATCCCGACTGACATAAAAGTCAAAAAAGATAAAATCAAGTCAGAGGAATATATAAGGAATTCCGGTCTTGATTATACTGTTCTGAGGCCTTCTATGATTTATGGCGCTGATGGTGACAATAATTTTTCCAAAATGCTGAAATTCATTAGGAAGAAAAGATTTTTTGTTGTATTTGGCAGCGGAGAAAATATGATACAGCCGGTTTATGTTGAGGATGTGGCAAAGGCAGTTACAGGTGTGCTTGAAAACAGTAAAACAATTAAAAAGATTTATGAGCTGGCTGGGAAGTATCCTTTAAAGTATAATGAAATGCTTAAGATTGTGAGGATGAAGAGCAACCTTCCTTTCAAAATAATTAAGCTTCCTATTGGAATTTCCAAATTTGCTGTCAGCATTTATAAGCAGATAATGAAAAAATCCGACCTTGACACTGACCAGATAGAAAGAATGAAAATCGACAAGGTCTATCCTTATAACGAAGCTGCAAATGATTTCGGCTACTCCCCTGTTTCGTTTGAAGAAGGAATAGAGAAAGAAATTTCGGAGCTTGAATTCTGATGAAAAGAAATAAGGCTTATATCAGGGAAATATATGTTGTATTTTTCCTTATTATATTCATCTGTTTTACTTTATTCTTTCTGTTTCCTGTATTAAATGAAGAGATTATCTGCTACGAAAAAGGAGGGATTCTCTCAGGAAAAACTGACGGGGGCGGCAGTAATGGAGATGTTTATAATGCTGAAGGTTCAGGCCTGACAGTAAAAGAGACAAAAGATTCCTCCCTGATTATCAGCAATCCTTTGGATAAAAAGACAGGGCTTTTTAATCCAGAGGTTGGAGATTATATGATATTTACTATCCTTGCAAAGAATGTTTCTTCGGTGGATTTCCCAAAAGGGACCGTTAACATAAGATGGAAATATGCTGACAGTGGCGAGAGCGATTATACAACTTCAGAGGTGGAAAAATTTCAGATATTTGTTGACGGAATAGCCCATGATTATCATATAAACATCGGGGAAAATCCCAAATGGGATACTTCTGGAAAGATGATAGGTGAAATAAAAGTCGAGCTGCCTGCAGTCGATGGTGTTAATATTGAAATCAAAAAAATAAGTGTTCGGGAAAGACTTGCTGAACCGATTGATTCCCATATTAACAGGTTTTTTTTAAATAACTTTAGCATAAGAGAAGTTAACAGGTTTTTTATACCGGCTTATCTGGGATTTATAATGCTTTGTTTTTTTATATATTCTTTGAAACTGGTAAGCAAAAAGGTAATAACGGGCAAGATAGCTTTCAGTTTTGCAGCAATAATCCTAGTTGTTTTTTCATTTTATTATATAAAAAATGAAATTTTTACAGTAAAAAGCTACTTTGACTCATACAGAAAAAATATAGCTGAAGGAGATTTTAAAAATACATATCTTGGTTTTTATGATTTTGAAAAGTTTATTGCATGGCTGGATGAAAATACGCCTGAAGAGGATAATATGATAGTTCTTATAAGGGGTGAACAGATTTATATAATGTCTGAGATGGCATACAATCTTTATCCCAAAGATATCAGATTTATAAATATCAGCGGTAAAAGCCTTAATGATATTGAAGCAGACATAGATATTGCTGTTAAAGATTCGGGGCAGAAATATTCATATCTTGTTTCATTATCAAAAGACGACTTTATTGATATGGATTTAAACACAACCGATGAGGATGATTCCGGAAATGACAGGGCAGGTATTGAAGAAAAAATTAAAGACCTGCAGAAGAAATATGTGCTTGAAAAAAATTTCAGGGCAGCAGGCGGTTTTTTATACAGGATAAATAATTAATATTAAGCCGGATTATAAACTCGCAAGGAATTAGATTACAAATGTATTTGTTTTTATATATAATTAGAACCTGTCTGATTTCTTTATAAGATTAAAAATTATAATAAATTTATTTCTGTAAAATTAAAATGGAACCAAATTATACGTCCCCGAAATTCAAGATTGCAATTTATGCAATCAGTTTTATTGCGACATTTGTCGTATATCTCCTGACCATGAATCCGTCGTCATTCGGATATGACACAACCTGGTTTCACATACAGGTTCCCCAGCTCGCAGTCGGGCAGACAACCGGATTTCCGATTGCATTTCTTTTGGGGAAATTGTTTACTTATCTTCCATTTGGAACTATCGCTTTCAGGCTTAATATTTTTTCAGTATTTTTTGGAGCAGCTACAGTAACGGTATTCGTGATGATTATTTCCAATCTTATCAAAAAAGAATATTATATTGCTTTGATTTCGTCTTTATTCTTCTGTTTTTTCAGGGTCTTCTGGCTTCAGACAAATCGTTTTGAAGTTTATACGCTGCATACATTTCTGACAGGTCTTGTCATTCTTTTCGGCGTTTACTGGACCAACAGTAAAGAAACCAGATTTCTTTATCTGTATTATCTGTTCATAGGATTAAGTTTTACAAATCATCCTCTTTCAGTTTTTCTTGCACCAATGCTGATACTTTTCCCTGTAATAACTGACTGGAAGGCGGTTTTTAAATTAAAAAGAGTTGTCATTATAATCGCGCTTATGATTGCACCTCTTCTGCTTTACCTTTATATCCCTATAAGGTCTTATCAGGGATATGGCAATGTTAAGACCTTCCATCAGTTTATCCATTATATTACAGGTATGCAGTGGAAGCAGCAGCTGGGTTTCAGGTCAATGGAAGTTTTTAAAAAGCAGGCAGTGGGCTATTATAATCTGATAAGGCAGGATTTCAATATAGCTGCTCTTCTTATAACGCTTTTCGGTTTTGTAATGCTTGCGTGGAAAAAATGGAGATATTTTGTCCTGGTATTTTTCCTCATCATCCTTAATCTTATACCTGTCTTTCTTTATGAAGATGTCCCGAATGATTTTTACATTGTTTCGGTGGTTACATTTCTGCTGATACCCTTTGCTTTTGGAATTTATCATATTAAAGAAGTAATAAAGGCAGTTATCAGAAAAATTTCAGCAAGAAAGTCTGACGGAGAACATGGCAATAAAAAAGAGGTTGCATCCGGTCCGGGTTCTTTTAAAATAACTGCCGTGTCCATATTCATGGCTGCAATATTGTTTTTTCCTGTAAATGCTTTTGCAATTAATTATGCGGAAGCGGATAAAAGCAGGGATACAGTAATATATGATTACTGGAAAGCAGTTGAGGGAGAGCTGGAAGATAATTCAATTATTTTTTCAAGCTCGAAGTCAACAAGTGTCCTTGCTTATCTTCTGCTTTATGAATCAGAAAAAAGCATAAAAATCGAAAGAGGACTGAGTTATGAGGAGATGCTTTCAAGCATAGAAGCAAATATCGGAAAAAATACTATTTATATTAATCAGGCTTATATGCCGGATCTTTCAAATGCCTTTGAGCTGGAACCCGTGAGTTATTTTATTTACTGGATGGATTATAGTGAAGAACTTAAAACATTCAAGGTGCTTGGCATTAAAAAATATGTCGGATTTGAAATTGAAGATAAAGATATCTCTTTCACATTCGGCGAAGAGAAAAATATTTCTTATGTGATAACAAATAATAGTGAAACCGAGCCTGTTTATTTAAGTTCGATAGAGCTGGGGCTGCCAAAAAGCCTCAGTCTTATCGGGATTAATGAAAACTCAAGCGATTTAAAAGCAATGCCGGGAATGGCAAGCGGTTTTTATATGTGGACAAACGGCCCTTATATTATTGAACCATCCGGTAAAATCAGGATAAGTGTCAGAGTAAAAGCAGTTGCCCCGGATGAAAACAATATAAGATTCAGGATTACAACGAATAATCTTTATGTGGAAGCTCCTGAAGTAACCATCAGAATAAAATAGTATTCAGAGGTTATAAAGGGGGCCAAATTATACGTCCCCTATTTGTTGCCTCTGCCTGACAGTATTGCTTTTACTGTAAGGAGCATTATTTTAAGATCAAGGAGAACAGAGTAATTTTTTACATACTGTTCATCATAGCTTACTTTTTCAGGTATGGGCAGATCATCCCGTCCCATTACCTGCGCAAGCCCCGTAATACCAGGCCTCAGGATGTCGGCACCTTTTTCTTTACGCATTCTTATCAGAAGAGGCTGGTTATAAAGAGCTGGCCTCGGACCTATAATGCTCATTTCCCCTTTTAGTATGTTTATAAGCTGGGGGATCTCATCAATACTTGAACGGCGAAGAAATGAGCCTGGCTTCGTTACAAGTTTTAATGGATCTTTGACTTCATCAGTAGGAATGTCAGGAGTGCCTTCTTTCATAGTTCTGTATTTGTATATTGTAAAGAAATTGCTATTTAAACCTATTCTTTTCTGTGTGTAAATGATTCTTCCAGGCGAATCAAGCTTTATCAAAACAGGAATCACTATCCATAAAGGAGTAAATAATATAAAAAAAAATACAGATAGCATAATATCAGAAAATCTTTTAAGACCAAGCTGCAATTTTCGCAAATTCATTCCTTAATCGTATTAAACCACATTTCTTTTTCTTCAAAATCAGGAACTATTTTCTTTAAATCTGCAAACAGGCTTGAGTAATCATAGACCTGCATCTCTTTTTCTATATTAAAAAGAAGTTCTATTGTCTCATCTTTGGAAAGTCTTCCGTTCCCATTATATCTGGCTTCCATTATATGAGGCAGATTCGTTTCCACAAGTTCTTCATCTTCATAAAATAATTCCTCATTGAGTTTCTCGCCAAAACGCGGACCCGTATAGACTATTTCAATATCTTTTCCCGGCTCCATACCATAAAGCTTAATCATATTATTGGCAAGGTCCAGGATGCTGAAAGGCTCTCCCATATCCAGAACAAATATTTCTCCTCCCCTGCCTATTATGCATGCCTGTATCACAAGTTGTGCTGCTTCAGGTATTGTCATAAAATACCTTTTCATTTCAGGATGAGTCACTCTTACCGGACCACCTGAAAGGATCTGCTGCTTGAATATGGGCACGACACTCCCCTGGCTGCCAAGGACATTCCCGAACCTTACAATTACAAAAATAGTGTCCCCTGATTTTGAAAGAGACTGAAGATATTTTTCAGCCAGTAGTTTGGAAATGCCCATTACATTACTGGGTTTCACTGCTTTATCGGTGGAAAGCATTACAAATCTTTTGACATGGTATTCAATGGATAATTTTGCAAGCAATTTGGTTCCAATAAAGTTATTCTGTATTGCTGCTTCCGGATTCAGCTGCATCAAAGGTACGTGTTTATATGCGGCAGCATGGAAAAGTATTACAGGTTTGTATCTTTTAAATACCGACTTCATCACTTCCCTGTCTTTTATGTTTGCAACTATCGGAATAGAATTGGTGTAGTCATACTTTTCCTGCAATTCTTTTTCGATTAAAAAAAGATTGTTCTCAGCATGATCGACAAGTATCATCCTTGAAGGATTGAATTTTACAACCTGCCTGCATATCTCGGAACCTATTGAGCCTCCGGCACCAGTAATGATTATTACACTATCCTTTATCTCTGAAACTATCTCAGGTATTTTCATTCTTATAGGCTCTCTTCCCAGAATGTCTTCGATTTCTATATCTCTTACCTGGTACAGATATACTTTATCATCTATGACCTCATAAAGGCTTGGCAGTGTCTTGCATTTGATTTTCCGTTCTTTGACTCTTAGTGCTATATTTTTTCTCAGCTCTCCTGATGCTGAAGGCATTGCTATAAGCACCTCGTCGATGGAATATTTTGAGATTGAAGATTCTAGTCTTGAAATCGGACCAAGCACTTTTATACCATGTATCTGCCTTCCTATTTTGCTGGGGTCATCATCAAGAAAACCGATTGGCAGATACTCGCTGTTTGACTGCCTTATCATTTCCCTGACAATCATTTCTCCCGCATCTCCGGCTCCGATTATCAGGGCTCTTTTTTTTCTTGATTTCGGGCTTCCGTATTTTAGTTCATTGAAAAACCTGCCGGAGAACCTGGAAAGAGATATAAGGATAATGGTCAGAATAAAATCTATGATAAAGATACTTCTTGGAAAATAAGGAAGTGAAAAATTAAGCTGCTGCCCGAAAAGACTTATCGGATATCCAAGTATATAAAAGACAACGACCATAAGTATGGAACTTGACAAAACAGCTTCTATGATTGCAACCATGTCTTTTACAGAAGCATATTTCCATATCCTTCTGTACAGGCCGAAAAGCCAGAACATGAGCAGCTTTGCTATAATAATTATTAATATATACCATATCAGTGCTGCAGAATACTGGGAAAATAAAATGTCCCTGCTTCTTAAATCAAGCTGTCCTCTTAGGAAAAAAGAAATAATAAATGAGGAAAATATGATAAGAATATCAAAAATTATCTGGATTAAAATTTTAAATGAAAATTTTCTTTTCATGCGCATATTATAGCATATAAATTTTTTCTATAAATTAAAACAACACCATAAATCAGCAGCGAAAATGAACTTAATTGATATTTTCTTTATAGTCTTTCCCAAGGATAACCACTATATCTGCATTTGATTTATATGCTTTTAAATCTTCGCTATACTGGACAAGCTCATAACTGCCCATAAGCAAAGCAAGTTGTTGTGCTTTCTTTAATGTATTTGATTTATAAATTATTATTGTCTTTTCATAATTGAAATTCTGTGCATTGGAAGGACTCTGGACTTTAAAATCATATTTTTCAAGCTTTTCAATAAAATCAGTAGCTGAGCCGGATATTCCATTACCGTTGAATACCTTTACAGAAGTATTTTTTACAAGCTGCTTGTCTATGGTCTCGCCCACATTTATATTGATTTCAAGCGGAATGACTCCTTCCTGTGAAAACCATTTGTATCCTTCATGAACCATATCATACTGTAATATATATCTTCCAGGTTTTTCGGGTGCGACTATCGTAATCTTTACAATTGCGTTTTCATTATGAGCAACATCAAAAGGAAGCAGGCCTCTCTGGCCGTCCCAAATCTCTGTTTCCCCGGTATCCCTGTTTATCCAATGTGTCCCCAGATTGATTCTGCCTTTTTCCTTATAGTGCTCCCATAAAAGATAACCGGTATTTTTTACTGTTACATCTAATGTAAATTCTTCCAAGGGTTCGAGATAATCCGGAGTATTGCCTTTATCGTCATACTGTGCAGAATAGGATATATCCAGAGTACAGTATTTTTCTATTGGAGGTACTCCCTGATATGAAAACCAGGTTACTGCCTCCTGTACAAGATCTATCTGTAAAATATATTTTCCCTTTTGGGGAGGCGAGCTTATCTGCATATTGAAAGTAACTTCTTCGCCGGGTGCAACACTGTCCTGGGGAAGTACGGATCTCTTTCCATCAAATACTGCCATCTCTTTTGTGTCAAAATTAATCCAGTGATAACCCAGAAGAACAGGATTTTTACCACCCTGTTCCCATGTTATTGCTCCGGTATTTTTCACCTTCACCTGTATCTCATATATCATTCCTGTTGCAAGCGCATCCGGAATAGCATCAGGAGCTATGGAGTAGGAAGCATTAAATTTGCCTGCCGGTTCATCGTCTATTATTCTCTGCCACATCGCCTGCGCTTCCTCAATATCAGGTATCTGGACACTGATAGTATTATTTTCTATCCATTCTGCATGTGTAGGGATTATCGCGGTTTCAAAATCTTGCGCTTCATAGGAAAGACCGGTTTTCCCATATCTAAGCAAGGTCACCAGATCAAGATCTGTAAGAGTATTGGATACAAGAATATTGAAATATTTCGGTATATTGGAAAGATATTGTATGTTAAGTTTCTGTTCAACAAGATACCTGAGCAGCTGCTGCTGCCTCTGTATCCTTCCTATATCAGCAAGCTCGGTAGATCTGCTCCTTGTATATGAAAGAGCCTGTTCTCCGGTTAGATGATGGTTACCTACTGAAAAATTGGCTCCGGATTTTGGATCTGTCAGAGGTCTGTCAATAACTACGTCGACTCCTCCAAGTGCATCAATCAGCTTCACAAAACCATCGAAATCAATAGTTATATAATGATTTATATCCGCATTTAGGAATTTTGAAACAGTTTCAATCATCAGCTTCTCGCCACCATATGCATAAGCAGCGTTTATTTTATCTTCGCCATAACCCGGTATTTCAACAAAAGTGTCTCTTGGAATTGATAGAAGAGTTGCCTGTTCTCTTTCCGGATTAAGATAAAGCAGCATTATTGTATCTGCTCTTCCGGAATCATTTTCAGTATCCCTTGAATCCCTGCCAAGAAGAAGAATGGTAACCGGTTCTTCTATTGACTGCACAGGAGTAAGTATGTTTTCGATTTCCGAACTCGTAACCGAGTTCATCATTCTGTTTGCATTATTGATATACCAGTAAAAAACACCTGCACCTATTGCTGCTATCCCGATGATGCATGAGAAAAGTATAATAAGGAATCTCGCATAAAAAGGAAGCTTTTTAAATCCGTTTCTTCTCACTGTCTTGTTCAATTTTATATTGATTTTATTTTCCGTATTATTTTCGTCTTTATTCATTATATGTCAATCTGTTTTTATTATATCTGCTCCGAGTTCTCTGAGCTTTTTATCAAAATTTTCATATCCTCTCATTATGTGATGTATATCGCTGATTTCCGTAATACCTTCTGCCACCAGCCCGGCGAGCACCAGGGCTGCACCAGCTCTAAGATCAGTGGCGCTTACAGGAGCACCAGACAGTTTCGGTACACCGGTTATAACTGCATGATGCCCGTCTATTTTAATATTTGTCCCCATCCTGTTTAATTCGTCAACATACATGAATCTGTTTTCAAAAACATTTTCAGTAATTACTGATACGCCCGGGACAAGTGAAAGGAACACAGAGATAATCGGCTGCAGGTCTGTGGGAAAACCTGGAAAAGGAAGTGTGGATATATGTACATTTTTAAACAAAGCTCTGGTTTTTCTGACTATGACTGACTCATTATCAATATTCGTGATATTTACTCCGGCATCAGCAAGCTTGTTACAGAAAATCCCCATATTATCCCATATGGCATCCTGGACTTCGACTTTCTTCCCGCAAAGGGCTGCAGCAACAATGAAAGTGCCGGCTTCAATACTGTCTGGCATTATTTCATATTCGCAACCTTTTAGTTCATCTACGCCGTTTATTACAAGACAGTCGCTGTCAACACCCGAAATATCTGCGCCGCATTTTATAAGATATCTTGCCAGATCGCTTGTTTCAGGTTCTTTGGCAGCATTATGGATTATAGTGGTCCCGGATGCAAGAGAAGCGGCCATAAGTATATTCTCTGTTGCTCCTCTTGATGGAAAATCAAGATTGATAGCGGAGCCTTTTAGTCTTTTTTTCTGTCCTTTTGAATCCGGATTTTTTGCTTTTATATATACATAGCCATGCTCTGTGATACTGTCTGCGCCCATTTGTTCAAATCCCTTCAGGTGCATGTCGATCTGTCTTGAGCCGATATTGCAACCACCCGGAATAGCAACTTTTACTTCACCGAATCTTGAAAGAAGAGGTCCGGCAACCAGAATCGAGGCACGCATTTTTCTTACCAGTTCATATGGGGCTTCAAAGCTTTTAATATTGTCAGGATTTATTTCTATGCAATTACCTGTCCTGTCGAGGTTAATACGGGCTCCAAGAAGCTCGAGTACTTCTGCCATTGTAAGAACATCATCAATTATCGGAACATTTTTTAATAATGTCCTGCCTTTTGACATTATTGATGCTGCCATTATTTTTAATGCTGAATTCTTTGCGCCACTTACTCTTACTTTTCCGGAAAGCCTGTTCCCGCCTTTGATAATATATTTCATTTAATCTGACCAAATTTACCTTTGTGAAATTTTAAAATCTGATTATAGCAAAATAATTAATTTATAAAAATAAAGTAAATAGCAGACATCTGCATTTTAAAACTCTGGTAACTAAAATCTTTATTATATCTTTAATGATTTTAATATAATAATATAAGAATTTACTTATAATCCTGGATTATTTCAATAAAAATCCTAAATATGCCGGGGTCAAATTGTTTCCCGGCATTTTTCCTTATTTCTTCTATTGCCTCCTGCCTGGTCAGGGCTTTTCTGTAAGCTCTGTCAACAGTCATGGCATCATAAGCATCAGCGAACATAAGTATTCTCGAAAGAAGGGGTGTCTCTTCTCCCTTAAGTCCGCTGGGGTATCCTTTGCCGTCCCAGCGTTCATGGTGATAAAGAATATATTCAGCAACAGATTCAAGTTCAGAAGAAGCCATGGTTATTCTGTAGCCGATCTCAGAGTGCTTTTTCATTATATCCCATTCTTCTTCGGTTAATTTTCCGGGCTTATTCAGTATTTTGTCATCTATCGCTACCTTGCCAATATCATGCAGCATTGCAAAAAGTTGAAGCTCATTCATGCTTTCCTGGGGAAGTTTCATTCTTTCACCTATCAATCTGGAAATATTGGCAAGCCTTTCTGCATGCTGTTCGGTTTCCTGGCTTCTTGCATACATTGTATCCATGATTGAAGAAAGAATTGTATGGTGGTAACTCTTTCTTTCCAGAAGTTTTCGCTTGTTCATATATTCTTCAGCTTCTTTTTCGGCGTCTCTTATGCTTTCTTCAAGTGTTTCCCTGGTTCCATACCCGATTGCTATGCTTATAGACCTGGTTTTTTCTTTTACTGTCTCATTATGCCGACTTACCATATCTTCTATCTTATAAAGCAGTGATTTTGCATTTTCCCTATCAGTACCGGGAAGAATTACCCCGAATTCGTCTCCTCCGATACGCGCCAGTACATCATTTTCGCTGATGGTGCTTTTTATGATTTTTCCGGTTTCATTTATAATATTGTCGCCTTCAAAATACCCTAAAGCATCATTTATAAGACGGACACCGTTTATATCAATAAGAATTATAGAAATCGGGAGGTATTTCTTGCTGTCAAATTTAACTTTTACTTCTTCATAATAGCTTCTATTGTGCAAGCCAGTAAGATAATCGTGCTCTCCCATAAATTTTATCAGAAGCTGTCGTTTCTTTGACTCATTTACATCAATTATTATTCCTTCCAAAGCCTCAACATTCCCGCTGTTGTCATAAATGCCCTGGCCCATTTCCCATACCCATTTGCGTTCTCCTGAAGCTGTTATTATTTCATACTCAAACTGAAAAGGAATTTTTAATGCCAATACGCGCTCCAATTCTTTCCAGATGATATCAGTATATTCGGGAGCGATTAATTGATTATAAGACAGATCCTTATTATTAATCAGCCCTTCAGGCTTATACCCGGTAAGCTTTAAGCAACCGTCAGATATGAAAAGCATTGTCCATTCTTTATCATATCTGCACCTATATGCTATTCCTGGCAAATGAGAAAGAAGGACTGATTTGCTTCTTTCACTTTCTCTTAATGTGTCAAGAGCTTTCTTTTTTTCGGTAATATCCCTCATTATGCATAAATGGTTCTGGTTTTCATCTCCGCTAAGATCCAGTCGGGCTATTGTCATTTCCACCCATACACTGCTATCGTCTGGTTTTATGAAACGCTTTTCCATTGAGTAATTATCTATCTCTTTCGATTTGAATCTCTTAAATAGTTGCAGGTCTTCATCCAGATCTTCGGGATGTGTGATATCTTTCCAGTCAAGAGAAATTATTTCCTTTCTCTGCCTTCCGAGAATATTTTCAAGTTCTTTATTTATCCTTGACATGAAATAAAAATTATCAACAACTGCTATGCCTATGGGAGCCTGTTCAAAAATAGTCCTGAAAAGATTTTCGCTATCGTGCAGCTTCTTGCTTACAGAACTCAGGGTCTGGTTTTTTAAAAATATCAGATATAGAAATGTGAGAAAAAATAATATACAGACAACTACAATAACTGAATGTGTTATATGTCTGATGATTTCCATGCTCCACAATCTGGCAGAATAATCAACGCCAAAAACTGCGATTACTTCCTGTGACTGCTCATCCATAATCGGGATAAATACGCTTATCCAGGTGCCCCATCTGTCATTCGTAGGACCCGCTATGGTGTTTTTCTTTTCGGTAAAAGGAGCAATGACTTCATCAGTGGCTTCGTGGTAATACTGGCCGGGTGGTGAATATCCCTCCGAATCCGGCTCTTCTGAATCTACCATAAAGAATATTTTTCCATTTATTAATGTATAAAGATAAGCAAAGTGGACACCTTGATTTGATTTCTTAAATGATTTCAGGCTATCTTTTAATTTTTTATACTCTTCTTTTTCAATATCACTGGCATTTACATCAAGGTTTTCAACAAGCTCTGTCTGTAAAAAAGCTTTTGCAGACTCAGCAAGTTTAATAGAGTAATTTGCAACTTTTTTTTTATAATCTGACCAGGTATCGTATATGTATAAAGTGCTTATAACTAAAAAAATTATAAACAGAACTAAAAATATAAGTTTGAGATTGAAGTTTCCATTAATGTTTTTCATAATTCATTAAAAGATGGCTGCTAAAAATCAAATTTCTTTAAAGAGAAAGCCAACATATTTAATATTTTCAAAAAGCAGAGCTAAATAGAATAAATTACATCTGTGAATATTATTAAATAAAAAATATTTTATATTAATAATTAAATTAAGAAAAGTATTGATTATGCTTTTAAGTTACTATTGAAAGCAATTAAGACCAGCTGCACATTTTTCGTATGAAATATGTGCAAAAAAAGCAGAATACATTTGACAATGCCAGGATAATCTTATTCCTGATATATGATTTTACTTATCCAGCTTAATCAGCTCTATACCGGCTTCCTTAAGAAGGTCGAGCGAAAGCTGGTCAGGATATTCTTCATAATAATAAATTTTTTGTATTCCAGCGTTTATTATCATTTTGGCGCAAAGGACACAGGGCTGTGTTGTTGAATATATGCTTGAACCTGCTATCTGGACTCCGTGATATGCGGCCTGTATTATTGAATTCTGTTCTGCATGAAGCGCCCTGCATATCTCATGTCTCTGCCCTGAGGGTACCTGAAGTTCTTCTCTTAAACATCTTCCGATTTCAAGACAGCTTTTAACACCCCTGGGTGCGCCATTATAGCCTGTGGTAAGTATTCTCTTATCTTTTACTATTATCGCTCCTACTTTGCGTCTGAGGCATGTCGAGCGTGAAGCTACAGTCTTTGTAATCGATACAAAATACTCATCCCATGAAGGCCTCTTTTGCAGACGCTCATTCATTTAGTTAAAACCTTTTCCTTTTTGGAAGCATCAACCTTCAGTTTCGTAAGTACGTTCTTTGGACACGCTGCTATGCATGCTCCGCAGTCTATACATTTACTCAGATCAAATTCAGGTATCTGCTTATCTTTGTTCCAGATAATTGCTTCATTCTCACATGCCTTAAAGCATCTTCTGCAGTGTATACATCCGGATTCACATTTTTCTCTGCCCGGTATATCTCTTATACTGTCATAGCTGCACCTGAATACCACTTTCGAGTCCGCAGGTATGAGTTTGATTATATTTCTTGGACATTCTTTTACACATAGGCCGCAGCCGGTGCATTTGTCAGGGTCGATGACTGCAATTTTTCTGTCTACATCAATACTTATTGCATTTTGCGGACAGACATGGGTGCAATCTCCAAGCCCGAGGCATCCGAACGGACATTTCTTAAATCCTTTAAGTATTTTGGTAGCTGATTTACATGTCCCTACTCCTACATAAGTACCTATTTTTTCACAATCACCACTGCAGCACACAACTGCTTTTTTGTTCATTGCATTTTTATCAACAACAAGGTCAAGGCTTTTCTCAATCCCGCCAAGCATTGTATTATCCTGGAGAACGGTTGCGCATACATTTGAAAAAAATACTTTCTTATCTTTGGAAAGCGCCTGGGCATATGCAAAGCAGCCGGGAAAACCGCAGGCACCGCAATTCATGCCTGGAAGATGTTCTGAAACTTCCTGTGCCTTTGCAAGAGAAGCCGGCTCTTTGGGAAGTGTTTTGTTTGTTACCCATATCAATACTCCGCAAATAACTCCTATTGCTGTTAATATCGCTATTATTATCCACATAATCGTTCCTTAAAAAAAAATAAATTTCTATTTAAATCATTCCGCTAAAACCCATATATGCAAGAGAAAGGATTGCTGCAATTATAAATGCAATCGGAAGGCCTCTCATTGATTTGGGAGTATCTGCAAATTCTATTCTTTCCCTTATTCCGGACATTACTATAAGCATTAAAGTAAATCCTATGCCGCCGCCAAGAGCACTTATTATGCTTTGTACCATGGCATAATTTGCCTGTGCATTTATTAATGTAATACCAAGCACTGCACAGTTGGTTGTGATAAGAGGAAGATAAATGCCAAGCGAATTATACAAAGTTATATTTGTCCTCTTTATGAATAATTCCACTATCTGCACCAGTGATGCAATTACAAGTATATATATGATTATATTCATAAACTCTACTTTATATGGAACAAGAATAAATCTGTAAATCAGTGTGGTTGCTATTGAGGCCATGACCATTACAAGAGTGACTGCCGCACCCATGCTTATGGCATTGGTCAGCTTCTTGGAAACCCCGAAAAACGGGCAGAGACCAAGAAATTTTGACAATATAAAATTATTTATAAGAGCCATGCTCATGAAAATCGTGATGAGGCTCGGACCTGTTTCACTCATTTTTTAACACTCCTATCATACGGAATAATGCAAGTAAAAGACCCATGACAATAAATGCTCCCGGAGGCATTATGAATACAGACATCGGACTTTCGGCAAGTACAGGTATGGAAAATAATTGTTTCCCAAATACTTCAAGGCCGCCGGTTCCAAGTAATTCCCTGAAAAATGAAATTATTATAAGTGCTATTGTAAAACCAAAACCTACCCCGAAAGCATCTGCAATTGAAAGAACCACTGAATTCTTTGATGCAAAGACCTCGGCTCTTCCCAGAATAATACAGTTGACAACGATTAAAGGAAGATAAATGCCAAGTGACTCATATAATGGCGGTAGATATGCTTCAAAGACCAGGCTCAGTATGGTAACAAAAGTAGCTATTACGACTATAAACACTGGTATTCGGACAAGATTCGGGGTTATTTTCCTTAAAAGAGAAATAATTATATTGGAACCCAGTAAAACAAAAATAACTCCTGCGCTCATACCTAATGCATTATTAAGCGAATTGCTGACGGCAAGAGTTGGACAAAGCCCCAGAACCAGTACAAATACAGGGTTCGTAATAACTATACCTTTTGCAAATTCCTGCCAGAATTTTTTTGCTGTTAATCTTTCCTGTTTTTCAATCATTTTCTTATTCTGATAATTTGATTTAATAATTTTTTGATTTGATAATCTCCACTTTTTGTTCGATAGCTGCTCTTACAGAATCAGTAACAGCTCTTGAACTTATGGTTGCTCCGGATATGGCATCTATTTTACCGCCGTCTTTGCTTAATTTGACATCCTGTGTCTCCAGCCCTTTAAACTGGTCAGTAAAGAAAGCTTCGAGTATTTTTGTGCCAAGACCGGGCGTTTCAGTATTTGAAAGAACAGATATTTCTTTTACAATATAATCCTTGTCGAGCCCGACTATAGTATTAATTTCTCCGCCATAACCTTTGCCGATTGCTATAAAAGAATAACCTATAACATCTCCGTCTTTTAATATTATATAAATATCATCCTTTAATTCAAAATCCTGCATGTCAGGATAAATCTTCTGCAGGATATTAGTTACTTTTGCTTCTCTTTCTGCAATTATTTTTTCCTGGGTAAAACTATTTACAAGCATCAGCAAAAGAACAGCAACAAACACTATTATCGACAAAATGATAATAGGATAGATCTTATTACTTAATATCTTATTTCCAAATCCTGTCTTTTTTTCTGAAATCATTTTCTTTTCCCGGTTAAATCTCTTTTTCTTTTTTTTATTTTGCCTGTTTTGCTTTTTGCGGCTTTACATAGCCAAACGGTTTTGGCCTTATATATTTATCAATCAGTGGTGTAAAACCATTCATGACAAGTATTGAGAAACAGACGCCTTCAGGCATTGCTCCGAAGCGTCTTATCAAAAATGTTATAAGCCCGCATCCGATTGCAAATACTATTCTTCCAAGTCCCGTTACTGGAGAGGTGACATAATCTGTTGCCATAAATACAGCTCCGAAAAGAAGTCCTCCTGCCATTACCTGGAATAATATGTCCTCGCCGAATATAAGAGACATTATCACAACAGTTGCAACGTATACTAGAGGTATTTTCCAGTCAATTATCCTGAAAGCTATAAGCAATATCCCGGCAATTATTATAAGCATTGCAGATGTCTCACCTATGGAGCCGGCTACATTCCCAAAAAACAAATCCCTGTAAAAAGCGATTTTTGAACCTTCTGCAACAAAGCTCTCCCCCAGAGGAGAAGCAGAAGTAACAGCATCTATTCCTGAATTACCCGGAAGATACCACTGAGTCATAAATGTCGGAAAGCAGATTGCAAGAAAAGCTCTTCCAGCAAGTGCAGGATTAAATATGTTATAGCCAAGACCGCCAAAAGCTTCTTTGGCAAGTGCTATTGAAAAAGCTGCTCCTATTACTACCATCCATATCGGAATACGCGGCGGGAGAGTAAGTGCAAGCAGCAAGCCGGTAATAAGGGCGCTTCCGTCCATTTTGAAATTCTTTTTTCTTGCTTTCTTTATTATCAGTTCAACTACAACAGACGTTATGGTACTAGCAAGCATTACCCATAAAGCTCTCAGCCCGAAAAAATATACAGCGGCAACCGAGGGAAAAATAAGTGAAGCAAAAAATATGTACATTATTTTCGCACTCGAAATACCTCTCCAGATATGCGGGGACTGGGAAATAAAATTATTCTCTCTGACAATGATACTTTCTTTGGCAGCTTCAGAAGAAACTTCATCTGCTTTGCTGTCATTTAAAACATTGTTCTTGGAATTATCTTCATTAATATTTTCTTTATTTATTTCATTCATTTTTATAGTTCAAATTTATTTTTATTTTTAATCCTTTTAAAATCTTATTTGCCTGTAAGTATGCTCTTTCCTGTTTTAATATATGCAACTATCGGAATTGCTGAAGGACAAACATAAGCGCAGGAACCGCATTCTATACAGCTTGATATATGGTATTCCCTGCACATATCAAATTTGCTGTTCTTTACAAAATTTACATAATTAAGAGGCATAAGGTTCATCGGGCATATATCCACGCATCTGCCGCATCTTATGCAGTGACCTTCATTTCTGGGAAGGCCTCTTTTTATCAGTATGCAGCTCACAGCTTTTGTAACAGGAAAATTTTCTTCATTTATATCATTTCCCATCATGGGTCCGCCAAGGATTATCTCTCTTATTTCACTTTTGAACCCTCCACAGCATTTAAGGATTTCACTGACAGGTGTACCAATACGGACTATGAAATTTCCCGGATTTGAAACAGCACCGGTTACCGAGATTATTTTTTCAATAAGAGGCTGGCCTCTTAAAACCGCATCACATGCAGCCTTACATGTTCCGACATTATTGACAACAACGCCGACATCAAGCGGAAGACCGCCGACAGGGACTTTTCTTTTCAGTACATTCTTTATAAGTGTCTTTTCTGCGCCCATCGGATATTTTGATTTAAGAGAGACTACGCAGAAACTCTTGGAAAGTCCTGATTTTGCAATGAGACTGTCTATATTTAAGATTGCATCTTCTTTATTATCTTCGATAGCTATATAAACTTTCCCGGGATTAAGGACTTTGTAAAAAATATAAGCGCCTATTAACATCTGCATGCCGTACTCAAGCATTATCCTGTGGTCAGCTGTTATATATGGTTCGCACTCACATCCATTTATAATAAGGGAATCTATTTGTTTGTCCTTTGGCGGTCTGAGTTTTACGTGTGTAGGGAAAGTCGCTCCTCCAAGTCCGACAATTCCTGCATTTTTAACAATAGATATTATCTCTTCATTATCGAGTCCGTTTATTCTGGAAATAATTTCTTTTATTTTATCTGCAAGATATTTTTCAGCTTCATTATTATCTTTAAATCCCTCAAGATCTTTTTTTATTTCCTCAAATACCTGATTAACCGGAAGATACTGGACATCTTCTTCTTCTGATGCTGTAATTTCTGCAGCATCTACTATTGAATTTGCAAGAGGATTTATCATTTTAAAAACTGAGCTGACAACACCTGTTATCGTTGAATGTATAGGTGCAGATATAAAACTGTCCGAGTCAGCAATGATCTGTCCTGTTCTGACTGTATCCCCTTTTTTTACAAGAAGATTGCATTGCTGCCCGAAATGCTGCTGTAAAGGAAGCACCACTTTTGAAGGCAGGTCAAGCCTGACAACCGGCATATGCTCGGTTATCTTGTTTTCAGGTAATTTAAGGCCTGCAGTAAATTTTATTCTTTTTATTGTCATTTTATTTTTCACTATTCTACAATAAATTTTTCAATTCCGCTCGATTTATGAAAATTTCTTTCATTATCTATTATAAAAGCTTCTGTATTTTCAATACCTTCGATAATCCTTAATCCATCCTCCGGACCAAGCACGAATACGGATGTTGCAAGAATATCGGCAATTGTAGCATTTTCCGAAATTATAGTCACGCTTATACATTCATTTGAGGAAAATCCTGTCCTTGGGTCTATTATATGATGTACTTCTTTTTCAGGGTCAAAATACCTGTAATAATTTCCTGAAGTAGCTATTGATTTATCGCTAAGAGAAAATTCAACAATCTGCTCTGATGTGTTATCCGGATTTTCAAGACTTATATTCCATGAGGACCCGTCCGGCTTGGAACCCAGAATTCTTATATCTCCGCCGGCATTTACCAGAGCGCTCTTTATGCCTTTTGATTTTATAAGTTCGATTACTTCGTCAACTATATATCCTTTGGCAACGCCTCCAAGGGTAAGCGACATACCTTTTTTGCCCAGAGTTATCGTGCTTCCTTCTATATGTATCTGATCTGAACCCAGAAGTTTTAATGCCTCATTTATTTTCTGCTTCTGGACTTCTTCGCTCTCCTCCCAAAGTCCCTCAGACCACAACTCAAGAATCGGATTTACAGTAATATCGAAAGTACTTTCGGTTTTTATATTATATTCTTTTGAAATATTTATGATTTCTATAAGTTCTTCAGGGGCATTTTTTATTATTCCGTCACGATTCAAAACAGAGACAGAACTTTCACTGTCGTAATTCGAAGCAACTTTGTTAAGCTCATCAATTTTCTGGAAAGAGCTTTCAATTATGTCTGAATAATCTTCATCATTGCTGTAAATTATTATATTTACAAATGTGCCCATTTTTTCCCGGGTATCCTCAAACCTTTTCGGCAGCTGGCTGCAACCTGTAAATGAAAACAAAAATACAGCTATTGTGAGTAATAAGGATAATATCAAGGACGTTTTTAATAGGAATGTTTTAAAAAGAATTCTGTCTATTTTCATTAAAAATATGCTTATTTTATTTTATATTTTATTATTAAACTAATAATAATTTATTAGTTTTCCCATCAGGGCCAGACAATTTCAAATAATTAAACCAAGTTAGTTATTCTACTGCAAAAAAATATTTTTTCAATTAGTATTAATAATAAAATAAATATTTTTCTTAAAAAAGAGCAGGAAGAACGGCCTGATTTAATTGGTTTTAAAAATTGAAAATTTAAATGGTAAATTTTTTTTCATTATGTTGACAGTAAATTAATTATTGATATCATATATTGTTAGCTCTTACGCTGTTATAATAATTGAAATTTAAAATCTGGGAAGTAATTTTTAATATGATTGAAAACATAATTGAGCAAATAAAATCGGCTGAAGAAAAATCAAAAGCAACAATAGAATCTTCTAAAACAGAAGCTGCTTCGATTATTGAAAAGGCATACAGTGACAGCGGCAAAAGAATAAAAGAATCAGAAGCAGAGGTAAAACAAACAATACTGTCTTCCAGAAAAAAGGCTTCGGAGGATGCTTCGGCTGAAAAAGAGAAAATTGCCAGTGAGTTTGAAAAGAAAATAGAAAAATTAAAAAATGATTCCGCAGTTAAAAAAGAAAAAATTATTAATGAAATAGTCAATAGAATTTTAGAATAACGGAATTGATGTTATGGCAGTTGCCAGGCTTGAAAAATATTTAATAGTAGTCCATAAATCAGAAGAAACAAAAGTTCTCAAGTTTTTACAGAAAAAAGAACTTATTGAGCTAAAGCCATATTTCAAAACAGATAAAAATAATGATGAATCAGTTCCGGCACTTCAAAAACAGGACTTTACAGTACCTGATGTCAATATCAAAGCAAAAAGAGCCCTTGATATTCTGGCAGAATATGAAAAAAGAGTCGGTAAGAAAATGGCTGCCAAAGCCGGAAAAATAGTAGTTTCAAACCACGAATATGAGAATATTGCTTCCCGCACGGACAATGAAGAAATAATCGACGAAATAATTTCTATTGATAAGGAAATAAGCTTCAATAACGCAAAGAGTACTGAAATAAATCTTAAAATAAATCAGCTTGATCTATGGTCTTCATTTAAAAACAGGCTTGAACTTCTCGGGGATTATGATTCATATTCAATAAAACTCGGAATAATCAAAGCAAAAAAGAATGTTTTTGAAGAAATATGCTCCGAATTTGATAAAAAGAAGATATCTTATGAAGTAATCAACAATAATCTGGACCTGAATTATATTATCCTGGCTTATCACTCCGGAGTCAGAGCTGATGCCAGGGATTATCTGTCGGATATAACATTTGAAGAAGCTGACATAAAAGGTTACTTCGGGACTGTGCAGGAAAATATAGATTCATTGAAAAAGAAACTGGCTCATCTGGAAAATATTAATAATAACCTTGGGAAAAAGTTAGAAGGTTATAAAAAAGACTTTGAAAGAATCCTGACAATATATCTGGATTATCTTGAGAATAACCTGGAAATCGAATGGGCTGTAAATTACGGATTTTCTACTGATAATGTTTCCTTTTATACAGTCTGGGTAAAAAAAGATGATAAGAAAATCTTTGATAATATAATTGATGGCTTTAACTTTACAAGAATAATACCTGTTGAGCCTGAAGAAGACGAAACAGTGCCTACAGTGCTTGAAAACAAAAAGTTTTTCAGGCCTTTTGAACTCATAATAAATCTATATGGTGTACCAAAGTATTTTGAGATAGATCCTACACCTTATATAGCAATCTTTTTTGCATTGTTCTTTGGCCTGTGCATGACAGACGCAGGATACGGTTTAATATTTGTCGCCATTTCCATTGTGCTTTTCTTTAAAATGAAAGGTTCAAAAAATATTCCCATGCTTGTACTTATCCTTGGGATTTTCACCATTCTGGGAGGAGCTGTTTTTAATGGCTGGTTTGGAGACCTCCCAAGCTATCTTGGAATTGACGGTTTTTTCTCCAGATTTGCCATATTCGGTGACCCGATGAAAACGGATGGAGCAATGAATTTTTTCAGGCTGGCATTGCTTCTGGGCGTAATACAGGTAATTTTTGGACTTTTTATAAAATTTTTTGATAACCTGTTCAGAAAAGAATACAAGACAGTTTTCTTTGATACGCTTCCGTGGATAGTCATAGTAGTCTCTCTTGTAATAATACTTTTATCAACAGAGATTGCTGTAAATATCCAGCTTGTAAGTGAACCTTTGTTTTCTGCTTCGGTTGCGAAAATACTAATCTGGCTTATGCTTCCTGCAGCTCTTGTAATCATATTGTTCGGAGCAAGAGATGAGAAAAACTGGGGTTTCAGGCTTTTCATGGGATTTTTAAATCTGACGATAGTAAATGGAATAACTTCTTTTCTGGGAGATTTTCTATCATATATCAGATTAATGGCTCTGGGGCTTGTAACGGCAGGGATAGGAACAGCAATAAATAAAATTGCTTTTCAGATAGGTTCAATTCCAGTAATAGGTATAATAATTTTAATAGTCGGTCTTATATTCGGCCATATGTTTAATTTGGGGATCAATATACTGGGTGGATTTGTACATACAATGAGGCTCCAGTATGTGGAATTCTTTTCAAAATTTTATGAAGGCGGAGGAAGGCCTTTTGAAGTCTTTAAAGAAGAACATAAATATATATCAATAAAAGATTAATTCATAGGAGGAAAAATGTCAGGTGCCGCTCTAGGTATAGCATTAGCAATAGTAGGTGCAGGATTTGCAACATTTTTTGCAGGACTTGGCTCCGCAATAGGAATAAGTTTTCCTGCCAAAGCTGCTGCAGGAGTAATTTCAGAAGATCCGTCTAAATTTGGAAGTCTCTTCCTGCTGGTTGTATTGCCAGGTACACAGGGTTTTTACGGATTCGTTGCAGCTTTCCTTATCATCGGAAAAATTGCGGGAATAACAGAAATGATGCAGGGGCTCCAGCTTCTCGGTGCAGCTCTTCCTGTCGGGCTTATTGGTTTGTTTTCTGCAATATATCAGGGAAAAGTAGCAGCCGCCGGTGTCAATCTTGCTGCAAAAAGACCAAAGGAAGTCATAAAAGGCGTTATATTTGCTGCAATGGTTGAGACATACGCCGTACTTGGATTATTAATAAGCTTCTTCCTGATAAATGCTGTCAAATTGTAATTAGATTAAAAGGTGAAGATATGACGGAAACTGAAAATGTTTCAAAAAAATTAATAGAAGATGCTGAAAATGAGAAAAGAGAAATTCTTGCAGAAGCTAAGAAAAAAGCTGAAGCTATTTTAAAAGAAGCAGAAGAAGCAAGAGAAATAATACTTACCAAAGGAAATGCGCTTGCCCGGGAAATGTACAAGCGGGAGTATGATTTTCTTATTGCACAGTTTAATTCTCAGTTAAACCAGAAATTTCTAATGGAAAAAATAAAAATAGTTGATGACATTATAAAAAACATAATAAACAGGCTTGAAAATATCAGTATAGACAGGATTGAAAAGCCACTTTTAAAATTCGCCGGCGATATAAATGTCAAAAATGCAGTTTACCAGACAGGGAAAAATGAAAAAAGAATTACCGATTCAGTTGTCGGTAAGATATTCGGGAATAAGAAAATTATAAAATCAGAAAAAGCCCCTAATTTTGACAGAGGACTAAAAATTATAGATGGAAGAAAAGAATATTACTTTTCTGAAAGAAACCTCATTGACCCTGAGTCTGAAGATACAAAGATGGAGATATCAAAATTACTTTTTGAATGATTATTTTCAAAATATTAAATTTTAATTAAAGAATATTTGTTTTATAAATGGAAAAGGTTGTAAAAACAGAGGCAGAAAAATACGAGCTGACTGATGACAGCAGCTATCTTTTTGCCTGCGCTGAACTTAAAGCCAGGGAATATGAATTCCTCGACAAGTCCAAACTTGACAGAATGGCTGCAGCAAATAACACTGATGATTTTTTAAAAATCCTTTCAGAGACAGTCTATGCAAAAAAAATCAATCTTATCGATGAAGAAAATGATATGGATATATTTATCCTTAAATCATATAAAGAGATCGTGGATTTTCTCCTTGAAAGATTGGAAGACAGGCACAGGATCCTGGTATATTTGTTGTTTATGGAAGAATACCTCCATGATTTCAAACTTGGATTAAAATCGTTAATACTTAATTCCAGTCTGGAAAACCTCTTTATTTTACTGACTTTTTCCTATGACGAACTTATTTCTTTTCTAAAAAAAGAAAGCATTGAGATAACCAGGGAAAATACAGGCATATTCCTTAAAATAATCAATGATATGATTGCTCTTAAAAAGGAATTCCAGAGCGAATCAGAGCCTGATAAGGAAAGAAGAATTAATTTCAGAAAAACAGAAATTGCTTTTGAGAAAAAATATATCAGCCTGATCCTTGAAGAAGTTTTAAAAACTGGTAGTAAAATGCTTGCTGATTATTTAAGACACTGGATTGATATACAGAACATAAAGAATATGAACAGAATGAAATTTGCCGGAGCATCTTTAAAAGATTCTGATTTTTTATATCCCGGCGGATTTATAGATTTTGATTTTTTTAAATCCATTGAATCAGAAAGCCCGGATTACTGGGCAAGGGCGCTTGAAAAATCAGCTTATGGAGAAATAGCAATTAAGGGCATCCATTCTTTATATTCTTATGAATCATTCTTCTCTTTTGAAAAGAATGAAAGCGTATTTAATATAAGATTTTTTGACCAGATAAAATATTCTGTTTCAAATCCTGAAAAGATATTCGCTTTCTTTTTAAGAAAAAAGACAGAACTTATAGTTATGAATATGATTTATATGGGAATCAAATACCATGCAGAAAAAAGAAATATAGAACATAAAGCGGAGTTTTTAAGTGAAAGCTAAAATAGCTGCTTTCGGGGAAAAAGATATAATGCTTATTTTTAAGGCAATAGGCATAGAAGTATTCCCGACAAATAAAAATTTAAAGCTGGAAGAACAGCTGGAAAAACTTGTAAAAGAAGGATATGCAATTATTTTTATTACTGAAAATGTTGCACTTGAAATAAATGCTGTCATTAAAAAATATATGAACAAGACATTGCCTTCAATTGTTGTCATACCTGGTCTTGGCAAAAAAGAAAACTTTGCCGTGGAATTGCTCAGACAGGCAGTTGTAAGAGCAATGGGTGTTGATCTTTTTACTGGTAAATGATCATTAAATAAAATTTATCTTTTAAATAATTAGGAGTAACCAAATGGAAAAAATTGGCAATATTGTTAAGGTTGCCGGTCCTTTAGTAGTAGCAAAAAATATGTCTGGCGCCAAGATGTATGATGTTGTTTTTGTTTCAGAAAGCAGGCTTATGGGTGAAATAATCGAAATAAATGGCGATCTTGCATCAATACAGGTTTATGAAGAAACCGGAGGCATAGGAGTCGGAGAGCCGGTTTTTCTGACTGATTTCCCGCTTACCGTAGAACTTGGGCCCGGCCTTATTGAATCAATATACGACGGAATCCAGAGGCCTCTGGATGTCATTTTCAGACAGGAAGGCGATTTTATCTCAAGAGGCATACAGGTTCCTGCACTGGACAGAAAAAAGAAATGGGATTTTAAAGCTCTTGTTTCTGAAGGGCAGGAAGTAGCAGAAGGCGATTTTCTGGGATATGTAAATGAAACAAGTCTGGTGAAACATTATATAATGGTTCCTCCCAAATTATCAGGTAAAGT
>DBPS01000035.1 GCA_002304935.1 Candidatus Humimicrobium oleiphilum | reverse complement strand
TTGCAGAAAAAATGGAAAAACAGGTCACTGATAATATCAGATATTACAGAGCTTTGCTTTTAAGAAATCATTGTGGCTCAATACGTAAAAAATATATGGAATCTTTTTTAAATAAAAAGATAAGCGTCTCAATAGAAAAAAGTGATAAGGAAAAACTGACAGCTTACGGAATGAGTGAAGAATATATAAAAGTGATGCTTCCCTTAAAAAGCAGCAATGAGCATAATGCCATAATACAGGGCCGGATATATGATGTAATTGTCACAGGAGTATCTGAAAACTGGCTTGAAGGAGAATTTCTTAATTAATGTATTTTTTGTTTTTTAACTTTTAATAACTATAATATTAATGTTATGTTAATGTTTAATACTTTTACAGGGGGTTATATTGGATTGTATTTTCTGTAAAATAGCAAATAAAGAGATAGTTGCTAATATTGTTTTTGAAGATGAGGACTTTGTAGTCTTTAAGGATATAAATCCGGTTGCAGAAGTACATCTTCTTATTATACCGAAAATGCATATCGGCTCTTTGATGGAAATAGACATGCTTGATGCCTCAAAAATAAAGAATATGTTCGGTATAATAAACAAAATGGCTGATGATTTTGGAATAAGCAGTAAAGGGTTCCGTGTTGTGACTAATATTGGTGAATCTGCATGCCAGAGTGTAAAACATCTTCATTTTCATATAATCGGCGGACGTAAATTCGGCTGGCCTCCGGGATAAAAGGGCAAATAAAAGAAAAAGGAGAAATGAGTATTTGAAACCTGTAAAACAAAAGCTGAAAATGGAATTTGCAAAAAATCATTCCATTGCCGAGCTTCTTGGTGAAAGAGACAAATATATAAAAAAGATTGAGCAGGATTTTAATGTCGATATTTTTGTTCTGGGCAATGATGTAGAAATAACAGGACAGAAAAAAAACGTTGAACATGCAGTAAATCTTTTAAACGAACTGACACTGCAGATAAATATCGGTCAGAAAATAAATTCAGAAAAAATAAATGATTCAATACAAATTATGAACAGTAAATCTATATTAAAACCACATGAGATATTCAATAATTATATTATTGTAAATAATGGCAAAAAGATTAAAGCAAGGACCGCAGGACAGCAAAGATATATAGAAGCCATAAAAAATAATACCATAATATTCAGTATAGGACCTGCAGGCACCGGAAAAACATATCTTGCACTTGCCATGGCTGTAAACGCACTGAAGGCAAATGAAATTGGAAGGATAGTTCTTGTTAAACCTGTAGTGGAAGCAGGTGAAAAGCTTGGCTTTCTGCCCGGAGACTTGTATGAGAAAGTCAATCCCTTTTTAAAACCTCTTTATGATGGTCTGTATGAAATGCTTGATGTAGAAATTTTTCAACAGTACATGGAAATGAACATAATAGAAGTCATACCTCTTGCTTATATGCGTGGCAGAACTTTAAATGATTCCTTCATTATTCTTGATGAAGCTCAGAATACCTCACCTGAACAAATGAAGATGTTTCTTACAAGGCTGGGTTTTGGTTCCAAAGTAGTGATAACCGGCGATATTACCCAGATAGATCTGCCTGATGGAAAGCAGTCAGGGCTTATGGTTGTTAACAACATACTTAAAAACATACAGGGGATTGATTTTGTATATCTGACTGCTGATGATGTGGTAAGGCACAGCCTGGTCCAGAAAATTGTAAATGCCTATAAGCTTTATGAAGAGGATTCAGTAAAAAAAAAGTCAGGCTGAAAAACCTTCTGAAAAAAAAGAAAAATAAAAACATTTAATTTTTTAGATAATCATGTTTTCAAAAAAAATAAGGGAGCAGACCAAAAGCATAGTAAAATCTGAAAACCTGAAGGATAATAACAGGGGTTTTTTCAGCAGATATTTTGGCATTAACAGTATGTTTGCAAAAAGACTATACACTTTCCTGATAACTTTTGGAGTTGTGGTTGCAATACTTTCATATAATTTTACTCCTGATCTTGGTATAGAGCTTGGGAAACAAAGCCCCAGAACGATTAAAGCAAATAAAAGCATAAGTTTTGAAGACCCTGTCATGACCGAGGAAGACAGGAATAAAAGAGAGATAGAAGTAGCAGATGTTTATCAATATGATACCCAGGTTTTAAACGGTAAAGAGGGAGTATTATACCAGATAAGATTTTTCTTTCAGCTTGCAAAAATCGTTAAAAAGAAAGAAGCAATAGAGATTGCGGAAAAAACTGATTATATGTCCACGCTTCTTGGCGGCAATTATGAAGAGCAGATAATAAGACAGTCTATCAATCTTGATTTTGAGAAAAACAGCATTTTAATGGAAGAAACATTGTCTCTGGCAAAAGAGATAATGAAAGAAAATATAAAGCCCAATGACATTGATGCCAGGAAGATAGAGATAAGCAGAATCGTAGATGAACAGAATAACCTTAGCGAATCTGAGAAAACAATTATTTCAGGTGTTTTGACCCATAATCTTAAACCTACTGCTGTCTTTGATTCTGCAGCTACCGAAAAAGCAAGAATACAGGCAAGAGAGGAAACGCCACCTCATATTGTGACAGTAATTGAGGGACAGACCATAGTAAGCGAAGGTGAGATTGTAGGAGAAAATGATATTCTCATACTTTCAAACCTTGGATTACTCAATACCGGTTTTAACTGGAAAGTATTTCTATATATATGTTTCATCAATCTGGTTACTTTTTCAATTTTTTATTTTTATCTTTTTAAATTCAATAAGAATATTTATGACAATATAAGGAAATTATGGATTGCTTCAACAATAATTATTATTTTTATTGCTCTTATAAAAATATTTACTACTTTGTCGAGCCTGCATCTTAATTTCTGGGTATATCTTTTCCCGATAATGGCTGCATCAATGCTGGGAACCATAATTTTTGATACAAGAGCAGGCATTATTTTGTCAATAATCCTTGCTGTAAATCTTGGTATTGCAGCTAACTTTGATTACCAGATGGCTCTTACTTATTTCCTTGGAGGCACCTTCTCGACATTTCTGGTTTCTAATGTGTCACAAAGAAGTTCAATAATGAGAGGGGGGTTCTTAAGCTCATTATTCCTTGCCTTTTTATTTCTGATAACCAATCTTATAGGTGGGGATTTTAAAACTATTGCACTTTATTTTGTGCTGGGAATAGTTAATGGTGTTATTTCCGCAATTATTACCATAGGGCTGCTTCCTTTCATTGAATCTTCATTCAGGATAGTAACTGCAATGGGTCTTCTTGAACTTTCTCATACCGATCAGCCTTTGCTTAAAGAATTATTAATAAATGCTCCGGGGACATATAATCACAGCATTCTCGTAAGCCATCTTTCAGAATCATGCGCAAATGCGATAGGGGCAGATGCACTACTTGTTAAAGTAGCTGCTCTCTACCATGATTTGGGAAAAATGAAAAGACCGGAATACTTTTATGAAAATCAGTTAAATGTTGAAAATATACATGACAGGCTTAACCCTTCCATGAGCAAGAATATTATTGCAAACCACATAAAAGATGGTGTGGAAATTGCCATTAAGAACAAGATACCAAAAAAAGTCGTCGAGGTAATATCGCAGCATCACGGAAGTTCCGTAATAACTTATTTTTATAAAAAACAAAAAGATATTGAATTATTGAAATTAAACAGTTCAAATCCGGAAGGAATAATGGAAGGTCACTTCAGATATCCTGCAAAAAAACCAAAAACCAAAGAGGCAGCCATACTAATGCTTGCTGATGCTTCAGAAGCAGCAGTCAGATCAATCGACAAAATAACTCCCAAAAAAATAGAGCAGATGGTAAATGACATAGTAAAATCAAAAATAGATGATGAGCAGCTAAGCGAAGCAGATATAACCATCAGGGAAGTAAATATTGTAAAAAATACACTTATCGACGGTCTTATATCTATCTATCATTCAAGAATTTCATATCAGGAACCAGCTCCTTCACTTGCTATTGCCAGCGAAAAGGAAACATAGTAATTCCCCGAAAATATTAAAATATTAATGATTTTAAAGAAAGAAAGTAAATGGAAGTAATAATAATAAACAATCA
This sequence comes from Candidatus Humimicrobium oleiphilum, assembly GCA_002304935.1. Lineage (GTDB taxonomy): Bacteria > Actinomycetota > Humimicrobiia > Humimicrobiales > Humimicrobiaceae > Humimicrobium > Humimicrobium oleiphilum. Next base: position 2,519 of record DBPS01000035.1, on the reverse strand, counting down.
GAACGATATTGATATCGATGAAAATAAAATCAGTTCAGTTGCCAGATTTGTATTCAGTCAGTTTGAAAAAGATGAAAGCAGCGAACTGAATATTGCTTTGGTCGGTAAGGATGAAATAAAAGAAATAAACGAGAAATACAGAAAGATAAACGAACCTACAGATGTGTTATCTTTCTCATACAGGTCTGACAAAGATATTTTCGGTTTTATGGGTGATGAGAAAGAGTTCAGAAAAGAATATGGCTTCTTTACTGTAGGGGAGATCCTCTTATGTCCTGCTGTTGCCAGCGAAAGGCTTAAAGATTATGGTGATGACTGGAATCTTGACAAGCTTCTTATCTTTTTAATAATACATGGTATTCTTCACATATATGAATATGACCATGGATCTGATGATGACAGGCAGAAAATGGAAAATGAGCAGTTAAGGCTGATCGAGCTTGCGGAAAAAGAGTTCAACCTCTTTTAGTGTTGACATGTATAGTAAAATTTAGATGAAATTACTTTTTGCCTGCAGAATTTGACATGGAAAATATTTCAATTAGAGTATTAAATGACATAAACCCTGATATTACGCTTGAGTTGAAAAAACTTGAAATTTCAAATCTTGGGCGGATCGCTTCAATAAATGAGTGGGTTATCCCTGTTTTCATAAAATACGGGAAGGTAATTGTAGCTGTTAAGAACAGCTCATCTGGTTTGGAAGAAAAAGGAAAGATTATCGGTGTAAACGAGCTTTTAAGAAAATGGGATGAACCTGAAACTGTTTTTATTCATTCTTTTTATGTAAAAAAATCTTTCAGAGAAAAAGGCATAGGAAGTCTTTTACTTAAAGAATCCATAAAAATACTGAAGGAAGAAAAAGTAAGAAAAATTGAACTTACTGTTGACCCGAAGAACTTACTGGCAATCAGGCTTTATGAAAAATTTAATTTTAAAAAAACAGATTATTTTGAAGATTTATATGGTCACGGAATACACAGGGATCTGATGATATGCAGGATATAAAAAAAGAAGGAAACATAACTGATAAAGGTCTGGTATTTAAATCAGGCTTTGTAGCTATTGCCGGAAGGGCAAATGTCGGCAAGTCTACTCTTGTAAATAATATTCTGGGCCAGAAGGTTCTGGCAACTTCATCAAAACCGCAGACTACAAGAAAAAGAACGAACTGTATTTATAATGACAAAAACTCCCAGATTATTTTTGTAGATATTCCGGGATTTTTAAAACCAAAGACTCTTCTTACTGAAAAACTGAATAATCTGATTTTAAAGACTTTAAATGATGCTGATCTGATTATAATGATGGCTGATGTTTCTTCAGGTATAGGGACAGGCGATTTTTTTGTTTACGATAAAATAAGAGATCTGGGCAAGCCTGTTATTTTTGTTTTAAACAAGATAGATGAAGCAGGCAGGAAAAAAATAATGGAGGAAAAGGAAAAGATTGCCGGAATTGCCCCTAAAGAAGACATAATAGAGGTATCTGCCCTTAAGAAAAAAAATATACCTGTGCTTATCGAAAAAATTAAAACATTTTTACCGGAATGCGCTCCTTATTTTCCAGATGATATTTTAACTGATATACCTGTCAGGGAGATTGCGGCTGAAATAATAAGGGAAAAACTTATAAGTCTTTTAAGCGAAGAGCTTCCCCATACCATTACTGTAGAAATCGATAAATTTGAAGAAGCAGATGTTAAAAAAAATCTTACAAAAATCTCAGCAATAATTTATGTGTCAAAAAAATCACATAAATCAATGATAATAGGCAAGTCCGGACATGTCCTCAAGGAAGCAGGAACGCAGTCCAGGATTGAGATAGAAGAGCTTCTTGGAAACAAGGTTTTTCTTGAAATGTGGGTAAAAGTCCGGGAAAACTGGACAATGAGCGAGAAAGACCTGAAGGAATTTGGTTTTGTAAAATAATTTTTTTATAAATCAGAAATATTATTTTTTATTAATATTAACATTATTTTTTTAATGTTTGAAAGGCTCGGTGATTATTACGTTAACTAGAGAACAATTGGCAAAAACAATAGACCTGACTTATCTGAAACCAGTTGCCACAGTAAAAGAAATTGAAAGTCTCTGCCTGAAGTCAAGAAAGTATCATTTTGCAAGTCTTTGCGTCAATCCCTGTATGATAACAATTGCCCGAAGATTTCTGGCCGAAACAGATGTAAAGGTATGCTCTGTGGTTGGTTTTCCCCTGGGAGTAAATTCAACGGAAACAAAAGTATTTGAAGCCAAAGACTGTGTAAAAAAAGGTGCTGACGAAATTGATGTAATGATTAATATCGGTGCCCTGAAAAGCGGAAATTTTGTTTTTCTTGAAAAGGAGCTTCTTATAATTGTCAATGTTATCAGGCGCGAGCAGATGGCAGAATACAACAAGCATATAAACATCAAGATCATAATCGAGACCGGCAATCTTTTAAAAGATGAGATTAAAAAGGTATGCAAGATCGTTGAAGATATAGGAGCTGACTTTATACAGACTTCCACAGGATACGG
>DBPS01000004.1:61658-62160 GCA_002304935.1 Candidatus Humimicrobium oleiphilum | reverse complement strand
ATGGGAAAATCTTACAAAGATTAAGAAAGACAGTAATTGAAGGAATTATGGGTCAGGCTAAAGAATACCATGGTATGAATAAAGCAAAGTTTAGAGGGATAGATAAAGTACAGATACAATTTCTGCTTACTGCAACTGCAATTAATTTGAAGAAATTGGTTAAGATGATAGAAGTAAATGGCCCAAAACTTAGTTTACTAAGAACAATTTCTAAAGTTGATCAGTTTGTTCAAAATATTTTAGAAAACAGAACAAATATTTTGATATTTACAGAGGCTTAGGCAACAAGCCCAAAANNGTTACAGTCTTCCACAAGCTTATCTAATTAAAACCAGCTGGCAAGTCTTTATATTATTAAAATTATATTCAAATTTTTTGGACTCATATAGCCCAGTGAAGAATGAAGTCTTTTACTCTTTTAGAGTTCAACCTGGCTAACGCCCTAGGAAAGAACTGGTTCAACTATTTGTCTTTTAAATTTTTCATCAAATGTTCTTCTTAT
>DBPS01000004.1:45495-61620 GCA_002304935.1 Candidatus Humimicrobium oleiphilum | reverse complement strand
TCTAGGGGATAGAGTTCGTCCCTAATGTCTGTAATCAATATTCACATGGAAAGGATTTTAATGGAAAAAATAATTATTGCCCAGAAAATTTGCGATGAAGCAAAGAGTATTCTTGAAAAAAATGCTGATTTGTTATTCATTACTGAAGGCAATCTGGAAGAGCTCAAAGACTCTCTAAAAATCAAAAATGTTGCAGGTATTATTTTGGGAACATGGGTCAAATTCACAAAAGAGATGATGGATTATGCACCGGATCTTAAATTTATAAGCAGGACCGGAGCGGGAGTTGACAATGTTGATGTAAAATATGCTACTGAAAAAGGGATCCTGGTCCTGAATACACCTGAGGCAAATCTGGTTTCAGTTGCAGAACACACGATAGCTATGCTGTCAGCAATATCCAAGCAGCTTTTATTCCTTGATAGCGAATTAAGAAAAGGTAATTTCAAGGCAAGAAGACTGAATCTCCCGGTAGATATCGATGGAAAGGTGCTTGGTCTTATAGGATGTGGAAAAATCGGGCAACTCGTGGCAAAAAAGTGCATAAGTGCATTTGACATGAAAGTAATGGGATATGATCCTTATGTGAAAGGAAAAATCGAAAATATTCAGCTTGTTGAAAAAATAGAAGATATATTTTTAAAAAGTGATTACATTTCCCTGCACCTGCCTTTACTGGAGAGTACAAAAAATCTTGTGGATAAAAAATTACTCTCATTAATGAAACCTTCCTCTTATATTATAAATACTTCAAGAGGTGGCATTATAGATGAGGAAGCATTAGCTGAAAAATTAGAAAAAAAAGAAATAGCCGGTGCTGCTTTGGATGTTTTCATAAACGAACCTCCGGATTCCAGCAGTGCATTATTAAGACAAAATAACATAATACTTACACCCCATAGTGCAGCTTTAACCAAAGAGTGCATAGTCAGGGTTGCAATTGATGCAGCTATGAATGCAATAGATTATCTAAATGGACGAACCCCTAAATATGTTTATAATAAGGAAGTTCTTAATCTGAAATAAAGATTATTCTGGCGAAAAACAAGTTAGTGCGTGTAAGTTTGGAGAGAATGCAGGAGGCTGCAGGATAGTGCTGCAGCGTCTTTTACGAAACCTGTAATTTGAGATTGTCAGGTATTTTGTTAAAAACATAAAAAAAGCCAATATTACCGGAAGCTCAAGGTTTTCACTTATATTTTTATAAATTGAATCAATGGCAACATCATAACTTTTAATAGTCCATAAAACATACTTTTTATGATCCTGTGTTCATTGCTGGTCAAATCCGTAATGAATGATTCTTTTTGCTGCAAGCGAGAAAATAAATTACTCAATTCTACCGAGGTAAGGGAGTAGTGAAAGACTTTTAATATAACGTATTTTATTATATGGTTTTAAATTATAATAATAATCATATCATGGCAGATATATCAAAAGAACAAAAATGAAATTAATAAATTCTTCAGGTCCAGTTTATGAATGAGAACATAAGGATTCTTGATATTTGTAAACTGGATTTAAAACTAATAAGCAATTTATGCGATAAATGTGAATTCTGGGTAAATAACGAGAAAACAGACATAATCAGGGAATTTAATATTGCCCCGAAATTTTCCATTTTTTTGAAAAGCCTGCTTTTTAATGTAAAAAATAAAAAAAACAAAAAAGGTTATATAAATTGTTTTTTAAAAAATGGCGGCATGGGAAAAGCTGCGGTTACAAAAAATAATAAAATCGCAGGCATTATTCTTTATGGGGATTACTGTCTATTTCCTGCACTGAAGCAGTTTGCCAGTTATTCGCCTGATTTTGAAAGTGCATTTCTGGGATGTGTTTACATTGATGAAGTTTTTTCTGAATCCGGACTGGAAGAAAAATTACTTCTTTCTGTTGAAAAAGAGCTGATAGAAAGACAGTATAAATCGATTGAAGCTATTGCAAAGAGGATCAATGATGATATAAGTGGGGAAGACTTTGAAAAGATTCATTTTTTTAATGTCAGGTTTTTAATATCTAAGGGTTTTTACATAAAAAAGAATGATGAGATGTATCCCCTCTTAAGACTTGACCTTAAAAATATCATAACAGTACCTGAAGAAGAATCCTGGTTTTACAAGCTTTTCATTAAAAAGCAGGAAAAAAGATCATCAGTAGCAGAGACACGCGGGAAAAAATAAATAAACAATTTTGTGTTTGTTTGCATATTTTTAAAATTATTATTATAATACATTCTCTGCATAAGTAATTTTCATTGCGGGGTGGAGCAGTCTGGTAGCTCGTCGGGCTCATAACCCGAAGGCCATAGGTTCGAATCCTATCCCCGCTACCAACTTTTTAAGGCTCTTCACCAATTAACGGGGCATCCGATCTAACAACACAATGCTCTAACTCTTAATCTGTAGTCGGAGCTTTAATTTTATAAGGGGTTAAAATATGCCTGTGGCATATTTTAACCAGGGATTCGAAAGGACGGAGTGAAGGCTTTAGCCTGAAATGAGTCCGCGGCTCTGCAGCGAACCGGAGGTGAGACGAAAGACCGAATCCTATCCCCGCTACCAACTTTTTAATCATGGAGTTTTTTGCCCTATTTATGTTTTGCCGGCATAGGAGCTTTTATTAATTAGCCTATTTCATTTATAATTCTTTCATATCGCTTTGATAATGTTATGTTAAAAATATACGAACCCTGTCAGTGTTGCTTTTTTATAAAGGATTTAGTTATATTGAACATAATAAGGATAAAAAATGAGAGGATATGATTAAAACTAAAATAAAAACAAGAAGAAAAATACTCATAGGCATTGCATTGATTTTTACAATGCTGTTTTTCATAGCAGCTTTTCTTTCAGCCGGGTGCAGCAACAAAACTGATATAAAAAGTTTTGTAAAAAACAAGCTTACAAGTGAAGATGAGATGGACATGGCAGTAAGTATAGCAGAGGATTTTTTTAATTGCATGAAATCCGGGGATTATGAAAAAGCATACGAACTTTTATCAGTAAAAGATAAAGAAAAACATGATTTTGAAGCATTTAAAGAAGAATTGAAAAATGTAACCAAAATAATTAAATTTGAGATAAACTGGGTTGAGATTAAAAATAATATTGCAAATGTGGGAATAGATCTGACTGATTTATATGATAATGAAGAAAAAGTATATAAGGATTTAATCGTATCCCTTTTAAAGGAAGAGGATGGAAGCTGGGGAATAAACTTTTGGAATTAAATAATTAATAATTAATAATAATGAACTAGAATTGAGGAAAAATTGATAATTTTGTTTCTTGGTGATGTTATAGGCAATCCGGGAAGAAAATGTCTGGAAATAGGTCTGGATTCTCTTATTTCCGAAAATAATGCAGACGCTGTCATTGTAAACGGAGAAAATGCAGCGGGTGGGCTGGGAATAACTCCTGATATAAGTGATCATATTCTTAGGCTCGGAGTGGATGTTATCACTACCGGAAATCATGTATATAAAAAGAAAGATATCTTTGATTATCTTGAAAAAGAACCAAGGCTGCTGAAACCAGCCAACTATCCGCCAGGAACTCCCGGTAATGGCAGCATAATTTTCTCTAATAAAAAGACCAAAGGTTATGAGGTAGCCGTATTTAATCTTTGCGGAAGAGTTTTTATTGATAATTTTGATTGCCCGTTCAGAGTTTCTGATAAAGTAATCGAATTTCTTTCAAGAAGGACACCTATAATCATTCTTGATTTTCATGCTGAAGTCACCAGTGAAAAGATAGCTATGGGATGGTATCTTGACGGAAAAGTAAGTGCAGTTGTAGGGACCCACACCCATGTTCAGACTGCTGATGAAAGGATTCTTCCAAAAGGCACTGCCTATATGACAGATGTGGGAATGTGCGGACCCAGGAATTCTGTGATAGGAGTCAGGAAAGAAATAATAGTCGACCGTTTCATAAATATGCTTCCTCAAAGATTTGATGTTGCAAATTCAGACAACTGGATAAACGGAGCCGTAATAGAAGTAAACGAAAGTACCGGAAAAGCTATTTCCATAAGAAGGATCAATAAAAAAATATATGATTGATTTTTTCTGATTTCTTTAAATAAAATTATTTTTTAAATCCGGATGAATATTTTAAAAATAGCTTCAGATACTTCAGATAAATTTAATATGATTTCTGCCAATGACAGAGTGCTCATATCCATTTCGGGAGGCCCTGATTCTGTTTTTCTTACCCTTTTTTTATCCAGTCTTATAGAAAAATATAAAATCAAGCTTTTTGCATTCCATCTGGATCATCTGACAAGAGAGGGTGATTCAACCAGAGATGCAGAATTTGTAAGAGATTTTTGCGATAATCTTTCAATTCCGGTTTTTACTGAAAAAATAGATGCTGCCAGATGGTGCAAAGAAAGAAAAATGAATTTTCAGGAAGGTGCAAGGCTGCTCAGAAAAGATTTTCTAAGAAAATATGCATCAGAAAACAAGATAGACAAAATAGCCCTGGCTCACAATGCCGATGATCTTGCAGAGACCTTTATTATAAATTTTCTCAGAGGTTCCAATCTGAAAGGAATAAGTGCCATAAGGCCATATTCCGGCAAAATAATAAGACCTCTGATATATATTTATAAAAAAGATATTCTTTCATATCTTGATGAAAATAAAATAGATTATTGTACGGATTATACAAATTTAAAAGAAGATTATCTGCGAAACAAAATCAGGATCTCGCTGATTCCTTTCATAGAAGAAAATTTCAGAAAAGATATAAAAAAGAAAATAATCAAAGTAGCTGAAGCAGCAGGAGAAGCTGATGATTATATTGAGAAAGCTTCAGGAAATATTTTTATGAAAATGCTATCTGAAAGCAATAATGATGATTTAAAAAAAATAAAAACTAATGGCATTCTAAAATTTGATACCAGTTCTTTTCTGGTTCTTGACGGAATGATAAAAAAGAGAATTATCTTATCTGCAATAGATTTGCTGAAAGGAAATAAAAGAGATATAGGGGAAAGAAAAATAAATGACATATTAAGGATAATTACAAAAGCAAAACCTTCAGCTCTGGATATCAGCGAAAATTTAAAAATTTCTATTTACGGAGGCTTCATATATTTTTTTGATAGATCCAAAGTCAAATCTGGAAGATTTTTTACTAATCCTGAAGAAGAGCCAGGCAGGAATTTTTTAGAAGAAGAAATAAAAGAAAAAGAAATAATTATTTTTGACAAACAGGATCTTGAAAAACTTGAATCAAATAAAAATTTCCTGCAAAAGAAAATAGAAAAATATAATATCAGATTTGAATTCAGCATTTATCCTTCCAAAAATATAAACATCGAAAAGCTTAAAGCTCTTCCGGCAAATGAAGCAGTATTTGACTTGTCAGAGATATCTTTTCCACTAAAGTTAAAAAGCTGGCAGAAAGGCGACTACTTCAATCCTTTCGGAGGAGGATATAGAAAAAAACTGCATGATTTTTTTATAGATATCAAACTTCCCAAAGAATACCGCAGACTTGTCCCCCTGGTTTTTGATATGGAAAAAATATTATGGGCATTTTCTTTAAGAACGAGCGATGATGCAAAAATAAAGAATGATTCTGATAAAATGCTTCATATCAAAGGATTCATCAGAAAGTAAGAATCAGAACTGATAATTTTAATAATATAGATTTAAAAGTAATTAAATATCTGATTTAATAATTTATATAAGTTTTTAAATATTAATGAAATGCAATAGATTTTTTAAAATCAAGGAAATAAAAGATTTATTTATATGTAAATATTAATTTCATTTTGGAGAAAATATGGAAAAGGAAAAACAAGAGTATGAAAAGATAAGCAGGCTTGATAATATCAAAGTCTTGATTTCTGAAAAAGAACTGGAGGACAAGATCAGCTTGCTTGGAGAACAGATATCCCGTGACTATGAAGGGAGGATTCCTGTTCTGATCTCTGTTTTGAAAGGTTCCTTTATTTTTATTGCAGATTTGTGCAGGAAGATAAGCATTCCGGTTGTATTTGATTTTATGGCGGTCTCAAGCTATGGGAATTCAATGGCAAGTTCAGGAGTAGTGCGGATTACCAAGGATCTTGACTATAATATACACGGCCGGGATATATTGATTGTAGAAGACATAATCGATTCCGGAAGAACATTGCATTATCTTGTTAAAAATATTGAAGCAAGAAATCCGGGAAGCCTGGAAATATGTGCTCTTCTGGATAAAGACGTTAAAGGAAAAATTAAAAATACTATCAGATATAAGGGATTTGATATTCCTGACGAGTTTGTTATCGGTTATGGTCTTGATTATGCAGAGAATTATAGAAATCTTCCGTATATAGGCTATATTGAAAATGCATAACAAATAGTATAAGATTAAGTTTTATTTTTTTTATCTTATAAATTTTTATGATTTCTAAGATAAGCATACAGGGGGAAGAATTAATTTTAATAGGAGTTGATTTAATTTGAAAAGAAATTTTAAAAATATAGCGCTTTTGATACTTCTTGTTGTGGTGATGTTTTTTATATTCAGAAATCCGCTTTTTTTATCACCGCAGGTCAAGGAGATTACGCTTAATGAGTTCATTGCAAAAATAGATAGCCAGGAGATAAGCACTACTGAACCAATAACAATAAAGGGAGAAGATAAAATAGCCGAGGGAGTTTTTAAAGATGGCACCAAATTCAAGATGATCTTTCTGGGCGATTATGACATATCGAATCTATTAATCGAAAAAGATATACCCTTTAAGGTTGATAATCAGCAGCAATCTATCTGGATACAGATTCTCGTGAGTGCTTTACCGTTTATTATAATGTTTGGCCTGGTATTCTTCCTGTTTAACCAGATGCAGGGAGGCGGCTCTAAAGTTATGCAGTTTGGCAAGAGTAAGGCCAGAGTCTCCGGTAAAAGCAAGAATAAAGTTACTTTCAAGGATGTAGCCGGTGTAGATGAGGCAATAGAGGAATTGAAAGAGATTGAAGAGTTTCTCGAAAATCCAAGCAAATTCAAAGCTATGGGCGCAAAAATTCCGAAAGGAGTTTTACTTTACGGCCCTCCGGGAACAGGTAAAACCCTGCTTGCAAGAGCTGTTGCAGGTGAAGCAGGTGTTCCTTTTTATAGTATAAGCGGTTCTGAGTTTGTTGAAATGTTTGTAGGTGTCGGTGCTTCCAGGGTAAGAGATCTTTTTGCGCAGGCAAAAGCGACACAGCCTTCCATTATATTTATGGATGAAATAGATGCGGTCGGAAGGCACAGAGGTGCAGGTCTTGGTGGTGGACATGATGAGAGAGAGCAGACTTTAAACCAGCTTCTTGTTGAAATGGATGGATTTGATGTGGACAGCACAGTAATACTTATTGCGGCAACAAACAGGCCTGATATCCTCGACCCGGCTCTTTTGAGGCCTGGAAGATTTGACAGGCAGATTGTCGTTGACAGGCCGGATTTAATCGGCAGGGAAAAAATACTTGAAGTACACGCACAGGGCAAACCACTGGATAAAGACGTCGTGCTGAAAACCATAGCCAGACAAACTCCGGGTTTTACAGGTGCCGATATTGCCAATTTATTTAATGAATCGGCTCTTCTTGCTGCAAGGCATAATAAAAAGAAAATAAGCATGTTTGAGATAGAGCAGGCTATTGAAAGAGTAATTGCAGGCCCTGAAAAGAAAACAAGAGTGATATCTGAAAAAGAGAAAAGAATAATTGCTTTTCATGAAGCAGGGCATGCACTTCTTGCGTATATTCTCCCAAATACAGATCCTGTTTATAAAATATCGATAATTTCAAGAGGAAGAGCGCTTGGTTATACTATCACTCTTCCCGAAGAAGACAGATTTTTAAGATCCAGATCAGAAATAATCGATAATGTAAAAATGCTGCTTGGAGGAAGAGTAGCTGAACAACTGATTTTTAACGATATTACAAGTGGTGCCCAGAACGATATTGACAGAGCAACAAAATTTGCAAGGCAGATGGTTATGGAATACGGTATGAGCGACAAACTTGGTCCGGTTGCCTTTAAGGGTGAACAGGATGAAGTATTTCTGGGAAACCAGCTGATTTCAAAACCGCATTACAGTGACAAAGTTGCTTCAATGATTGACGACGAAGTCCACGCAATCGTTGATGGCTGCTATAGTTCGGCAAAAGACCTTCTTATAGAATATAATGATATTTTAAATGAACTTTCTGTAAAGCTGATAGAAAAAGAAACCCTTGACAAGGAAGAGGTTATCGGGATTCTGGGCAAAATAAAAGTAAATAAAAGCGAAGGCTTCAGGCCAAGAGAATATAATGATGAAAATATTGAGAAAAAACCTGAAATGAAAAAGAGAACAAAGAAAGCCAGTGTTTCCAAAAGTATGGAAACAGAAAGTTTTAAAGGAAACATTCCTGAAAAAGATAATTAAAGAAACCAGGTGCAATTGGACAAGAAACTTATAGAAGAAGGCGTAAGGAATATCTTACAAGGTATTGGTGAAAATCTTGAGAGGGAAGGTCTTATAGATACTCCCAGAAGAGTTGCAGAGATGTATGAAGAGATTTTCTCCGGTATTGATCAGGATCCTTCCTCAGTCCTCAAAACCATGTTTGATGAGAATCATGATGAGATAATTATAATTAAAGATATTCCTTTCTATTCAGTCTGTGAACATCACTTAATTCCCTTTATAGGAAAAGCTCATGTAGCATATATACCAAACACTAATGGTGAAATTGCCGGTTTATCAAAAATTACCAGGATGTTCGACATCGTTGCCAAAAGACCACAGGTACAGGAAAGGCTTACAACAATTGTTGCAGACACTTTAATGAAAAAATTAGAGGCAAGAGCTGTGATGGTGATTGTTGAAGCAGAACATCTTTGTATGAGCATGAGAGGCGTAAAAAAACCAAAAACACTTACAGTTACTTCTGCCGTAAGAGGATTATTCAGAAAAAATGCTGCTTCCCGTGCTGAAGCAATTGCTCTTATTAAAGATGGAATATAAGATAAGACAACTTTTCCCAAAAAATAAAGCCGAAGCAGAAGAAGAATTTGCCAGGATCAAGGCTACTTCACATGGCATTAAAATAATGTCTGAAAAGCTTTTCAATCTGGTTTTAAAGATAAGCGAAGTAGATAATAAAGCAGCAAATATAATAAAACAGGAAATGCTGTCAAGAAACGGTGAAGCAGTTCTGTCCAGAAATTCTCTTTATCTTGGCAGTGAAAAATCAGATATAATAATATTCGGGACTGAAAAGACCATAAGAAGTCTCGCAGAAAAAATCAAATCCCAGCCTTTCGGCTTAAAGCTTCTCTCATCAGAGATTAAAGATTTTCTGGAACATAAAAATGATACTGCAGAAAAAAATGACCTGAAAATAGCAGGCAGAGTCTTTTCTTCAAATGAAAGACCTTTGATAATGGGCATTTTAAATACAACTCCTGATTCATTTTATGATGGAGGAAAGTATTTTAGTTTTGATAAAGCTCTTGCAAAGGCAGTGCAAATGATAGAAGAGGGAGCATCGATCATTGATGTCGGCGGCATGTCAACAAGACCGGGTTCAGAAGAAACAGATTCAGAAGAAGAAATAAAGAGGACCATCCCTCTTATTAAGGAAATAAAAAAGAAAAGTGATGTTCTTGTTTCAGTAGATACTTACAGGAGCAGAGTAGCAGAAGAGGCAATTAATGCAGGAGCAGATATAATCAATGATATAAGCGGCCTTATACTTGATAAAGAAATGAAAAATGTAGTATCAGAAAGTAAATCCCATATCATTATTATGCATATGAAAGGAACTCCCAAAGATATGCAGATCAATCCAGTTTATGAAAATTTAATTGAAGAGATCTATTCTTTTTTTTATACCCAGATTAATTCGGCACTTGAAGCTGGTATAAAAAAGGATAAGATTATAATCGATCCAGGAATAGGTTTCGGAAAAACTGCAGAAGATAATTATAAGATTCTCAGGAATATTGAAGATTTTAAAAGCCTCAATATGCCGATAATGATCGGAGCTTCCAGAAAATCTTTTATAGGAAAAGTATTAAATCTTTTACCTGGGGAAAGACTTGAAGGGAGCCTTGCTATTGCATCATATTGTGCCAGTAAAGGTGTTGATATCCTAAGGGTCCACGATGTCAGGGAAACCATGAGAGCTGTTAAAGTAATAAATGCAATATGGGGATATGAAAAATAATGTTTAAAATATTAGTAAAGAATCTTGTTCTTTTTGGTTTTCACGGAGTGAATGAATCTGAAAAGAAAAAAGGACAGTATTTTATCTATAATCTAAAAATAAAATTAAATGAAAATTACGAATTAAAAGAAGATACTATTGAAAGTACCGTAAATTATTCTGAAGCAATAAAAGTCTTAAAAAAAATAAACAGCGAAAACAGATTCGATCTTCTGGAAACGCTTGCATTTGCGTGCGCATCAGAACTGATTATGATGTCAGAGGTTATTGAAGAAATAAAAATAACCATAGAAAAATCAAATCCGCCTATAAGAGAAAAGCTTGAAAGCGTGGGTGTAACCTGTAAATTAAAGAGAAAAGATCTTTTTAAGTCCAGGGAAGAAAAAAGCAGTGAAAGCAATATAGATAATATTGCTGCAGACAAACCAAAGACATGTTTTCTTTCTCTTGGGACAAACATGGGAAACAGGCTTGATAATCTCAGGCAGGCAGTCTCTCTTTTGTCTGGAAAAAATATTCTTAAGATTCTTAAAATATCTTCAATATATGAAACTGAACCCATGTATTTTAAAGAACAGCCGGCATTTTATAATCTTGTCCTTCAGGCTGAAATCAAAACAGAAATAAGCCCTTTTGTTTTTCTCGGATATCTTAAAGACATCGAATATGAAATGGGCAGGCAGGGGAATTCATTCAGGAACAGCCCCAGAATAATAGATATCGATTTGCTTGATATTGAAAAAACAATCATAGAAAGTGATATTTTGAAGCTGCCTCATCCAAAGATGAAAGAAAGAAATTTTGTCCTTATACCCCTTTCAGAAATAGCGCCTGAGTACAAAATCGATGATATATTGATAAAAGACTATATAGATAAATCTGGTTTTCAGGAAAGTGTAGTTAAGACCAGGGAAAATATACTGATAATCTGATAATATGCTAATGCTGATTATCAGATTATTTATGTATAGTAATCTGATTTATTTTAAAAATATTTTTCCTTTCCTGCTTAATTTTTATTTGAGCTTAATCTTTGGAAATGGTAATATTATCGTGTTATTATTTTTAAAATAATAACACGATTTATTATTAATCATTGCTTGAGGAGCTTATATGCATATCCCTGACGGTTTTGTTGACCTGAAAACAGCAGTAACTTCTTCTGTATTTTCTATATCCGGGTTTATTTTCTCAGTTATGAAAGTAAAACAATATTTCAGGGCAAAGGTCATTGTAATAATGGGTGTTTTTGCTGCTCTTATTTTTGCAGCCCAGATGCTTAATTTTACTATCCTGGGAGGAACATCAGGTCATTTGCTAGGAGGAGCGCTTGCAGCTATTGTTCTCGGGCCTTTTGCCGGAAGCATAATCATAACAGTGGTGCTTGTGATCCAGGCCTTTATATTTGGAGACGGAGGAATATTTGCTTTAGGGGCAAACGGTTTTAATATGGCTATAATCGGTGTTTTCGGAGCTTATTTCTTCTACTGGCTTATTAAAAAAATTTCGAATAAAAAAATAGTTTTTTACAGTGCGGTTGCGTTTTCTTCCTGGATATCTGTAGTGCTAGCTTCTTTTTTTGCTGCAATCGAGCTTGGCATATCCGGAATTTATACATTTGGCCTTACCCTGCAGTCCATGGTTTATATTCATATGCTGATAGGGCTTGGAGAGGCTGCAATAACTACTTTTATTATCTTTTTTATCGACAGGATACGGCCGGAGCTTATTCTGACCAAAAACCGGGGGAACAGTCATTGGGCAGGCGAAATAAATAATAATAGTATTATTGGCACAAAGGAGCCTTGATTATGAAAAAGAAAGAAATTACTGCTCTTGTTATAATTATCCTGGCTGCGACTTTTACGGGATTATTTCTGTCACCCCTTGCTTCCGTGCATCCTGACGGTCTTGAGAGAGTAGCAGAAGATTATGGTTTTATTGATAAGGCAAAGAGTTTTGAAAACATCAATTTCCTCATCCCTGATTATGAATTCCCGGGAGTAGAGAACTCTTTCTGGAAAACTGCATTATCGGGTTTCGCGGGAGTCATAATAATGCTCGCTATTTTTGGCATCATTTATTTTATTATATATTTTGCCATGAAAGATAAAAACAACATAAGCAATAAAAACAAACTTCTTAAATGAAAGATATTTTGTCCACTCCTTTAAAACTTATAATCTCTGTTGTTTTAATCTTCATGCTTAATAGTGTGGAAAACGGAAACTTTTTATTCCTTTCCATATTCAGCATAATATCTGTGTTTGTCATCATTTGTTTTTTCCCCGGATGGAAAGTTTTTTTTAAAAGATTCTTTAAAATTATAACTGTCCCTGTTCTGTTGTCGCTTTTTGTCCCATTTTCAGGAAAGGGCAATACATTATATGCAATAAACTGGAAGATAATAAATCTTACAATTACCGATATGGGGCTGGTTAATTTTTATTCTATAATAATAAAGTCATTCTTAAGCATTGCACTTATTACAGCTGTAATAACTTCCAGCAGGGAAAGAGAAATTTTTTACAGTCTCAGAAGATTCAGGCTGCCGGGTATTTTTGTCATGACCATGTTTCTGATGTACAGATATATTTTTCTTTTCAGAGACGAATTAAATACAGGCAGGAAAGCAATAAATGCCAGGATATTTAAAAAAACATATTTTTCTTACAACAGAAAGGTTTCCTATCTTGTGGGAAATATTTTTTTAAGGACTTTTGACAGAGCAGAGAATATATATAAAGCCATGGCGGCAAGGGGATTTGACGGTAATTTTAATATTCCTGGAAATGAGCTGGTAATTAAAAAATCAGGGATATTTTTAATGTCTTGTATAATTTTATTTGTTATTGCTGTCAGGATAAGCGATTTTTTTGTATAGGATAATTATTTATGAATTTTATTAAAAACAAAATACAGAATAAGAATAAAGCACAGCAATATCAAAAAGCGTCCGATGATTTTACTGCTGAAAATGGAGCTTTTATCAATAGCGATTCTGCAGTAATGGTGAAGAATTTCAGTTATTCATATAGAAATGCAAATAGCGCAGGCGACCTTGCTCCCACATTTAAAAAAGTCCTAAGTGGCATAAACATTGAAATAAGAAAAAATGAAAAATTAACGATTATCGGACCAAATGGTGCAGGGAAGTCGACCTTATTGTTAAATATTGCCGGACTGATGGATGAAGCCGATGGCCAGAGGCTGGATGAAAGTGGCAGTATTTCTATCTTTGGCAAAGAAATCAATAAAAAAAATATATTTGAGATAAGAGAAAAAATAGGGTTTGTTTTCCAGAACCCGGACGATCAGCTTTTTTCAACTTCTGTATATGAGGATGTTTCATTCGGAATGATCAATATGCTTAAAAGACGAAGAGATCCAAGAGCAGAAGATAGTAATTATATAGATTCTGTTGTTAAAAAATGTCTGGATGCGGTAAATCTGGCCGGGAAGGAAAGCGAAATACCGCACTTTCTGAGTTTTGGTGAAAAAAAGATGTGCGCACTTGCAACCGTACTTTCTTACGAACCTGAAATCTTTATACTTGACGAACCTTCAAGTAACCTTGATCCCAGAAACAGGAATGATTTTTTAAAATTAATAAAATCTCTTGGGAAAACTGTTATTGTATCGACTCATGATATGGACCTTGCGTATGAATTTTCAGACAGAAGCATAATTCTTAATAAAGGAAGCATGGTTTATGACGGAAGCACAAAAGAAATATTAAGAAATAGAGATTTTTTACAGAGAGTCGGTCTTGATATGCCCCTTTCAATAAAAAATATGCATCAATTTTAATTTCTTTTTTATTTAAACCCCATTTATTATAATATGTTAACAGCCATGATTATTTATCATATAAGCTATAATTATAGTTTTTAAATTAAAATTAATTTATACAGGAGTTTAAATGTTTCTTGCAATAGATATAGGAAATACGCACACTGTAATAGGTTTGTTTAAGGGAGATGAAATAATTGCTTCATGGAGAATGGGTACTCCGCGATATAAATACGAAACTTCAGATGAGATAGGTACAATCTTAATAAATTTTCTTAGAAATTCAGGTTTCGATAATAATGAAATAAAAGAGATGGCTATTTCAAGCGTTGTCCCCAGAGTGATGAATGAAGTAAGCAGCATGAGCAGGAAATATTTCAAGGTTGAGCCGCTTATAATAGATAGTACCATAAACACCGGACTAAAAGTATTATACGATTTTCCCAGGGAAATCGGGGCAGACCGGATAGCCAATTCAGTTGCAGCAATTGATTTTTACGGGAAACCGGCAATAGTAGCCGATTTTGGTACTGCGACTACATTTGACATAATATCCTGTGCCGGTGAATATATCGGCGGAGTAATAGCTCCCGGAATAGAGATTTCATCTGAGGCATTATTCAGTATTGCGGCAAAACTATCCAAGGTTGATTTAAACTGGCCGGAAACTATTATTGGAAAAAATACTTATCATGGACTCAGGGCAGGAATTCTTTATGGTTTTCTGGGGCAGGTAGATTTTATACTTGAAAAAATAATTGAAGAAAGGAAAGCTTCTGAGAAAGATTTTAATCCTGTTGTTATCGGAACCGGAGGGTTATCTGTTCTTCTTGAAAATAAAAGCCGTTATATCAATGTTTTCGATATGGATCTGACTCTTAAAGGGATAAGGATATTATTTAAAAGAAACAGAAAATAATTACCATAATCATTATTTGTATCCGGGTATGTTAAATCATGGTTTTAAAAGATATTTCAGACTTAGTATTACAGCTTGAAAAAACAGTTTCTCCGTTATTTGAAAAACTAAAAAAAGAATACGGGTGTAACAATCACCCTGGTCTGTCGCTGACCGGATACAATCCTTTTTTTATCGGAAACACAAAAATAAATAATCCTGTTATTTCTGCTCCCATGGCAGGTATAAGCGATAACACGTACAGGATTTTTGCAAAATATTTTGGAAGCTCCCTTCTTTATTCTGAGATGGTTACCAGTAACGGATTGCTTTATGGACATAAAAAATCTATTGAAATGACTTATGCCACAGAATTTGAGAGACCTTTTGTTCTTCAGCTATTTGGTTCAAAGCCGGAAACAGTTGCAGAGGCTGCCCAAATGGTTGAAGACAGGGCAGAAATAATAGATATTAATATGGGATGTCCTGTCCCCAAAGTAATAAAGACAGGCAGCGGAGGGGCTCTTTTAAGAGATGAAGGGTCAATAAAACAAATTATAAAAATAGTAAGAAAATCCATAAAAAAACCTCTGACTGTAAAGCTGAGACTGGGATGGGATTATGATTTGATTAATATTGAAAAAACTGCAATGATTGCCGAAAGTGAAGGGGCCGATGCAATTGCAGTGCATGCCAGAACTGTCAGACAGGGCTATAGCGGTCATGCAGATTACTCATATCTAATTGATTTAAAAAAGAAGATAAAAATACCGGTTATCATAAGTGGTGATATAAACAATCCGTTCAAAGCATTTGACTTATTGCGGGATACTGATTGTGAAGGAATAATGATAGGCAGGGCAGCAAGAGGAAATCCATGGATTTTTGCAATCATTCTTATGGGGATTATTCTTATGGATAAAAAAGTATTTAATGAAAAAGATGCTGATTTTGCAAAAAAGTTTGAAAAAGATATTGATTATTTTTTAAATAACGATATAAAAGTAAAGATACTTATTTTATATCTGAAATCTCTTATTAATTTTATGGGAGAAGAAAAGGCTGTAAAAGAGTTTCGCAAGATTCTTGGCTGGGCTTTTAAAGGAATAAGGAATATAACAGATATAAAAAAAGATTTCTTTGAAATAAATACTTTTTCTGAAGCAGAAAAGGTGATGGCCGGCTTAATCGGGATGTAGCGCAGCTTGGTTTAGCGCGCAGCGTTCGGGACGCT
>DBPS01000004.1:0-45467 GCA_002304935.1 Candidatus Humimicrobium oleiphilum | reverse complement strand
CGACCATAACTGCAGGATTTGAAAGATATCTGTCAGGTAGTGTTTAAATATGCCTGTGACATATTTAAACCAGGGATTTGAAAGGACGGACTGAGCATGGCGAAGGAGTCCGCGGCTCTGCAGCGAATCGAAGATGAGACGAAAGACCAAATCCCTCCATCCCGACCATAACTGCAGGATTTGAAACCGGATATTTCTTTTTGAAAGGAGGTGGATATGAAAAGAAGAAATCTTATTGAGATAGTACAGCAAAAATACAAGGATAAAAAAAGAGCCGTAGTGCCTTTGCTTGGTTTTCCCGGTGTAGAGATAGCCGGCACTAATATAAAGATAGCCCAGCAGAATTATGGTGAACACTATAAGGTAATGAGAAAACTTGTTGAAATGTTTGAACCGGACCTCATTTTCCCTTTAATGGATCTTTCTGTAGAAGCAAATGCTCTTGGAAGGTATACTGTTTTTCCAAAAGAAGAGTCAGCAACAGTACCTAAAGACAAATTTGCTCTCAGTGACATTGAAAAAATAAGGGAGATAAACATAAGCCTTGATAGCCGGATAATCGGATATGTAAACACTGTCAAACTTATGAAACTGGGGCTTGATGAAAAAGTTCTGAAAGGAGCTTATGTAATAGGACCTTATTCGCTTGCTGCCCTGATCATGGGTGCTGATGAAGCAGCTATGTGCTCACTGCTTGAGCCGGAGAAGCTTACCAAGCTATGTGAACTTACTATTGAAAAAATACATGAGTATGTAAATATGCTTGTTACTGCCGGAGCAGAAGTAATTTGTATACTGGAACCTACTGCGGTTATGCTGGGTCCCAGGCAGTTCAGGGAATTTTCGGCCAGATATGTCAAGCATATAGTAGACAGCTGTAAGCTTAGTGGTGTCAGCACAATTTATCATACATGCGGCAACACAACGCACCTTGTAAATGAAATGGCAAATTCAGGAGTTGACGGAGTCAGCCTTGATTCCAAAGAAGTGGGTGTTGATTTAAAGGAAATAGCCAAGATACTAACCAGATATGTTTTGATAATAGGCAATGTTAACCCAAGCGGAGTCATGCTCAGAGGAAAACCGGAAGATGTAAGAAAAGAAGTCATATATCTGATGGAAATGATGGATCCATATGCAAATTTTGTTCTCAGCACTGGATGTGATCTTCCACAGGAGACACCTCTTGAGAATATCAGGGCATTCATGGAAACAGGTAGAAACTACAAAATAAAATAATATTATACAATCATATTATTGAAATATGCTTATACAATATAATTTTAAAAGTTTTTATCAGGGATTATAAATTAAAAGGGCTTCCCTATTCGGGAAGCCCTTAAATATTTGGAAAACAATATAAAAAAGTTTATTAATTATTAATTATATAGTATTATATTTTAATATTAATATTATATAATTAATTAAGCATATTATTAAAGATGGCTGTATCAGGAAAAAGAATAATAAAATTAAATATAAAAATAATTAAAGCTGAAGGCTTTTTCGGAAAACTGACTGGTCTTATATTTAAAAAATTAAAAGAAAATGAGATATTTCTTATCAATGACTGTAACGGGGTACATACTTTATGGATGGCAAGACCTATCGATATAATATTCTTAAACAAAAATAATGAAGTAGCTGCTTTATTTAAAAATTTCAAAATATTCAGATTTACCCGCTTTATTAAAAGCGCAGTCAAAGTTGTTGAAGCAGAAGCAGGTTTTATTGAAAAAACAGGAATATCCTGCGGAGATATTCTGGCTTTTTAGTTTTGAATCCCCATAAAACTTTTCAAGGCTCATATATCTGACAAATAACAAAACAGAAAAATCTTAAGGTCCGGCAGTTATTACTGTGAACCTTTCTTAGTTTTAAGATTTTTTAAATTATATATTTACATAATTGTGCATTTGTGCTATATATAAATAATGAATCGAGATTCTATATGGTATATGGGTTCATTAATTATAAAAGGTCTGTCACTAAATGGTTGGAATTAATTCAAGAGGATAAAAACATGCAGATTAAAAATTTATTTTATAAAGAGAAAATAATCACATGTATTTTTATTTTAATTGCTATTATTGGCGGCATATTTATATATGTCTTTTTATCCAAACCAGAAGATAGTGAAAAAATGCAGGGTGATTTTAATGAAGTCCTTGTAGCGTCAGCCTATATTGCTCCGGGTTGCTTTATAGATGAAGAGGATGTCACAATTCAGAGGATTTCAAAAAGTATATTCTCTGACTTGTTTATCAGTGATGCCGAATATATAAGAAATAAAATCGTTATTGAAGCCATTGAACCCGGTGAAATAATTTCATATAGCAAATTTGAGGATTCTGAAACATTTAACAAGAATAATTTTGCTTTCTCTTCATATATACCCAAAGACAAGAAAGCTGTGAGTGTACCCGTCTCATATTACGGAGATCCAGGCATGGTTACAATTGGCGATAAGGTAGACATTATTTCTACTTATTATAGTCACGATGAAGATAGCTTAATGGCCAAAACTATTATATCCGGTAAGGAGATAATTTTTATTTCAGAAAACAGTAAACAAAAAATGGAAAATCCTGATGATAATTCTGATAAAAATCAAATTGCTTTACTGGATTTATATAATGAAGGTTTTGCAGATAACAATGCAGGCAAGCTTGTGGTTACTTTCTATCTGGATAAGGAAGAAGCAGAAGACTTATTTAAAAGTTATGGAAATGGAGTTCTGAATATGTCAATTTGTTCATCTAAAGCGTGATTAAAAATGAAGATATTTGGTAAAGTAATCATTTTTACCGGCAGCAAAGGAGGTTGTGGCCAGAGCTTTACAGCTAACTGCATAGCTAATTATCTTGCCATGAAAACCAATTACAATATTTTAATGATTGATATGAATACAGGTTCCAGAGATTCAAGGACAATTTATCATACAGTAAATGAAGAAATAATGACGATAGCAGATATATATTATGAAAAAAAGAAACCAGCTATTGAGGATATAAAAAAGGTTATTGTGAATTTCAAAAATAGCCTCAGCTATATTTTTCCTCCCTTAAAACAGCAAAATAAAATTTTCAAATATTTATTCTTAAAAAATTTATTTAAGCTGTTTACAGGTATATTTGATCTGGTTATTGTCGATTGTGATATGTTTGTCGATTTCAATATAAAAAACGGCAGTATTTTTGATTTGTCTGACGAATTGATAATTGTCAGTCTGGCAGATAAAGTATCTGTTTCAAATATAAATTCAATAATAAGCTATTTTTTAAAGTCAAAAGACAATTTGAATATAAAGATAATAATCAATAAATACAACATTAAGCCATCGGTATCTATTTTGAAATTAAATTCTCTTGTCAGATATCCGATAAGCCAGTTTATTCCATATGACAGAGATATCGAAAATCTATACTTAACAAAAGGGCCTGCCAGTATCTTTAAATATAATCTGAAGATCGTGAATGATATTAGACAGATAGCGGAAAGCATAATAAAGGATATTCCTGATAACAATAATAATTAAAATTAATTTTTATAAAGATGTATATGCATAAAGAAATAGATTTAACGAAATCCGTACAGGATAAAATGTCCAACACATTGGATTTTTTTGAAATAAGCAAATTATCAGAAAAAGAACGTTTTCTAAAAATTGAGGAAGCTTTACATAAGATTGTTGAAAATGAAGAAATAAAAGTTTCAAAAAAAAATCTTAAAAATCTTATTTCGAGAATTTATGAAAACAGTTTTGGGTTTGGACCAATAACTCCTTTAATGGAAGATACTGAAATAACTGAAGTTATGATAAATAATTATGACACAATTTATTTTGAAAAAGACGGAAAAATATATAAATCTGATATTGAGTTTGAAAATAATAAAAAAGTTAAAAACTTTGTTGATAAAATACTAAATCCTCTGGGTTTAAGACTTGATGAAAGCTGTCCGATGGTGGATGCAAGAATTGGTGATGGTTCAAGGATAAATGCTGTAGTTAATCCGGTTAATGTCAATGATATAACTGTTACAATAAGAAAGTTTAGAAGGAACCTGAAAGACATCGAGAATCTTATTAATTGTGGGACTTTGACAAAGAGTCTGGCGGATTTATTAAAATTTTTTGTTCACGAAAAAGTAAATATAATCCTGACTGGTGCTACTTCTACAGGAAAGACTACCATGCTAAATATCCTTTCAGGTTTTATACCCCGGGAAGAAAGAGCGATTACTATAGAGGATACAGTAGAACTGAATTTAGAAATCGAAAATGTTGTAAAACTTGAAAGCAAACCCCCGAATCTTGAAGGAAAGGGAGAAATAACAATAAGGGATCTGGTCAGAAATGCAATGAGAATGAGGCCTGACAGAATAATAGTAGGAGAAGTAAGAGGGTCAGAAATAATCGATGTGCTGCAGGCTATGAATACCGGGCATAAAGGTTCAATGACAACTGTTCACGCAAATTCCAGTTATGATCTTATTTCAAGATTAGAAACCATGCTTATGATTGCAGGTTCGAATATCAATACTTGTGCAGCAAGAAAAATAATATTATCTTCGATTGAAATTATTATTTTTATGGAAAGGCTTAAAACGGGAGAAAGAGTAATATCAGAGGTTGGTGAGGTTATTAGAAGGGTCAATGATAATAAGGATATATCTGAAATAGAAATTAAAAATATATGCATCTTCAATAAGAAAAAATATCAGACAAAAAAATATCATATAGAAGATTGCTTTGATTTTTCCTGTTATTTTCCCAAACAAATGAATTAATTTTTTTTATAGTAAAATATTAAAATTTTATATTAAACTATAATATTTAATAGTTATGTTATTTGGTTTTTTAAAACAAAATTTAATTATTTCCTTATTTGTCAGCATAATAATATTCCTCTTTTTAAAAGGAATATTAAAATCAATAAGATTATTTATTATGCATAAACATATTTCTCTTCAAAATATATATAAGCGGTATAACAGCAATAAATCTGAAATAAATAAAAATGAAGGATTTATTCGTTTTTTTAATATAAAAAAAACCATTTTATTTCCTATTGTTTTTTTTATAGCGCTGGCACTATTCCTGATTTTTTTTAAGAATATTTTTATTTCGATATTCTTCAGCATGGTGGCAGCTATAATCACATTTGAAATCTTTCAAAGAATTCAGGAGAAAAGAAAGGAATTCTTTGAGATACAGGTAGCAGAATTTATCTCAAATATGATAATCCTTTTAAAATCAGGGAAAAGCATAAGACAGATCTTTAATATTTCATTACCCTGGTTCAAAAATCCTCTATATTCATATTTGAAAAAAATTAATAACGAAGTGGAATTTAATATTCCTTTTGAAGAAGCTCTTGATGAGTTCTCAAAAAGAGCGGATAACTCAGAGATAAGGCTATTGGTCAATGCCATAAAAATCAATAGCAGGATAGGTGGGAACTTTCTTTTTATTGCTTCAAACATACTTAAAACAGTTCAGGAAAATATAAGAGTAAGAACTAAAATAAAAACACGTACTGCACAAAGCAGGCTTTCCGGGAATATAATAGTTTTTTTCCCGGCTATCGGTCTTATTTTTATGTATTTCATCTTTAATAATGCAGTTGATAGATTTATTTCTACTGGTTTGGGGATAACCGCTGTTCTAATTGGGACTTTATTGGAATTAACTGGTTATATAGCCATAAAAAGAATCGTAAGGGAAGACTATCTATGAAAAATGGGGCTTTTTTAATATTGTTATATTTTTTAACCTGTCTTTCTTTTTTATACTATTCATATAGAAGAACATTATTAAAGAAAAGTCATGGATTATTAGATAAAAATAAAAAAAATCCAGCTCATTTAAAATTTCTGGATAATAAAAGTGTTTGGTTTGTAAAACTGCTTTTATTCCTGGGAAAAATAACCTTTAAAATATTGCCGAAATCCTATATTAATAAATTAATTGAAAAAATTAATTTTATCAGCATAAACTATACGGGACTGAATATTGATTCTTTTCTTGGTTTTAAAGCACTGACTGCATTTGCGCTTGCCTTATTTTCTGCAATAGTAATCACCAGCTTCTCAAATCTTTATATTTTTTTTACTATAGGGATTTTTTTTGGATTCTTTATCCCTGATTTTTTTGTAAATATTTTTGTTAATAAACTAAACCATAAAGTGGAAAATGAGCTTGCTTTTACAGCAGACCTTATATATGTTGCAACCCTTGCAGGTCAGAGTATTTATAATTCGATAAAAATAGTGACAAATGAATATAAGGGATATATATCCGGAGAACTGGCTATATTCCTTAAGGATCTTGAGCTTGGTTTTGGTAAAGAAGAATCGTATAGCAGATTGCTTTCAAGAAATAATCCGGAATCTTTTAAAAGATTTATTTTTATGCTTCAGCAGGCAGAGAATTATGGTTCTTCCATTAGTGAAATAATTAAACAGAAAGCTGATTTTTCAAGATTTGAGATTTCACAGATAATAGATAAAAAAACCAGGCTTCTTTCAACAAAAATCCTTTTCCCCCTTATTTTTTTAGTTCTGCCATCATTTATATTGATTGTCGGAGGGCCGCTTGTGTATGTAATAGGTGGCGATCTTTTCTAAATTAAATATATATAAAAACATACTGAAAGGAGGTAAATGTTAAAGAATTCAATACTGAAAGGAGGTGATTTTATTATTAGGTTTTTAATTGCCATAAAGAAAAAGTTAATTTCCAGAAAAGGGCAGTCTACTCTGGAATATGCTTTGGTAACAGTAGTTGCCGGAATAATATCAGCAATATTGGTTGCTGTCGGCAAGCCGATGATTGTTGATCTGATTTCGAAAGCTTTTGCCAAGATTTCGGAAATGATTTAAACATAATTAGCAGTTCTAGCCAGGCTGGAGGAGTGTTTAATAAAAATTATTCAGAATATACAGAAATGAAAATTAATAAAGAAAAATACTTTTTAAAAAAATATTTGGGAATTGATATTAAAAATGGCCAGTCAACCATAGAATTTATTCTGGTACTGCCTTTTGTAATCATCATCTTCTTTGTTTTTCTCCAGCTTGGCTATTGTATTTATTTGCAGAATAATATCGAGCAATCTGCAAGAGAAGCAGCGAGAATTATAGCTACTACTAATTCAAATGGTAAAGCTGCAGATTTTATCAATCAGAACTTAAAAGGAAAAAACATTGCTCTTGACAATGTCAGTTTTCTTCCAGGTAATGAATTCTCAAGAAGGACAGGAGAATATATAAAAGTGAAAATAAGTATAAGATACAGCGGCTTTGGTAAAATTCTTGAAAGCTTCACAGGACAAAAAATCATACTCAAGGCAGAAAGCATAATGAGAATGGAATGCGGGAATCAGGATGAAGCTTAAAGATAATGAAAATGGCAATATAAGTATGATAGTTCTGGTTTTTATAGTTTTTATATGTATTTTCCTGATAATCATTCTTGATTTTTCAAATATCTTTATTAAAAGGGAAAAAACAGAAAATATTGCTGAAATGTTATCCCTGGCAGTTTCACAGGAACTTTTAAGCTTTGAATATGAGGGTATTAATGTTGCAGATATTCTGAATACTGAATATGAGAACATAAATAATTATGAAATAGACATAAATATTTACTATGATGAAGTAAGCGTTACGGCAAAAGCACCACTTAATCTTTTCTTCGTAAACAGGCTGATGAAAAAAAACAGCATTTCATCTACTGCAACTGCAAAAATACTTTATCCATGGGGTGAAGATTTTGAATATTGCAAAAAATTTAAATTTAGCTTTTAAAAATATATTAAAAAGGAGATTGGATGAATAGTTTAAACCAATTTGTTTTATTAGGTAATCTTTCAAGAGATCCCGAAATCAAATATACAAATGAAGGGCTGGCAATTACTGATTTGCGCATAGCAGTTAACAAAAGATGGCGGGATAAAGATGGTAATGAAAATGAAAATGTCGATTTCTTTAATGTCACTGCCTGGAACAGGCTGGCAGAAAATTGTGCCAGTAAATTAAAAAAAGGAGACAGGGTCATTATAAGCGGACGGCTTAATCATAGAAGTTTTGATACAAAAGACGGTAAAAAAATAAATATAATGAATATTGTCGCAGACGTAGTTGCTCCCAGTCTTGAATTCTCATCACTAGATTCCTGCAGCGAAAACAATACTTTATCGGAGCCGGCAGATTCAGTAGTCCAGCTTGATTAAATTGTTGATATTTGACGATTATATAACTAATATAACCTTATTCTGTTTTTTGATAATTAAAAGGGAAGGTTATATTGGAATTAAGAAAGTCAGATTATGAAACCTACGACTACAGAGAGTTCTGGCAGGATAATAAAAGACAGTACGAGGATTATTCTGAAAGAACTGCAATAAGAAAACTATTTGCAGGTTTTGAAAATAAGGGCGTTATTGCAGATATCGGCTGTGGTTTTGGAAGATTGTTTAATGAGTACAATGATTTTAACCAGGTCATAATGCTGGATTATTCAGTTAATAATCTTAAAAACACCATGCAGTCTGTAAAAGACTTCTATTTAAAGAATCCTTCTGCCGGCAAGCCTTCAAATATTTATTTTATTGCAGCGGATGCAGAAAATATCCCTTTAAAAAATGAAAAACTGGACATAGCAATATCTGTAAGGCTGATGCATCACCTTAACTCAACATCCGGTTTTATCAATGAAGCCTCAAGGATATTAAAGAAAGACAGTGTCTTTATTCTTGAATTTGCAAATAAAAAAAATCTTAAGAATATCCTGAAATTTATTTTTGGAAAGACTGCCAGCTCTCCTTTTTCGCCAGAACCTCTTTATATTGGTGAAACAATAAGAAATTATCATCCAAAAGAAATATTAAAAGAAATACAAAAAAGCGGCCTTCAGGTAAAAAGATTAATAAGCGTGTCTAATTTCAGGATGGCTTTTTTAAAAAACAGAATAAGAGCCGGAATTTTAAACAAAGCTGAAAATACCGCACAGAGTATTTTTTCATTTCTCAGGCTTGGTCCGAGCATATTTATAAAAGCATCAAAACCCAAAGAAGGCAATGCTTATGAAGGGTCTGACCTTTCGGGGATTTCCGGAATAATAATGTGTCCGTCCTGCAGGAACAATGAATCCGGCTTTTTAATTACTGAAAACGGAATAACCTGCAGTAAATGCAGCAGAAGATTTAAAATTACAGATGGTATATATGACCTGCGTATCTGACAAGACCTTAAATATTTTTTTAACTTTAACTTGAAATTTTGTTACAAGAGTGATACAAACTATATGGTTAAACAATAATAATATTTTTATTATTTCATCAGGGCAGAGATATGAAAAACTTCGTTTTTTCTGAAGGAGTCATCCAGAGGATTTCACAATATCTGCGTTTTCTGGTTGAACTGAAAGATCTTGGGAAAAGAACAGTTACTTCAAGCGATATAAGTGAAAACACAAGAATAAACAGTGCAGAAGTAAGGAGAGACTTAATAAATCTGGGAATTAAAGGCAAGCGTGGCGTCGGGTTTAATATTGATGGTCTTATTAATAATTTCAATCAGATACTTGGGCACGATGCAAATGTCAAACTAATTCTTGTAGGTGCCGGGAATCTTGGGAAAGCAATTCTGAATTATCAGATTTTAAAAAAGTTCGGTTTTGATATTGAATACGTTTTTGATAACAATGAAAAGATAATAGGTAAAAAAATATCTGAAAAAGAAGTAATGGATATTAATTCTTTACAGGATATTATCAATGAAAGCAATATAAGGGTTGCAATTCTTGCTGTAAGCCAGAACTCAGCTCAAAACGTAACTGATCTGCTGGTAAAATCAGGTATAAAAGTAATCATCAATTATACTTCAGTTCCGATAGAAGCGCCTCCTCATGTAAATATTCAGACCAATGATCCTATTGAAAAGCTTTTGCATACTTTGTATTATCTCTCCAATACCGGACAGGCATTTTAAAAATTTTTCATTGAAAACTCAAAAAATAAACATATTTAAAAGGGAGTAGTAAAAATGAGAAAAGCAAGAGGCTGCTTTATTTTTTTTATAATAATTATAATCATTGCTGCAGTCATCATATTTTATTTTATAGGAAGCAATGACAGGAAAATCGCAAGCGATGATTCTACCAATATCAAATACAGTGATGAACTTGCATCATATAAGGATAACGGGACCGATTACCTGTTTCTTGGAATAGATGAAAGAGAAGACGAAAATAAATTCGAAGGCAGAACTGATACGATGATAATACTTCATATCGGAAACAATGGTAAAAACGCTCTTATTTCCATACCACGTGACACCAAAGTAGAGCTTGAAGGTCATGGAACCAATAAGATAAATGCCGCATATGTTTACGGGGGCGTCAATATGGCAGTCAGTGAAATCTATAAACTGACAGACATAAAAATAGATAAAGTTATGCTGGCTAATTTTTCTGCATTTATAAACCTTGTAGATGCGCTGGGAGGAGTAACTATTACTGTGACCGAACCTCTTCATGATGACAAGTCCGGTTCTGATTTTGATCCAGGTACTTATAATTTCACAGGTGAACAGGCACTTGCATTTTCAAGATGCAGGTCTACCGCCAAAGGGGATTTCGACAGGATGGACAGGCAGAAATATCTTCTTGCGGAATTATTCAGGCAAAAAGCAAATTTTTCAATAATCCCCCAGATACCTGATATACTTAAAATACTCAACGAGGATACCAAATCCAATTTTAAAACATTTGATTATATAAAAGTCGCATTAAAGATGATGACAAACAGAGATGATTTTATATTACTTACTTTGCCGGGAGAATCGGTGACAATAGACAAGATAAGTTACGTAATCGTTGATCCCGATGAAGCTAAAATATTTTTAAATGAAAATTTGGGCTAAATCGTATTTGAAATATTCGAGTGGTTTAGATTATTATTAATATATGTGAAAAGGCTGGAAATGTACTTCAGCTTAAGAAGAAAAATTTTTTATTTTAACTAATTTATAAAATGAGGATAAATTGAAGTCTGATTTTGATTTAAAAATTGCCAATCTGTCTTTTTTATCTGATACGAATAAGTTTTTATTGCAGGTTTCAAAAAAAGATCCTGTTTTATCAGAACTGATAACTGCTAAAATTCCAAAAAAAGATATCTTCTGGCTTGGTGAACTAAAAAGCTGGGAAATAAGCAATAAATGGATAGTGGAAGTTGCTGATGTCTGCATAAAAGCATATGACCAGGTTTTTTTTGACCATGGGGATGAGTTTCTTCTTGATTTGAAGGAGGAAGGTTCTTATCAGGAATTCAAAAAAAGGTTTTTGGAAAATAATTTGTAAAATTTGTAATACTTTTAATCAGTCAAGGAGAAAATATGATTTCCAGGTATACCTTAAAAGAAATGGGTGAAATCTGGTCTGAAGAAAATAAATATGCAAAATGGCTTCAGATTGAAAAAGCAGTAGCCCTTACCCAGGGCGAGCTTGGCATAATACCTCAGAAAGCAGCAATGGAAATAAATGATAAAGCCCGTTTCAGTCTGCCGGAAATCCTGGAAATAGAAGAAAAAACAAATCATGACGTAATTGCTTTCCTTACGAATACGGGCTCTTATATAGGAGAATCCTCAAAATATCTTCATTACGGCCTTACATCTTCTGATGTCGGAGATACGGCTTTGTCGTTGCAGATAACCGATGCCTTTGACATCATCGAAAAAAAAGTATCTGTTTTTATTAATATTCTGAAAGAAAAAGCTGAGAAATATAAATATACAATAATGGTGGGCAGAACTCACGGTATCCATGCAGAACCTATAACTTTTGGTTTAAAGTTTGCAGTCTGGGCATTTGAGATGCAGAGAAATTATTTAAGGCTTAAGGCTGCAAAAGAAAATATAAGATACGGAAAAATAAGCGGAGCAGTCGGGACATATGCCAATACATCTCCGGATGTAGAAAAAAAAGTCTGCGAAAAACTGGGTCTGAAGAATTCTCCTGCTTCAACACAGATACTCCAGAGAGACAGGCATGCGGAAGTAGTAAGTGCATTGGCAATTACCGGAGGAACCATAGAAAAAATAGCCCTTGAAATAAGAAATCTTCAAAGGACAGATGTCAAGGAAGTTGAAGAACCTTTTACTTCCGGACAGAAAGGTTCTTCAGCAATGCCGCATAAAAAGAATCCCATATTATGCGAAAGGATCTGCGGTCTTGCCAGAGTCTTAAGAAGCAATGCTGTCGCTGGCTTTGAAGATATGTCGCTCTGGCATGAAAGAGATATTTCACATTCTTCTGCAGAAAGAGTCATCCTGCCTGACAGTTTCATAATACTTGACTACATACTTGAAAAGGCATCCTTCATATTGGATAAATTAATTGTTCTTGATAAAAATATGGAGAGGAACCTGATGAAATATGGAGGAATAATCTTTTCGCAGAGAATATTGCTTGAACTGATAGGTAAAGGTATGACAAGGGAAGATGCATATGCACTGGTCCAGGGAGCAGCTCTCAAAGCCTGGGAAGAGGAAGGCAGTTTTCTTGAAAACCTTCTGGTGGAGAAAAAAATAACAGATATTATCAGCGAAAGCGATATAAAAAAATTATTTGATGTTACTTATCATCTAAAGCATGTTGATACAATCATAAACAGGCTTAAGGATATATGATTTTAAAAAATTAATGCCGGTAAAAGGACAGGTAAATTTTATTATGCTGAAAGTAAATGTATATGTGACTCTTAAAAAAGAGATACTGGATGCCCAGGGACTCGTAATAAAGAAAGCAATAAAACAGATAGGCTATGACAATATAAATGAAGTCCGTTTTGGAAAATTTATACAGCTTGAAATTGATGACAGGGATAAGACTGAAGAAGATATAAAAAAAGAAATCGATTATCTGGGCGATAAGCTTCTTTCTAATCCGAATATTGAAAATTATAGATTCGAGATGGTGAGAGAATAATGCCGTTTGATAAAAAACCATATTTCGGTATCCTTGTTTTCCCCGGAACAAATTGTGAGACAGATTGTTTTCATGTACTTAACAATATTCTTAAAGTCAGGTGTAAATATATCTGGCATAAGGAAAGCCATGATGATGACATAAATGCAATTATAATCCCCGGAGGATTCTCTTACGGGGATTATTTAAGAAGCGGGGCGGTAGCCAGGTTTTCTCCAATAATGTCTTTTGTAAGGGAATTTGCATCAAAAGGTGGACTTGTAACAGGTATCTGCAATGGTTTTCAGATATTGCTCGAAGAAAATCTTCTGCCCGGTGCAATGCTTAGAAATAATACACTTAAATTCATTTGCAGATATTCATATTTAAAAGTCATCGATGCCGGAAATCCTTTTACTTCCGGGTATGAAAAAGGAAAAATAATCAGCATGCCGATAAGACATAACGAGGGAAATTATTATATTGATGAAAAAGGATTAATTGATTTAAAGGAAAACAATCAGATTATCCTGAAATACTGTAATTCAGACGGTATTACTGATGCTTCTTCAAATCCAAATGGTTCAATTGAAAATATTGCGGGGATATGCAATAAAAAAAGAAATGTCTTCGGACTCATGCCTCATCCGGAAGCCTGCTGTGAAAAAATACTTGGTTCTGATGATGGCAGAGCTGTTTTTGAATCTATGATCAATAATATTATCTGAAGGCAGAGCTGCCAGATTTTTTAATGTATTGTAATAAATAAAATTTAATGACAGGTGGGCTTAATGCTTGATGTTGAAAAAGAATATGCAAAACTTGGGCTTAAGAAAGATGAATTTGAAAAGATAAAAAGTTT
The DNA here is from genome assembly GCA_002304935.1 of Candidatus Humimicrobium oleiphilum. GTDB lineage: Bacteria > Actinomycetota > Humimicrobiia > Humimicrobiales > Humimicrobiaceae > Humimicrobium > Humimicrobium oleiphilum. Next base: position 31,629 of record DBPS01000004.1, on the reverse strand, counting down.
TCTGAAAAGGAAACCCAATTATCTTGAATTAAGCATTTATTCAGTAATGTGGTCAGAACACTGCAGTTATAAAAGCTCAAGATCACTTCTTAAGAACTTTAAAACCACGGGTACTTATGTTTTGCAGGGACCGGGTGAAAATGCAGGGATCCTGGATATCGGGGATAATCAGGCTATAGTCTTTAAAATGGAGTCTCACAACCATCCTTCCGCAGTAGAACCTTATCAGGGAGCTGCTACAGGCATAGGAGGTATAATAAGAGACATTTTTGCTATGGGCGCACGTCCGATATGCAGCCTGAATTCACTGAGATTTGGAAAACTAGACACTTCCCAGCACCAGAAATATCTTTTTGAAATGGTTGTAAAAGGTATAGGGGATTATGGAAACTGTATGGGTATCCCGACAATAGGAGGAGAGGTCTATTTTGACAAAACATATGAAGGCAACTGTCTTGTGAATGCAATGAGCGTAGGTCTGGCTCAAAAGGACAAGCTTATAAAATCAAAAGCTTTTGGCATAGGGAACCAGCTTGTTCTTATTGGCTCAAGTACCGGCAGGGACGGGATTCACGGGGCCACATTTGCTTCTGATGAGCTTAATGAAGAATCAGAGGCAAGGAGACCTTCAGTGCAGGTTGGAGATCCTTTCATGGAAAAAGTCGTACTGGAGGTATGCCTGGAATTACTTGATAAAAAACTTATACTTGGCCTTCAGGACATGGGTGCAGCAGGAATTACCAGTTCTTCCGTGGAAATGGCAAGCAAAGGTGATGTGGGCCTTGATATCGATGTTGCAAAGGTTCCTCTTAGGGAACCCAGCATGGTTCCTTATGAGATAATGATATCTGAATCACAGGAAAGAATGCTTGCTCTCATTGAGCCGGCAAAATTTGATGAAATAAAAAATATCTGCAATGAATGGAATATAAATTGTGAAGTAATAGGCACAGTTACTGACAACAAATTATACAGAATATTTAAGGGAGATGAACTTATAGGCGAAATCCCTGTAAAGACTTTGACGGATGAGGCACCTGTTTATTATCATAAACATGAAAAACCAAGATATCTCCAGAATATGCCTGAAAAAAGTCTGCATGAAGAAGATTATGAAAATATTGAACGTAAATTTTCAAATAATGAAATATTTAAAAAAATAATTTCCTCACCAAACATCTGCAGCAAAAAATGGGTCTGGGAGCAGTATGATCATATGGTCCAGACAAATACAGCAGTTCTTCCCGGTCATGATTCTTCTGTAATAAGAATAAAGAATACCAAAAAGGCTGTTGCTTTTTCATGTGACGGAAATGGAAGATACTGCTATCTTGAACCTTATAACGGAGCACTGATTGCTGTTGCTGAAACTGCCCGTAATCTTGCCTGCAGCGGTGCTTTGCCAATCGGCCTTACAGATTGCCTTAACTTCGGTAATCCTGAAAAACCAGGGATTTTCTGGCAGTTCAAAAATGTAATTGAAGGAATTATCAAAGCATGTGAAGTTTTTGACATACCTGTCATAAGCGGAAATGTAAGTTTTTACAATGAAAGTTTCGGGAAAGCGATTCATCCCACTCCTGTAATAGCTACAGCAGGCCTTATAAAAGATGTTGAAAAAATCACAGACTCAGGCTTTAAGGATGATAATGATGAAATCATACTGCTTGGACGAGACCTTAATAATAAATCTGATAATGACAATATGGGAGGAAGCGAATTCCTTGAGATATTTTTTGATAAAGTAGAAGGAAAATGCCCTGATATAGATATTGAATATGAAAAGAAGATACAGAAGACATGCCTGGAGCTTATTGACAGAAGATTGATAAAATCAGCACACGATGTTTCTTCCGGTGGCCTGGCTGTAACTATTGCAGAAAGCTGTATTTACGGGAAAAAAGGGGCAGAAATAAATGCCGGCCTTTTGGAAAATAATTTTCTTAAAACTTTTTACTCGGAGACGCAATCCCAGATAGTTGTTTCCTGCCTGCCTGAAAATTTCAAAAAAATTGAAGAATATTGCAATAATGAAAAAATACCTCTCGAAAGAATAGGCAGGGTCGGAGGTACTATTCTGAATATTAATTCAGAAATAAACATTCATATCGGTGAAATCATAAATATATATGATAATAATATTGAAAAAATAATGACAATCTGATCTTTAAGGATAAACAGAGTAGATGAACAATGAGATTTCGGGAGAAGCCCGCAAAGATATTTTTGAAACAGGGATACATGAAGAATGCGGAATATTTGGAATATATTCAAATGAAAGCAATGTCGCTGAAATAATCTTTTATGGCCTGCAGGCTCTTCAGCACAGGGGCCAGGAAAGTGCCGGAATTGCAGTTTCAGACGGTGAGAATATTTTAGTCTATAAGGATCTGGGCCTTGTTTCAAGTGTGTTTAATCACCAGAATCTTGCTCCTCTTCTGGGGAAAATCGGAATAGGACATTCAAGATATTCTACAAAAGGAAGAAATGCCTGGAAAAACAGCCAGCCGCTTTTCAGGACTTTCAGGGGGCAAAGCTTTGCAGTAGCTCACAATGGAAATCTTATAAATACAGAATCGCTGAGAGCCGGGCAGCTGAAAAAAGGGGTAAAATTTGAAACTTCTACTGATACTGAAATTTTTGCTTCACTTATAGAAACTTCACAAAAGGAAACAATAGAAGAAGCCATAGAGGAAGCAATATCAAAAGTAAAAGGTTCCTATTCGATTCTGATACTCACAAAAGATAAAATCATCGGTTTAAGAGATCCAAATGGTTTCAGGCCCATGGCTTTGGGCAGGAAAGGCGATAGCTACATAATAGCTTCTGAAACCTGTGCGCTAGACATAATAGATGCTGTTTACATCAGGGAAATAGATCCGGGAGAGTTTTTGACAATAGATAAAAACGGGTTAAGATCCCAGATGATATTTCCTGTTGACAGAAAATCCATGTGCATATTCGAGCTAATTTATTTTGCCCGTCCTGATAGTTACCTTTTCAAAAAAAATATGTATGAAGTAAGACACAGAATGGGGCAGGAACTTGCAAATGAATCAGGTTCAGGGGCGGATCTTGTTATTTCAGTACCAGACTCTGGAACTCCTGCAGCAATAGGATATTCTTCTGCTTCAAAGATACCATATGTGGAAGGTTTTATAAAAAACAGGTATATCGGCAGGACATTTATACAGCCCAGTCCCGAAATAAGAGAAATAGGAGTAAAGCTAAAACTAAATCCGTTAAAGGATATAATAAAGAATAAGCGTCTTGTTGTTGTGGATGATTCTATTGTCAGAGGAAATACTTCAAAGCAGATAGTTAAAATGCTTTATAATGCCGGAGCAAAGGAAATACATATGAGAATTAGTTCGCCGCCTTTGGTATACCCATGCTTTTATGGAATAGATATGGCTGCCCGGACTGAATTTATAGCCAATCACAGAACAGTTGAAGAGATCCGCAGATTTCTTGGAGTAGAAAGCCTTGCATATCTAAGTATAGACGGACTTGTAAAAGCAATAGGAGAGCCAAAAGATAATTTCTGCTTTGCATGTTTCAATGGCGATTATCCGGTAGATGTATCTGAAATTATTGAATATGACAAATATTCTCTTGAAAGTGAAATTAAAAAACAGAGTGTGGAGATATCATGAACAGAAAAGAAAATCAAAGCTCATATGCAGACTCAGGCGTAAATATAGATAAGGCAAATGAAGCAATAAAGGGGTTTAAAGATAAAGTATTTTCAACTTTTAACTCCAATGTCCTGAATGATCTTTCATCCTATGCCGGCCTTTTCAGGCTGGACACGGAAAAATACAGAGAGCCTGTCCTGGTTTCATCGACAGACGGAGTCGGAACCAAAATACTTATCGCAAAAAATATGAATAATTTTAGTACGATAGGGCAGGATCTTGTAGCCATGTGCGTAAATGACATAATCTGCTGTGGTGCTGACCCTCTTTTCTTCCTGGATTATATTGCATGCGGAAAACTATTTCCTGAAAAAATACAGGAGATAGTCGGTTCAGTTGCTGATGCATGCAGGATTGCCGAAGTTGCACTTATCGGAGGAGAGACTGCAGAAATGCCAGGTGTTTATAACACTGATGACTTTGACCTGGCAGGCTTTGCAGTAGGAGTCGTAGATAAAAGATCAATTATTAATAAAGAAGAAATCAGACCCGGCGACATTATATTTGGTTTTGGGTCAACAGGCCCTCACAGCAATGGTTATTCGCTCATAAGAAAGATAGTTTCAGATAACAGCCTTGAATTAAGTAAAGAATACAAAATAAAAGATAATAGTATCAATCTTGGCAGGAGCCTGATTGAACCTACCAGGATATATGTCCCTCTGATAAAAAATATTAAGAATAATATAAAAATCAAAGGAATTGCCCATATAACCGGCGGTGGTTTTTATGAAAATATTAACAGAATAATACCGGCAGGCTGCAATGCGTTTATTGACAAAGATTCCTGGGTAATCCCGGATATTTTTCATTTTCTGCAGAAAACCGGAAATGTGAGTTCAAAGGAAATGTTCAGGGTATTTAATATGGGCATAGGAATGGTAATTATCATAGATAAGAATAATGCCGATATTCTTTTGGAAGTAGCAGGTAGCTTAAATGAAAATATATATAAAATCGGAGAAATCGTTAATGGCAGCGGCGAAGTCATTATCAATGGTGTCTGAAATTTAAAAGAATTTTAAAAACTAATCTGTTAAATCTGATGGAAAATAAAAATTTAATGAAGATAGAGGATAATAAAAATAAAAGAAAGAGGATCGCTGTTTTTGCAAGCGGAAATGGTTCAAATCTGCAGACACTGATTGAATACACCAGGTTAAATGATATCAACGGCGATATTTTAATTGTGTTTTCAAATAATGCGGATGCTTATGCCCTGAAGCGTGCAGAAAAAAATTCAATTAAGACATATTGCTTCAGTCACAGGGATTTTAACTCAAGAAAAAGTTTTGACATAAAAATACTTGAATTAATGGTGGAAAATAAAATAGATCTTATATGTCTTGCAGGTTACATGTTGCTCTTAAGCCCTGAATTTATAAAGGAATATCAAAACAGAATTATTAACATCCACCCTTCACTCCTGCCATCGTTTAAAGGGGTGCATGGAATTAAAGATGCTTTCGACTATGGCGTAAAAGTCACAGGAGTGACGGTTCATTTTGTAGACAGCAAGCTTGACAATGGACCGATTATAATTCAGAAATCTGTTGAAATACTGGAAGATGATACTATGGAAACACTGGAAGATAAAATCCATAAAACCGAGCATATCATCTATCCGCTTGCAGTTGAATATTTTTGTAAAGATTTACTTGAGATAAATGGAAGAAAAGTATCAATATCAGAAAGGAAGAAAATTGAAAATTAAAATCGAAAGAGCGCTGATCAGCGTTTCTGACAAAAAAGGTATTATCGATTTTGCGAGAGGACTGGAATCTTTCGGAATCCAGCTAATATCCACAGGAGGGACTTATAAGGCATTAAGCGAAGCAGGAATTAAGGTAATCAAAATAGATGAACTTACAGGGTTTCCTGAAATGCTTGACGGTAGAGTAAAGACCCTGCACCCTTTTGTACACGGCGGGATACTGGCAAACAGGCATATACCATCTCATATGGAACAAATCGAAAAAGCTGGAATAAAAAAAATAGATATGGTAGTTGTAAACCTTTATCCTTTCAGGGAAACCATAGCAAAGCCAGATGTTAAAATAGAGGAAGCGATAGAAAATATTGATATCGGGGGACCTACAATGATAAGAAGCGCTGCCAAAAATAATAGCTCAGTCGCAGTTGTAACAGACCCGGATGATTATGGCATAATCATTGATGAGATGAACAAAAATGAAGGTTCTTTATCAGAAAAGACACTCTTTTCACTTAGCATAAAAGCATTTAAGCATACCTGTGAATATGATAGTTATATTTTTAATTATTTTATCAAGAAAATCCCTGAATATGGTTCAGATACTGTAAGGATAGGAGACTTCCTTAATGTCGATAACACAAAGGCATTACAGGAAGTTATGTCTGGTTCAAATATTTTAAAAGATAATGATGGGAATTTTAAGGATGCTGTAAAACTGTCAATTGAAAAAAAACAGAATCTGAGATATGGCGAAAATCCTCACCAGAAAGCCTCATATTATAAATTTACGGATGCTCTTCCCTCAAGCTTTGTCATGGCCGGACAGCTTCAGGGCAAGGAATTATCTTATAATAATATTCTTGACGGGAATGCAGCTTTTAATATTGTAAAAGAGTTTGAAAAACCATGTGTTTCAGTTATAAAACATAATAATCCCTGCGGGTGCGCAGTTGGGAAAAGTGTCGAAGAAGCATATATCAAAGCTTATGAAGCAGATCCCTTAAGCGCATATGGAAGCGTTATTGCAAGTAATTACAAGTGGAATGAGAAAGCAACTGAATTTTTAATGGATAAATATGTTGAAATCATAATAGCTCCGGACTTTGAAGAGAAAGCATTGGAGATGCTTTCCCAGAAACCTAATTTAAGGGTTTTAAAGATTAATTTTGATTTAAAGTCATATATAGCCAGAATCAAAAATGCTGACAGATCTGTTATGTATCCGGATATTAAAAGCGTAGACGGAGGTCTTATAATCCAGGACTCAGACATGGGCGTCGATAATACGGAAGAAATGAAAGTTGTTACAGATATCCAGCCTTCACAGTCCCAGTGGAAAGACCTTCTGTTCGGGTGGCAGGTAGTCAAGAATGTCAAATCAAATGCAATCCTGATAACAAAAGATGAAGTTACTATCGGTGTAGGCGCAGGTCAGATGAGCCGGGTTGATTCAACCAGAATAGCAATCGAAAAATCACAGGGAAAATGTGAAGGAGCAGTCATTGCTTCCGATGCTTTTTTCCCATTTACCGACGCGATAGAGATTGCTGCTGAAAATAAATTAGCTGCAATTATACAGCCAGGCGGTTCAGTAAGAGATGAAGAAGTAATACAGGCTTGCAACAAATACAAAATAGCGATGGTATTTACAGGGAAAAGACATTTTAAACATTAATAAATTTCTATAAATAAAAAAAATCCAGTCCCTGTTAATCCAGAGACTGGATTTTTATCATATTTTTTTTATATATTTTTATTTGCCCCGTATTTAAGCAATATTTTGTTTTCTGCTCTCAGGCAGTTGTAACCATATTTACCTTGCTTCCGCTACTCTGTTTTACAGTAGATGCCGGTATTTTACTGAAAGGGCTTTTTTCAAGAGTATGCTTTAAAAGCTCATCAATATTATCAACAAAAACCAGATTAAGTCCCTTTGTTATAGCTTCAGGAACTTCCTCAATGTTTTTCTTATTTTTCAGTGGAAGAACTACTTTCTTCAAGCCGGCTCTTTTGGCGGCAAGCAGTTTTTCTTTTAATCCACCTATGGGAAGGATCCTGCCTCTTAATGTAATCTCTCCTGTCATACCTACTTCTCTTAAAACCGGTATGCCGGTCAAAGCTGAAACTACAGAAGTAGTTATTGCTACTCCTGCGGAAGGTCCGTCTTTAGGTATAGCTCCGCTTGGAACATGGATATGCATATCAGATTTTGCAAATATATTATCATCTATTCCAAGAATTTTTGACCTGGAGTGTACATAACTTATTGCTGCTTTTGCTGATTCCTGCATGACATCCCCAAGATTACCAGTAAGTATAATGCTGCCTTTACCTTTATAATAAGTCGATTCAATGAGTATTATATCTCCGCCCACAGGCGTATAGGCAAGACCTGTTGCAACCCCGATATTGTTTTTATCTTCTATCTCATTTGGCTGTACTTTTGCAACTCCCAGATAATCATAAACTTTTTTTCTGGTCACCAGTCTGGGGAACTTTTTGTTTTCAACTATTTCCCTCGCTATCTTCTTGCAGATATTTGAAATCTCCCTTTCCAGATTTCGAACGCCTGCTTCTCTTGTAAATTCCTCAATTACTGCCAGTACAGCATCTTTGGAAAATCGTATATTATATTTTGATATTCCCTGTTCTTCAAGCTGTTTGGGAATCAGAAATTTTTCAGCTATATGGGTTTTTTCTTCACTGCTATACCCTGGGAGTTCAAGTATTTCCATTCTGTCCCTTAAAGCCGGATGTATTGTATCAAGTATATTTGCAGTAGCAATAAACATTACATTCGAAAGATCATAAGGTATTTCAAGGTAATGATCCCTGAAAGAATTATTCTGTTCAGGGTCCAGAACTTCCAGAAGTGCCGAAGAAGGATCCCCTCTGTAATCTGCACCGACTTTATCTATTTCGTCAAGCATAAAAACCGGGTTGTTTACTCCGACCTGGGCAAGACCCTGTATTATTCTGCCGGGCAATGCTCCTACGTATGTTCTCCTGTGTCCTCTTATTTCAGCTTCATCCCTGATTCCGCCAATTGACATTCTTATGAATTTTCTCCCAAGTGATTTCGCAATTGATTGACCAAGCGAAGTTTTTCCGACACCCGGAGGACCTACAAAGCAAAGTATCGGTCCTTTTGTAGTTTTACCTTTAAGCTTTCTTACTGCAAGATAATCAAGTATATGCTCTTTTACCTTTTCAAGATCATAATGGTCAGCATCAAGTATTTCTTTGGATTTCCTGATGTCGAGAGTGTCTTTTGTCTTTTCTGCCCATGGAACGTCAAGCATCCATTCCACATAAGTCCTTACATAAGAATGTTCAGGAGACATACTCGGCATGCCTTCCAGTCTCTTAATTTCTTTTTCAACCTTTTCTCTTGCTTCTTTAGGCATTTTTTTCTTTTTTAGTTTCTTTTCAAGTTCATTGGAAAGGGCAACTGATTCATCAGCTTCCCCGAGCTCTTCTTTAATTGCCTTAAGCTGCTGTTTGAGATAAAAATCTCTCTGGGTTTTTCCTACTTCTTCCTGAACCTTATTTCTGATCTGGCTCTGGACTTCAAATTTCTTCAATTCTTCCGAAAGAAATTCAGTAAGTCTTTTAAGTCTTTCCTTTACATTTATTTCCTCCAGGATTTTTTGCTTCTGCTCAATTTCTGTCAGCAGATAAGAAGCAAATAAATCAGCCTGGACTTCTATTTTTGAAATATTGGTAGCAGCTACAACAAAAGCTGTCGGAAGAGGTATGCCCAGCTGTATGAATTTTTCAACCTGCATTCTTATGGTTGTATTAAGATTATTTATTTCTTCATCTTCGGCATAAACTTCTTCCTCGATTACTTCGATTGCTCCCCTGAAAAAACCTTCAGCCTGTGTGAAATACTTGATTCTTATTCTTGCGAGCCCTTCAACCACACATTTGATTTCATTTGGCGATATATTGACAACCTGTTTTATTACACATGCTGTACCAATTTCATATAGGTCATCTTTGCTTATTGTTTCTTTATCTTTCTCTCTCTGGGCAACTACTACTATTATCTGGTGCTCTTTAGATGCAGCTTTAACTGCACCGATGGACACATCTCTGCCCACTGCCAGAGGAGTCGCAAGATAAGGAAACACAACACTATTTTTTAAAGCAAGGATTGGAAGCTCACTTGGTATTTTTATCTTTTCCTTATTATCCTCATTTATTATATTTTTATCTTCTGCCATATTTTCAACTCCTAAATCTAAATTTATTAATTTAATTAATGTACTCATAAAAACAGGAGAATACTTTAGAAAACTCCTTTTAGCTTAGTATAAGCCAAGGCCTGTTTCTATCAGCACAAAGTTATTATATCAGAAAAATAAATAAAAAACTAAAATAATTTTCTTATTTTAAGAAATTAATTTTTCACTTAAAGTGAAAAATATTTTAGTTAATTATATTTATAATTATATAACAATTGTCAATATTTCTTTCTATTCGGATGACTGAATATATCTTTGCTTTTTCAAAGGATGTTTTAAAGGGTCTTATTTAAAATAGCAGTCAAGTTCTTTTAATCGTTCTTCACTAAGACCAAAGTAATGTCCTATTTCATGGAGAATGACTGTTTTCAGGTTTGCTTTCAATTCATCATCATTTCTGCTTATTGCATCAAGCGACTTCTTATAAATAGTTATCTTGTCTGGAAAAATTATATTGTGTCCCGGCTTGGCAGTATTGGGAATTCCCTGGAAGAGGCCAAGGGTGATATTATCTTTATCTTTGCCATATGCTGTTGTCGTATTGTCATAGTCCACCAGTATCTCTATATTTTTCATCTGTTCCCGGAATTTTTCCGGAATATCTTTTATTATTTTTAAAACCAGTTCTTCGAAATCATTTTTTTCCATTATTTCCGGTTCCTTTTTTATTTGTTTCTTTATTCTGGTTCCTATCATTTCCAAGATTATCATATCCATCCATACAATTTCCTGTACTATCCATTGTTCCTGTTTCATTACCGGAGCTATATTCTTTTGTTTCCTGGCTGTCCGAAGTATTATCTGCGCCATTTTGATATTTCATGCCATGCCTTCGTATCTGTCTCATCTGTTCGAGTATATCGGAGTCATTATTTTCCATAAAATATCCGTATCTTTTACAGTTATTATACTGCTCTTCTATCTGGGCAAGAATGAAAATAAAATTCTCATCATCCGGATTTATTTCATTTTCAATAAGTCTGTCAGCTTCACTGATTCTTTTATTTAAAAAATCATAATAGAGCCTGCCTTTTTGTGCTTTGGGGTATAACAATGCCTGCATTTTTTCTGCTGTTATTTTTACAGGATAAAGTATTTCTCCCGGCAATGTTTTTTCCGAAGCAAAAACTGTTCCGGTAAAAGCAAACAACACAAATACAAAGGAAAGGCAAAAAGCAAGCACAGGTTTAAGATAATTTTTTCTGATTTTTTCAGGTAGCACAAGCTCTTTTCCGGATAAAACTTTTGTTTTTTCTTTTGCAGCATTTTTCATTTCGTTATTTTCGGCAATAACATCAGAAGCCTGATTTTCTTTTAATATTCTGGAAAATAATTCCTGCTTTCTGGAAAAGTCAGGTCTTATCCCTTTTAGATTTTCAAAATTATCAAGAAAGTCAAAATGTTCTTTTATCTGCGATGAATATCCGGGATATTTTTTCAGGCAGAAAGCCATATCATGTCCTTTATCCATAAGGGAAAGGACTTTTTTTATGATTTGTTCATTTTTGTTTTTGCTACTATTCATTTTCTTTAATATTTTTTTTAAAGCTACCTTTTAAATTTTGCAAAGCTCTGAATAAAAGAGCCCTCAGAGCATTTTCCTTTTTGCCAAGTATTGATGCAATGGAAGGGTAGTCAAGATCTTCAACAAATTTTAAAAGCACTATATTCTTTTGATTTTCAGGAAGATCATTAATTCTCAGCAATAATTCCTCATTTTTGAATCCAAGTTCTTTTTTTAAATACTGGCTTTCATTTAATATGGAATCTTCGCTGACTGAAAAAACATTCTCATTATTTTCCATCATTTCATCAACAGATTTCTGCCTGAATGTATTTTTGTTTTTTCTGAAAAAATCAATAACACAATTACCTGCAATTTTATACACCCACGCATTAAAACTTACAGGGTCAACTCTTATTCTGGCAAGATTATTATAAATTTTAATCATTACATCACCTGCCAGCTCTTCGGCATCATGGGAATTGTAAATTTTTAAAAATATATATCTGTAAATTCTGTCAAAAAAATAATCATATATTTTTTTAAAACTTTCAGAATCCTGATGTAACCTGAACTCTCTGATATATTTTTTTAAATTCTTTTTATCTTTTTCTTCCATCTGCAAACAGGAACTTTAAGCTAAACATTGTTGAAGCAAATATTATTTAATTCACAATATAGTAATATTTTTCCAGGATAATTGAAAATTAATAACTTATGGATAATTTATAAATTCCATAAAAAAATCAATTAATTTTAATTATCTCCGGAATCATTGCTTTCACAAATTAAACTTCCTGTTCTGCCTGATTTTTTAAAGAGCATTCTGAAATAACACAATATAGTTTTCCAGTTTAATAGAAGATGAAAGAAAACAAGTGAAATAATTATAATACCGGTATAATTATGAATTAGTTTTGCAATTCCTTTACTGCTTAGTTCGGTGACCGATAGGATTCTTTCGTTATATCTTCCGGGTCCTGCAACCACACCCAGCAATAACAATAGTCCGCTTATTGCATTGATTACTCCGGCAATTAACATTAATAAATCTACAATTATCTTTAATCTTAATTTTAAATTTTTAATTTTAATTTTTTTATCCTTTCCTGATATTATTCAGCCAAAATATGTGCTTTTAGCCAAATCATTATTTTTAATTTGATGCTTACAAATGTTAAAACGTATAAAAATTACTATTTATTATGTTTTATATTTTCGGATTAGTTCTTGACTTTCCGGAATGCAATATTAGAATATAAGAATATACTAATATTATTATATTTTTGATTTTTTAATTAATTAAACAAATTATCAAGGATGCCCTTATGTATAATGAAGAATTCTTTCTGCTACATTCTGAATTATGCAAAACAATATCAAATCCCAGGAGACAGGCTATACTCTTTGCCCTGAAAGATAAAGAGTTAAATGTTAATGAGCTGGTTGATCACACCGGAATATCCCAGGCAACAATTTCACAGCATCTGTCTATTTTAAAAGACAAAGGTATTGTTAATTTCAGAAAACAGGGGAATAGCTCATATTATTCAATTTCCAATCCAAAGATCATGAAGGCATATGATCTTATGAGCGAAGTCCTTGAAGAAGTGCTTGAATTTAAAACCCGTACAATTAAAGAAGCTTCCTCAAAAAGATAATTTTGTTTTTTAATGTATTTTAATAAAAAAATCAGTACCAATAGTTAACAGGGGGAAATAATGGAAGATAAAAAAAAGAAATTATCAATGGTTGTATTAAGCGGAGATATGGACAAACTTATAGCTGCTTTTTCTATTGCTTCCGGAGCAGCTGCAATCAATATGGATGTTACGATGTTCTTTACATTCTGGGGGCTGAGGGCAATCAAAAAACCAGTAAAAACCGGCAAAGGATTTTTTGGAAGAATGGTCGGACTTATGTATGGCGGCGATATCAGGAAAGCCGGTCCCAGCAAGTTTAATTTTTATGGCCTGGGAAGATGGATGTTCAACAAAATGATGGCCTCCAAAGGCGTAATGTCTATTGTTGAATCCAGGAATCTTGCATTGGAATTAGGGGTCAGGATGTACCCATGCCAGATGAGCATGGATGTCATGGAGATCGATAAAAAAGATTTTATCGATGAAGCAGAAGATAGCGTGGGAGTGGGATTTTTTATTTCCGAAGCTCTTGAGTCACAGATTACCCTATTCATTTAGTGCTCACTGTTTATTTATCATTAATATATAAAAAATATCCATTATACGATTAATAAGGAGAAGATTATGACAGAAGAAATAAAAGCAGATATGGAGCTTGACCTGAAAGGCCTTCTTTGTCCGCTGCCAATGGTCAGAGTCAGCCAGAATATAACAAAAGTACCTGTCGGGGGAATCATAAAAGCTGTGGCAACAGATCCGGGAAGCCTGGCAGATATTCCTTCATGGGCAAAAAGTACAGGAAATGAAGTGCTTAAAACAGAAAAAGTAGAAAAAGATTTAATTTTCTATATTAAGAGACTGAAATAAATTATAGAATATATAATACTGGTTTATCAGTAATTTTATAGTTAATCTTAAAATTAAAGGAATTTTGAAATGAATATGGATCCTTTTTCTTTTATTGTAGCCATTCTTGTATATGTGGCAGTAATTGTTTTTGTTGCCGGTATGACATTCAAAATTATTGTCTGGGCAAAAAGTCCCAGAATGAAAATAAATCTTGGAATTTATCCCAAACCCAGAAACGGATTCGTAAGATTTTTCAGAATCATCAGGGATTCTTTCATATTCCCCCAGACGCTTGAAGTAGACAGATGGATGTGGGTTTTTGCAATGCTTTTTCATGCAGCTTTATTTGTAGCTCTTTTCGGACACTTCAGGCTGGTAAGAGAATTTACTTTTGTTTCAAATGTAATAGGTCAGGATAATCTGAATACCCTTGGAGCGGTAGGCGGGGGGACAATGGGTATAATAATGCTTATTGCACTCGGATATTACCTCTTCAGAAGATTTGCTTCACCATATAAAGATATTTCTGTTCCTGAAGATTTCATACTGATAATCCTTCTGGCCGGAATAGTCGGACTTGGGGACCATATGCGGTTTTTTGGAGCGGTACACACTGAGGATTACAGGGAATATTTTCAAAGCATTATGAGATTTAAACCTGCATTCAATGAAGCTCTTGCACAAAGTCAGACCAGATGGGTTCTTTCATGGCATGTTCTGTTTGTAAACCTGTTTGTAATTTATTTCCCGTTCAGTAAACTTGTTCATTTAATCGGTACTTTTTTTGCCAACAAGGTCAGGAGTGAATAATGCTTGATATTGAAAAAAAAGAATTAATGATTCAAACCTTAAAAAACAAAGTCAACAAGCAGCTTCTTTATTATCTTGATGTTTGCGCAAGATGTGCAATCTGCAGGGATGCATGCCATCAATATAAAGTTACCAGAGATCCAAAATATATTCCTGCATACAGGGCAGAACTGATAAGAAGGCTTTATAAAAAATATTTTTCTGTTCTTGGGAAATTATTTCCCAAAATCTATGAGGCAAAAGACATTGACGATGAATTCCTGTTAAGTGAACTTTATCAGGTAACCTATGCATGTACAGGTTGCAGAAGATGTATGTATTACTGTCCCTTTAGCATAGATACCCTTCACATACTCTCTGTAGCAAAAGCCATACTTTTATCAGCAGGGATGGAAAATCAGATACTCAGGGAGTTGTCAGATGCAGCCATTATGAAGGGTGAGAATATTGAGCTTTTTAAAGATATATTCGTCACAATGTTAAAAGAATCCGAACCGGAGATAAGAGAAAAAATAAAAGATAAAAATGCACAGATTCCTATCGACAAAAAAAATGCAGATGTCCTTTATGTTGCGCTTTCAGGCATGCACAGCATTCTGCCTGCTGCTATCATATTTGACAAAGCAAAAATAAACTGGACACTTTCAATGTTCGAAGCAGCTAATTACGGATATTTTCTTGGCGATTCCCAAAAGGCAAAGACCATTGCTGACAGAATAGTAAGTGAAGCAAAAAGATTGAATGTAAAAGAAGTAATAATAACTGAATGCGGACATGCATATAGAGTAATGAATTTCTTTTATGAAGCCTGGACAGGGCAAAAACCTCCTTTTAAAGTTTCGGCTCTTATTGATTCGATTTCAAGGTATATTAAAGATGGTCTTATAGAAGTAAATAAAAATCCTTCATCAGAAATAGTCACATATCACGATCCATGCCAGGTTGGCAGAAACGGAGGTTTTTTTGAGGAACCTAGATATGTTATTAATGCAATAACTGATAATTTCAGGGAACTTACTCCCAATAGAACAAAATCATGGTGCTGTGGCGGAGGTGGAGGACTGGTTGCAATACCTGAAATGGATGAGTTCCGCATAAAAACAGGAGAAATCAAAGCAAATCAGATAAAAGAAACAGAGGCAAGAATCATAATAAGTCCCTGCGAAAACTGCAGATTGCAGCTTGATTCTTTAAACGAAAAATATGGAATGGATATTAAAGTAAAATCAATGATGGAATTTGTCGCTGAAAATCTCAAGGTATGATTGTTTGTGATTATTTATACTATTTTTAATATTCTTTTGGAAAATTCTTTTCATCCCACTCTCTTTTGCCACCTTTATAATCCGTAACATCGGTATATCCAAGTTCGGTTAGTTTTCTTGCGGCTATGGTCGAGGACTGACATTCAGAACTTGCACAATAAACGACTATTTCATCCTTTAAATCCAGATATTCTGAAGCTTTCTTTTCAATATCATCAATCTGTATATTTATTGAAGAAGGTATATGCCATTTTTTATAAGATGATGGAAGTAATACATCAACAAGCTTGAATTTTTCATTTTTATTGATTTTTTCCAGCAACTGCTCTGCGGTTATGGTTTTTATTGCAGACATTGATTCTCCTTTTGTATTTAATAGCTAAGTGAATGACTTTTACTCCGGCTGGTCCGGTATTTTAACGGAATCCCTTATTTCAAGTTTACCTTTAATTATAAACTTGGTAATTTTTTTCTGGGTATTGCCTGATATTCTGTCAAGAAGCAATGATACAGCTGTTTTCCCTATATTATAAAAAGGCCTTCTTATTGTAGTAAGAGAAGGTTTTAGAAATTTACTTAAATATATGTCTCCAAAACCCATTACTGAAATGTCGTCCGGAACTTTCAGGTTATATTCATCAATTGCACTTAAAGCCCCCAGGGCTATAAGATCGCTTGAAGCAAAGACCGCATCTATACCATCTGCTTTGTTTAAAGCCTCAAGCATCATTTTATGTCCTGCTTCTACAGAAAAATCTCCCCTGAAGATAAGATTATCTTTATAGAGATTATTTTCTTCCATTGCTTCCTTCCAGCCCTGGAATCTTTCTTCAAAGGATTTGGATAATTCAGGTCCGCCGAGTATGGGGATTTTTTTATGATTATTTTTAATTAAAAACTGAGTTGCTTCAAAGGCACCTCCAAAATTATCAAAAATAACAATATCTTTTTTTATCCCTTCGATTTCTCTATTGACAAGAACGACAGGTATTTCAATATTTTCCAAAAAATGCAGATTTCGTTTTTTGGAATAAACAGGGATAAGTATAATTCCATCTATCCACATTGATAAAAGATCCCTTATTATCTTTTCTTCTTTTTGTATATTATTATTTGATTCGCACAAAAAGATATTATAACCATTTATTTCAAGAGCATCAGAGATACCTTTTATTAGATCTGAATAAAAAGGGCTGGACACATCAGGAACTATAAGACCCACATTCATTGTTTTTTTCTTTGAAAGACTTGCCGCTATTTTGTTAGGTCTGTAGCCAAGAGAATTAATCACTTCCAGTACTTTTTCTTTATTTTTGATTTTTACACTTTCAAGGTTATTTATTACATTTGAAACAGTACCGACGGAGACTCCGGATTTTCTGGCTATGTCTTTTATTGTTACCATTTTTTTTAATAAAATAGTTTATTGTAATTAATATTAATTTTTTGGAAAACTTCGGCTACTATAATAATTCAAATATCTTTGAAACGTTTCAGGTATTATAATTTTAATTATTTTCTGAAAGCTGTCAACTGTTTGATTAATTTTAATTCTTAATAATTAATGATTTCGGTTATAATGTTTAATCTGGTTTTAATAAAAAACAAAATTATTTAAAATTGATTGTAAACTAATATAGAAAATAAGAAATCGGGATAATGATTTTAAGATGAAAAAGAAAATAATCGATGTAACAGGAATAGGGAATGCAATAGTAGATGTGCTTGCAAGCGTCGAAGATTCTTTTCTTGAAGATTTTGACCTTGTCAAAGGATCAATGACTCTTGTTGATGAAATATCGGCAGAAAAACTATATTCCAGAATAGATAGTAAAGAAGAGGTGTCAGGAGGTTCTGCAGCGAATACAATAGCCGGGCTTGCCTATCTTAAAAACAGGGTTGCTTTTATTGGTAAGGTTAAGGATGATGTCCTTGGAAGCACTTTTAATAAAAGTCTTTCATTATACGGAGTGCAGTGCAGAACCGGCAAATATTCCGATGAGCTACCTACAGCAAAATGCATAATCCTGGTCACTCCCGATGCCCAGAGGACAATGTGTACGTCGCTCGGTGCTTCAGGTAACCTGGAAGAAAAAGACATAGACCAGGATATCATTGAAAGTTCAAGAATGCTGTATATAGAAGGATACTTATGGGACAGAAAGATAGCAAAAGAAGCTATTATCAAGTCAATAAAAATTGCAAAAGAATCCGGATGCCAGGTGTCTTTATCATTATCTGATAGTTTTTGTGTGGAAAGACACAGAGAAGAATTTCTAAATCTTATTGACAATGGAACAGATATAGTTTTTGCCAATGAAAGTGAGATAATTTCTATTTTTAAAACTCCTGATTTGAAAAAAGCAATATTGCGATGCAGGGAATATAAAAATGTATTTGCAATCACTTGTGCTGAAAGAGGGTCTGTGATTGTCAGGCAAAAAGAAATAGTAAAAGTAAAAGCCCGTAAACCATTAAAGCTTGTCGATACCACAGGAGCGGGCGATATGTATGCAGCGGGATTTTTACATGGCTATCTTTCCGGCAGGGATCTGGATGTCTGTGGATTAATGGGGGCAGAGCTGGCTTCCAAAGTCATCGGACAGTATGGTGCCAGACTCCGTAAGGATAGTGAAGATATTTTTAAAATTATTGCAAAAATATAAATGAAATATATAAATTTTTTTGCCCTTGAATGAGAGAATATAAACTTAAAGGTTTTAAAACATTAAAAAAAGATAATTACCTGATTGATTATGCCAAAGAGCTTAATCCCAGGCAATTGGAAGCTGTAGAATTTACTGAAGGACCGGTTCTTGTCATAGCTGGTGCCGGTACCGGAAAAACCAAAACCCTTATTTACAGAGTTGCCAGGCTTGTTGAAGAGAATATAAAACCCGAAAATATACTTTTACTTACTTTTACCAGAAAGGCAGCAGAAAATATGCTAAAAAGAGCAAGTGTGCTGCTTGATGACAGATGTGGAAAAGTAGCAGGAGGGACTTTTCATTCTTTTTCAAATATGCTTTTAAGAAAATATTCAAAATTTGCTGGTTTTCAGGAAAATTTCACAATACTTGATGACAGTGATTCGGAAAGTGCGGTAGGAATAATAAGATCCAGGCTTGGCTATAATAAAACTGACAAAAGATTTCCCTTAAAATCAACAATTGCCGGCGTCATAAGTAAATCGATCAATAAAAATACTGATATAAATGAAATTTTAAATACGGATTATCCGCATTTTTCACAGTGGGCTGAGGAAATAAAACTGATTCAGTTAGAATATCAGTCTTATAAAAAAGAGAAGCAGATAATGGATTATGATGATTTGCTGCTATATACAGAGAAGCTTCTCAGGGACAATGATGAGATAAGAAAAAAAATATCTTCTTATTACAGATATATTATGGTTGATGAATTTCAGGACACAAACAAGATACAGGCAAATATTGCTTACCTGCTGTCTGACTGCCATAAAAATATAATGGTTGTCGGCGATGACTCACAGAGTATTTATTCATTCCGTGGTGCAAACTTCAGGAACATCATGGATTTTCCAAAAGTCTTTTCCGACTGTAAGATAATTACTCTTGAGCAGAATTACAGAAGTACCCAGCCTATTCTTGATCTGACAAATACAATAATTGAAAATTCAAAAGAAAAATTTTCAAAAAAATTATTTACTAAAAAAGAAAGCATAAATAAACCTGCGTATATTGAAACCCAGAGCCCTAATATACAATCAAAATTTATAGTACAGAGGGTTCTTGAATTAAGGGAAGAAGGGATTGAATTAAAAGATATGGCAGTTTTATTCAGAAATGCATGGCATTCAGATGACCTTGAAATCGAACTTGGTGCAGCTGATATACCTTTTATAAAATATGGAGGTGTCAAATTTGCTGAAGCTTCTCATGTCAAAGATCTGATTGCCTATCTTAAGATAAATTATAATTCTTCAGATTCAATAAGCTGGTTCAGGGTACTGCAGCTTCTGGAGGGGATAGGAGAGAAGACTGCATCTGATATAATCAGCAGAATACCTGCAGATACAGGAAATTTTGATTTTCTTAAGGAAATTGTCTGTGAAAATACGAACATGGGGAAAAATGATTTATATAATTATTTTTCTGAAAATAATTATATTGATATCAATGAAAAACAAAATGTACCTGCAAAGGGCAGAATAGTATATAAAAAAAAGTACTGCATCGGGCTTTATAAATTATATAAGATGCTGAATGCCCTGCAGCAAAAAAATTTATTGCCTTATGACCGGCTTAAGATAATTTCTGATTACTATAATCCCATCTTTAAAGACAGATATGATGATTACAATAAAAGGGAAAAGGATATCGAATCCCTTTTTTATATTTCACAAAGATATAAGAGGCTTGGTGACTTTCTTTCTGATTTTACAATCGAGCCTGTAAAAGAATCACAGATAGGAGCTTCACCTGAAAATGAAGATGAAGACAATCTGACTCTTTCAACGATACATTCTGCAAAAGGGCTTGAATGGCATACTGTTTTTGTTATTTATCTGGTTGACGGTTATATGCCAAGTACAATGTCTATGGGCAGTCACGAAGAGTTGGAAGAAGAGAGAAGGCTTTTGTATGTTGCTCTTACAAGAGCAAAAGAAAATCTTTATTTAATAAAACCCAATAACAGCAGAAGAGGCGGAAATTATTTTGAAGTTTCCTATTCTTCTTTTTCAGAACTTACAAGATTCTTAAAAGAAAAAGATATAATTGATTTATATGCTGAAAAATGGGTGCTGACAGAATAACTGATAAATCTATGTATTTTCCCGGATTTCTGCCAGTTTATATTTTTTATTATTAAACAGGTAAACACAGGCGTCAGCTACCTCTTTATCATAAAGTATGCCGGCTTTTGAGCTTATCTCATCAAGCGCTTTCACTATTCCTATTGCAGGTCTGTAAGGTCTGTAAGATGCCATTGCTTCTACAACATCTGCAACTGCACATATTTTGGATTCAGGAAGAATATCATTATCTTTCAGCCCAGAGGGATATCCGGAACCGTTTACTCTTTCATGATGCTGAAGTATGATTTTTGCAATAGGCCATGGGAAGTGGACTTTTTTCATTATCTCATATCCAAGCTGGGAATGAGTTTTTATTAATTCGAATTCTATGTCCGTAAGTTTTCCAGGTTTATTCAGAATGGAAGAGGGAATATTTATCTTGCCTACGTCATGCACAAGACTGGCAAGCTTTATATAATAGATCTGTTTGTCTGGTATTTTAAGCACGGAAGCTATTTCTGCCGCAAGTTCTGATACTCTCTGCTGGTGACCGGCTACATAAGGATCCTTCATTTCCACTATTCTTGCGATTGTAACTATTATTTCTTCAAGAGTCTTTTCCAGTTCCCCGACTGTTTGCTGAAGATTCTTTTCTGATTTTCTCAGATCTTCCTCGATTTTGATTTTTGCAAGATTTATTTTCTTGTTTTTTATCGATTGCTTTATTGAAGGACCAAGATGTATTATATGATCCTTTAATATGTAGTCGTCTGCCCCTGTTTTTATACAGAACGCAGCAGTCTCTTCGTTTATTGAACCGGTAATTATTATTACGGGAGTATTTTTTGATATCTTTTTTACAAATTTAATTACATCAATTCCTGTAAATCCTGACATTGTATAGTCAGAAAGTACAAGGTCAGGGGAAAAGTCAGTAAAAATTATCTGGAATTCAGCAAAATTACAAGTTATTTTAATCTCAGTTTTTTTACTGATTTTTTTTATTTCTTTTGATATCAGCTCAGCATCATACTTATTGTCTTCAATTAAAATTATTTTTAACTTGTCTCTCAATTTGCTCCAGATTTATTTGCAGGGATAAACCACAGGTCATTTGCCAGATGATGTTTTTTTAGTGTTCTTATGGTAAGTTCTGCATTATTTGTACTATCTTCTGCAAGAAGGATTTCAACCTGTTTGAAAGTATTTTTCATAAAATCACCCTAATCATTTTATTTGTTTTACAAAAATGATGTTTCATAAAACGGCGTTATCCATGAAAAAGGAATAAAAAATAAATTTAGAAAATATTCTCAGACAAACAACTAATAAAATCCGTTTGGATTAAAAAATATTATATAAGGTTATTAATAAAATTATAAGTAAAAAAACTTATGATTATTTTTTGGTTTACAAGCAGTAGGAAGACAGAAATAAAATTACTTAATAAATTAAAACATAATATGCTATCATAAAAACAAACCTCATAAGATTAAGCTGTTTTTGAGAACGTATATACCTGATTAAGCTGAAGCTGTTAAGATTAAAATTATTTTAAAACAAATAAAATTATAAACTCAGAGATTTAAGGAAATAATATGGAAAAAATAAAATTTGCAGTTGTGGGGGCGGGTCATGGCGGCAAAGCGATGGCTGCCCATCTGGCAATAAAAGGGTTTCCTGTCAAGTTGTATAACAGGACTTATTCAAAAATAGAACCCATTGTAAAAATGCATGGAATAGAAATCGAGGGGGAAGTCAATGGATTCGGACGATTGGAGTATGTCTCTGATAATATCGAGGAGGTTATTAAAGACACAGATGTAATAATGGTTGTAGTCCCTGCTTTTGCACACGGAGCAATCGCGGAAAGGTGTGCTCCTTATCTAAAGGATGGACAGACAGTAATACTTAATCCAGGAAGGACTGCAGGCGCACTTGAATTCCTGAATATCCTTAAAGAGAGAGGTAATTACAATAAAGTAACTATTGCAGAGGCTCAGACTTTTATTTATGCAAGCAGGGGTATGGGACCTGCTTCGGTTAAAATATTCAGGATAAAACAGGCAATTCCTGTCGGAGCAATACCTGCAATAAAAACCGATGCAGTAATAGATCTTATTAATGAAGCCTTCCCTGAATTTATATCAGCAACAAGTGTAATCGAAACAAGCTTTAATAATATAGGAGCGGTTTTTCATCCGGCAATAACAATACTGAATGCCAGCCGCATAGAAGCGACTTATGGGAATTTCCAGTTTTATATTGAAGGAGTAACTCAGTCAGTAGCTAAAATACTTGAAGCAGTTGACAGGGAAAGAGTAGGAGTCGCTCATGCATTAAAATGTAAAAATGTCATGACAGCCCTTGACTGGCTATCAATGGCATATAATATATTTGAAGATAATCTGTTTGACGCAATTCACAATAATCCGGGATATGCAGGAATAGATGCACCAAAAACCATCAATAACAGATATATTACTGAAGACGTTCCCATGAGTCTTGTACCTATTTCAGAGTTTGGGAAAATATTCGGAGTTAAAACAAAAGCTACAGATTCCCTGATAGATATGGCAAACATTATTTTTAAAGTGGATTTCAGGCAATCCGGAAGAAATCTTAAAAGGCTTGGACTTGAAAACCTGGGTCTTGAGCAGATAAGAAATATTTTTATTGAAGGGGAATTAAAAAAATGAAGAAAGATTTAAGAATACTTGGGGCATCAGTTGCAGGATGTGTCCATGTTGCAGGAATACTGAAATTTTTACAGACTGCAAGGGATGAAGGATTTACTATCGGTTTTGCCGGTTCTGCTCTTGAAATAGATAATCTCATTTTAAAAGTAAATGAATTTGCTCCTGACATTCTTGGAATCAGTTACAGGTTATCACCTGAAAGTGCCATTATCGCTTTTAAAGAACTTCTTAAAAAATTGAAAAACAAGATAGATAATGAAAAAATAATTCTGGTTCTGGGTACTACAAAATCTGTAAGAGATGCTCTTGATAAAGCAGGGATAAGCAAGAATTTCTCCAAAATCTTTACCGGAGGGGAAAGCCGGAAAGAAGTCTCGGATTTTTTAAAAGGACATAAATTTGAAAATTACAAGGAAAATATACCCCCCCAGCTTTTATTAGAGAGAATAGAATATAAAGAACCCTTTCCTTTATTAAGGCATCATTACGGCCGACCGGATTTTGATGAAACAGTAAAAGGAATAAAGCAAATCGCCGAAAGCGGAGTTCTCGATGTCGTATCACTTGGCCCTGATCAGAATACCCAGGAATTTTTCTTTCATCCTGAAAAGATGAAAGAAAATCTTAACGGAGCTGGCGGCGTACCGATAAGAAGTAATGATGATTTGATAAAACTCCGGAAAGCGGCAAAGACTGGTAATTTTCCTATCATGAGGTGTTATAGCGGTACCAATGATATTATCAGATTTGCACAGGTGCTTCATGAAACGATTGAAAATGCATGGTGTGCTGTTCCTTTATGCTGGTATAACGAACTGGATAACAGAAGCGTGAGAAAACTTGAAAATGCAATTAAAGAGAATCAGGAAGTAATGAGATGGCATGCTGAAAGAAAGATCCCTGTTGAAGTAAATGAATCACATCACTGGAGCCTGAGATATGCTTCCGATTCAATTGCAGTTGCTACAGCTTATCTTGCTGCTTATAATGCGAAAAAAATGGGAGTTGAAAATTATATTGCCCAGTATATGTTCAATACTCCGCCTGAAACTGACTTCAGCATGGACCTTGCAAAAATGCTAGCGAAAATCGAACTTATTGAATCACTACATGATGATTCTTTTAATTCCTTTCGTGAAACAAGGACAGGACTTTTCAGCATGACAAACAACTTATTTAAAAACAAAGGACAGCTTGCGTCTTCCACTTATCTGCAGATGCAGATAAAACCACAGATAGTACATGTGGTCGCTGCATGCGAATCGGAATATGCTGCAAAACCGGATGATATTATCGAGAGTTGCCTTATTGTTTCAAGAGTGATAGAGAATATTCTTGAAGGTTCTCCGGAGATGTCAATTGATGGAAATATAACCGCAAGAAAAAAAGCATTGATTAATGATGCAGGTGAAATATTAAGCTATATAAAAAAACTTGATTGTGATAAAAAATTTGAGGATCCTCTTGCTGAACCTGAGATAATAGGGAAAGCTATCAGAAAAGGCATTCTGGATGCCCCTCATCTTAAAGGAGTACCGGCGGCCAAAGGAAAAATTGTGACCGGTTTTATAAAAGGTGCATGTGTTTTAATTGATGATTCAGGAAAAATATTAAGTGAAAAGGAGAGACTGAAAAATATATGAATATATTATTTTGGTCATTAATGATTTTTTTTGGAAGAATTATCGATGTTTCGTTAGGAACGGTAAGGATAAATTTCATTGTCAGAAGAAAAAAAGCAATAGCGGCAATTGTAGGATTTGTAGAAGTAACTATTTTTGTTACCATTATTGCAAGAGTTATACAGGATATTGATAACAATATCTATGGTATTTTTGCATATGGGGCGGGTTTTGCAATAGGGACAATTGTGGGGATGTTTATTTCTGACAAACTCTCCAAAGATCTTTTAAGCACGAATGTAATATCAAAATATAAATCGGAAGAAATAGAATCTACTCTCAGAAGTGAAGGATTCGGTGCGACAAGTTATTCTGGATTCGGTAAAGACGGTAATATCAGGATAATAAATGTAGTATGCAGAAATAATTGCATTGACAGGCTAAACAAAATAGTCTTAAAAATAGATCCGAATTCATTTATAACTTCTTCGCTTATAGGAAATCAGAGAGGAGGTTATATCTTTAATTTGAAGAAAAAGTAATTACAGCATCATCAACTGAAAACTTGATTAAAAATAGATAATTAAAGTGTTTAATGATTTGTATTAATAATATAATAATATATAATGTTAAAAATTAACAAACGGGTTTTTAAATATTAAAAAGATGAATTTAAAACAAAAAAATGATTTAATGCATGATTTTAAAAAAATATGCAGGGAAAAAAAGATGAAAGTCACTCCGCAAAGGACTGTAATATATAATGAACTACTAAATTCTTATGATCATCCCAATGTAGAAACTTTATATAACAGAGTAAGAAAAACTTTTCCAGACATTTCTTTTGATACAGTTTACAGAACCTTATCATTTTTTAATGATATAGGTATTGCTGAAATCATAGAAGGCCTTTCTTCTACCAGACGATACGAAGGAAATACCCAGAAGCACTATCATTTCATCTGCCAGAAATGCGGCAGCATTTATGATATAGAAAATGTTCCTTTTAATTTTAAAGTCCCTGAAGAGATCGAATTAAATTATGATGTTCGAAACACCAGAGTACTTTTTGAGGGAATCTGTAAGAACTGCTCGTCTGATTGAAAAATTTTTAAATTATATTGCTTTTATAATCAATTTTGTCTAAACTAATTAATAGTAATTACTATTTAATAGATTACATATAAAAACCTCGGAGGGGAAATGAATAAACCGGGGTTTTTATATTTATATATAAGTAACTTCTTTTTTTTAAAAAAACAATTAGAATAATCTCTGTATATATTTCACCATGCTGTGTTTGTTAATATTTAAATAATAATTTAATTTAAATTTGTTTTTTAAAAAATTTTAATAAATAATGTTTTTTTATGACTGACAATAAAGAAAAAGTAAAAAAAGTCCTCAATATAGTCCCTACCCCGTTTTTTGCTGACAGGGGATGTCATATGAGAATTCTGGGTGAAGTCAATTCACTTAAAAATAACGGATTTTATAATATCATATGCACCTATCATAACGGCAGGGACCTGAAGGGTCTTGATATAAGGAGAATGGTAAAAGTCCCCTGGTATAAAAAACTTGAAGCCGGTCCTTCAATTCATAAGTTTTATATGGATTTCTTATTATTCTTTAAGGCAGTATCAATTTATATTAAGGAAAAACCAGATATAATTTATGGCCATCTGCATGAAGGAGCATTTGTCGGCGGTCTTTTAAAATACCTGGTTGCTTTTGGGAAGATACCTCTTGTCTTTGATGTGCAGGGAAGTCTTACTTCTGAGCTCGGGACTTTTAACTGGCTAAAAATTAAACCTTTAAAATGGTTTTTTCATAATTTTGAAAAATTCATATGCAAAATGCCTGATCATTTTATCTGCAGTTCTGTTTCAAATGGAGATATTATAAAAGAAAGATTCAGGATCAGTCCTGATAAGGTAAGTGTAGTAATTGATGGTGTCCATACGGATTTTTTTAACACTCTTCCACCGAAAGACCTGAGACTGAATCTGGGTATCCCGGAAGATTCGCCTGTTATTATCTTTACCGGAGCATTGCTTGCTGCAAAAGGCATCTGGAATCTTGTAGAGGCAATCCCAATTGTTTTAAAAGAAAGAAAAGACACGCATTTTTTGATTATTGGTTACCCTGTTGAAGAGACTGAAAAAAAGATAGAGGAAATGGGAGTATCAGAAAACGTTCATATGACAGGAATGGTTGACTATTTTAAACTGCCTGATTATCTGAATATAAGCGATGTCGCAGTTGAGCCAAAAATAGATAAAGCTGGCGAGGCAAGCGGCAAGGTGATTAATTATATGGGTGCCGGACTTCCGGTTGTTTGTTTTGATTCCAAGAATAATAGAAGATTTCTGGGTGAAAACGGAATATATGCAGCTGATGACAAAATTGAAAATCTGGCAGAAAAGATGCTGTGGGCTTTAAATAATATTGAGAAAGCCAGGGGCATGGGAAAGCAGAACAAGAAAAGGGTGGAAGAAGTATTTTCGTGGAATAACAGCATAAAAGAGACTGTAAGAGTTTTTAATGATCTTATTGCGCAAAAAGGTAAAAAATCTTCCTGATTATTATGCCTGGATTAATCCCTAAAAGAAAATTTTTTAAAGAAACTTATTTAAAAAATATTCATAATGCATTGACATTTCATTAATAATCTAGTAAATTCTAACACTAACTTATTGTTATCATATGTTAACGCACTAACTTAATAATATGTACGATGATATTGTAAAAAATTATCTTCCAAAATATATAAAGATATCAGAAGATATCAAAAAGGATATTGAATCTGGCGCACTTAAGTATGGGGAGAAAATATATTCAGAAAAGGATATAATGACCAGGTATAATGTTTCCTCCACAACAGCCCGAAAGTCGCTGGATGTTTTAAAAAGAGATAATCTGATTGAAAGCATACAGGGAAAAGGTTCTTTTATTCTTCAGACGAAAATTTTAAGGAGCCTTAAAAAGGTCATAAGTTTTTCAGAAAACATTAAGAAGCAATCTCTGGAGCCTTCATCAAAGCTTATTGAAAAAGAAATAATAAGCGATTTTACCGAATATCATAAAAAACTGAATCTATCAGAAGGGGAAAAGTTATTAAAAATAAAAAGAGTTAAATATGGAAATAATATACCTTTGCTGATAGATACAAGATATATAAATATAAAATATTGTCCTGGTATTGAAAAACTGGATCTGAACGACTCATTATATGAAATATATGAATCATATAAAATAAAAATAGTACATTCCAGACAGATTTTGCAATTATCTTTTTTAGATGAAAATAATGCAAAGCTTTTGAATTGCAAGAAATTTGATCCTGTTATAAGGATAGAAGGTACACTTTATTCAGAAGATTTTTCAAGTATTGAATATGAAGAAGATTTATGGAATGGTGCAGTATTCAGTTTTTATGTAGAGGCTTCTCTATAACCGGTGCAATGAATTGTTCTGTTGAAAATTTGAATATGTATTTAATACTGGGTGCTTTACATTATTTTGATTAAAATGCTTTTTAATCTTTCGTAGTTTCTTTTAATAAAGGGTTTGTTAAGCATAGGGAGGTGATTTTTGCTTTTAATTTTCTAGTTACCCGTTGTTTGTTTTTATTAAAAAAATAATAAATGATTTATAAGTTTATTAAATAAAGGGAGGTATAATGAAAAAACTAATCGTAGCCTTTATTGCTGTATGTATAGTAGCTACAATGGGATTTGTAGGAGTAGGTTGTACAACAGCAGCAGAAACAGAAACAACAGCAGCTGGAGAAGCAGCTGAAACAACAGCAGCTGGAGAAGCAGCTGAAACAACAGCAGCACCTGTAGCAGGTGGAGAATTAAAAATAGCACTTGTTCCTAAAGTAGTGCACCCATGGTTTGACATCGTTAACATTGGTGCTCAGGAAATGGCTAATCTTCTTACTGAAAATACCAATACAAAGGTAACAGTAGAATACATCGCTCCTGCATCAGCAGACGTTGCTGAGCAGAATATGATTCTTCAGAATGCTGCAGCTAAACAGGTTGATGGTATAATCATCGACCCTCTGGATGTAGACGGAAGCGCACAAGTATTTGAAGAAATCCAGGCACAGGGAACATTAATCACATTATTTGACCTTGCTCCATTTGATGACTGGACATCAGTTTGTGCAACAGACGTTGATATGGTTGAATATGAGCTAACAAGGCTTATGGACCTACTTGGCGAAGAAGGCAAAGTTGCTATTATGCAGGGCTTTCCTACAGCTCCTAGCCACAAACAAAGATACGACCTGTTCAAAAAACTAATTCCAGAAAGATATCCTAACATTGAATTAATTGAAGGCGGAGTTGATAATGATGATATGGAAACAGCAAGACAGCAGGCAGCTGCTACAATCGCCGCTAACCCAGATCTAGACGGATATATTATGTGTGACGCTGCTGGTCCTGTAGGTATTGGCCAGGCTATCAAAGAAGCAGGAAAAGTTGGAGAAATCAAGGTTGTTGGTATTGGTGAAATGACATCAATCCTTGATCTTGTAAAAGAAGGCGTTCTTGAGTCAACAGTATATATTTATCCTGATATGCAGGGTAGCTATTCTGTAATGCTTCATTACATGAACTATCTTGGAGTTCCAATTCCTAAGATGGTTGACATGGGTGTTGCTTATATAGATCAGACCAATGTTGATGAATACCTTAACAGATTTACAACAACCGGATAGTTATTTATAAGTCTTTGATATGTATTTATGTAAATATAAGATATTAAAAATACATAGAAGACAGTGTATCGGGGTTATTAAAAAATCACTGATATATATAAATAATAAAAAATGAATATACTGAAGCTGGGATGCCATAAGGCACTCCCAGCTTCAAAGAATTTAAAAGTTTCAAGTTTTATTGTGTTTGATTGAAAATAGAAATAAATAATTTATTGAAAAATTATCGACTATAGAGTAAAAGTTATATAAATAAGCATATTATTTTTAAATATGTTTATTGGCAAAAAGTAAATTTATAAATTTACAAAGAAAGATTTTAAGATGGAAAACCAAAAAGTATTGGTGCTGGAAAATATAACTAAAGTATACCCCGGTGTAGTTGCCTTAAAAAATGTAAGTATTGATTTTGAAAAAGGCAAAGTACATTGTCTTATGGGTGAAAATGGTGCCGGAAAAAGTACGATAGCAAGAATATTAACAGGTTTGCGTGTTCCTGATGAAGGAAAAGTCTATATTGATGGCGTAGATGCTGTAAAAGATAAAAGAGCGTATCTGAAAGTTGCTTATGTCCCCCAGGAACTGGACCTGTTCAGGAGTATGACTGTTGCAGAGAACCTATTTATGCCTTTTGCAAAATCCGGTTCGAAAAGCATGTTTGTAAACAACAGAGATTTAAATAAAAGAGCTGTACCCTTTCTTGAGAAGTTTCACATAACTGCCAAACCCCATGATATTGTTGAGGATATTTCTGTTTCCGAACAGCAACTTCTCCAGATTGCAAGAGCTATAGTATTCCAGGAATCGGAAATAGTGATGCTTGATGAACCTACCACCAGCCTGGGCCTTCAGGATGTTGACAGACTGTTCAAAGTTATTCATGAATTAAAAGCAGATAATAAAGCAGTTATTTTTGTTTCCCATAAGATAGAAGAAATTTTTACAATCGGGGATGAAATTACGGTTTTAAGCAATGGTGAAAAAGTAGCTTATTCAAAAATAGGAGATACAAACATACAGAAGGTAATGCAGCAGATGACCGGTAGGGATATTGATCTTACAATGACATTTTATCCCGAAAAAATTTCTGATGAAACGGTTTTAGAAATAGAGAATTTATCCGGTGAAAGATTTGCAGATGTAAGTTTTAAACTTAAAAAGGGAGAAATACTTGGTTTTGCAGGCCTTGTAGGTGCAGGCCGTTCAGAAATAGCCCAGACTATTTACGGATATCTTTCAGCTGCAAAAGGAAATGCAAGACTTTATGGAAAAAATTACAAGCTTGGCAATGTCAGCAAGTCAGTTAAAAGCGGTATAGTATATCTGCCGGAAGAAAGAAGAACTCAGGGAATTTTTTCAATTTTAAGCGTCAAGGAAAATATTACATTACCTTTGCTCAAGCAGATTATTGGTGAGTTTACCTTTGCAGCTAAAAAAGAAACAACAATTGCAAACAAGGTTGTAAAAGATTATGACATTAAAACACCATCCTTAAATAAGGAAATACAATTTTTGAGTGGCGGGAATCAGCAAAAAGTAATAATCGGGCGTTCGATGCTAGGCCAACCGAAAATAATTATTTTTGACGAGCCTACCAAAGGTATCGATGTCGGTGCCAAGCTTGAAATATACAAACTCATGAAGAAACTTGCTGATAATGGTGTTTCGATAATTGTAATCTCTTCTGAGCTTGAAGAACTTTTTAAATGTGCAAACAGGATAATAGCTATTTATAAGGGAAGAAAAGTGGAAGAGTTTGAGACAAGCAAAATTGAGATTAAAGATATCATGCATTCCATTCTTGGTTTAAGCAAAAAATAATTATAGATAAAAGGAGAAGTATTAATTATGGGGGAACCTTCAAAAGCTAAACTATTTTTTAATGCGATAAGAAAAAACAAGATGACAAATATATTTCTTGTATTCCTTTTTCTTATCATAATAGCATCTATTTTCTCTCCTTATTTTATGACAGCTTACAATATCAGGTCACAGGCAAGGGAATTTGCATTTCTTGGTATTGTAGCACTTGGGCAGGCTTGTATATTGCTTTTGGGAGAAAT
>DBPS01000008.1:1243-3273 GCA_002304935.1 Candidatus Humimicrobium oleiphilum | reverse complement strand
ATAGATGTATTCAAAGGAACAAAAGCAAAAAGAATCTTTTTTTATGATGACAATTTTTCTGCAAACAAATCAAGGATAAAAAAACTTTTAAACAGGATACTTGAAGAAAAAATAAAAATGCCTACATGGTTTTCACAGGAGCGTCTCGATCTCTCTGAAGATGAAGAGCTTGTTGGACTTATGGCAAAAACAGGCTGCAAACGGATAATGGCAGGAATAGAATCAGTAAATCCCAAAACTCTTGAAGAATACAATAAAAACCAGAGCGTTGAAGAAATCCGCAAAGCTATAAATATATTTCACAGGTACGGAATAGGCATACATGGAATGTTTGTGCTAGGCTCGGAGAACGATGATATAGATTCAATTAAAAAAACCATGAGCTTTATAATAGAAAATAAAATCGATACAGTCCAGGTTCTGATCCTTACTCCTTTCCCAGGAACAGAAATATATGATGATTTAAAGAAACAGGGAAGGATTATTTTTGACGGTCCTGAAAACTGGTATCTTTATGACGGTCACCATGTAGTGCATCAGCCAAACCTTATAGCTCCCTGGGATCTTCAGGCAAAAGTATCCATAGACGTACTTTCCACCATTTATTCTTATTACAGAGCCCTAAGTTTCGCTCTTGAAAAGAATATGATTAACGGACTTATTGTCATAAAGTCAAATATGGTTCAGAAACAGTGGGCTAAAATAAACAGGGAATTCATGGAAAAGATGAAGTCGATAAAACTCGGACCATACTGCATTGCTTAAAAATCTTTTTAAAAATATTATTAACTTGTAAAATGATGTTAAAATGATTAACTGTTAAGATATTTATTATCTGATTATTAATACGATTATTTGCTTGAAAGATTTTTGGTCTATATGCAGAATAAAGTTAATTTTAAATTCACACCAGAGCTTTATGACAAACAGATAAACTGGGAAAACAGGTTCAGGCAGGAAAAAGATTTTTTTGCCAGTATTTTTGCTGAAAACAGTGTAAAAACTGTTCTTGATATCGGATGCGGGACCGGAAGGCATGCAGAACTTTTTGCAGAAATGGCAGAAAAAGTATTGGCAATCGACCCCTCGCAGGAAATGATTGATTATGCAATATCTAATGTTGTCAGATCTCCAAACGTGACCGTAAAAAGAGGCGGTTTCAGTGATATTGAAAGACTCATAAAAGGCGATATAAATGCAATCACCTGTCTTGGCAATACGATTTCACTGCTTGAAACCAGGAAAAATGTCAAGGCAGCACTAAAAGCTACTTACAAGAAACTTCCAAAAAACGGCATAGCTGTTTTTCAGTTCATTAATTTTGAAAAATCAGTTATGGAAAATAACAGATATTATGCCCCGAAAATACTAATAATGAATAATAAAAAATATATATTTCACAGGCACTTTGAATATGGGAAAATAAAAACAAGGACAGATTTCCTGGTAACAATTTTAAATGAAAATAATGAAATCGAATTATTTGATGTCAGCCAGTCTCTGATGTGTACACTGAAAAAACGTATATTTTTAAAAATTGCCCAGAACTGCGGATTTAAAAAAATCAGGCTTGTGGGCAATGATGGCAAAACACCTTTTGACGTAAAAAATCATATAAGCTTGTTTGCAATATTAAAAAAATAAAATTTTATGGACAAAGTAATCAGATTCGGTGTTTCTATAGAAGAAAAACTTTTAAAGGAATTTGACCGCCTTATAAAAGAAAATAATTATATGAACCGCTCGGAAGCGATAAGGGATCTTATAAGGGAAAAGCTTGTCAGGGAAGAATGGGACAGTAAAGAAAGGGAAGCTGCCGGTGCTATCATAATAGTTTATGATCACCACAAAAGAGAACTTGTGCAGAATCTTATTTCAATCCAGCATGATTACCAGAAAATAATAATTGCAAGCCAGCACATTCATTTTGACCACAATAACTGTATGGAAATGATTGCAGTAAGAGGCAATATTGAAGAGCTGAAACAACTTGAGTCCAGGCTTAAATCTGAAAAGGGCGTAAAACACAC
>DBPS01000008.1:0-1205 GCA_002304935.1 Candidatus Humimicrobium oleiphilum | reverse complement strand
GCTGTTGTAATGATCGTTGAAATAGTGGGAGGATTTTTTTCAAAAAGCCTGGCGCTTATTAGTGATGCAGGCCATATGTTTACACACTCGTTTGCACTTCTTGTCAGTTTTTTTGCCATAATGTTTGCTTCAAGAAAACCGACACAGGAAAAAAGTTTTGGTTTTTACAGGGCTGAGATACTTGCAGCACTTCTTAACGGAATAGCTCTGCTGGTGGTGACAGGTTTTATAGTGTGGGAAGCAGTAAAAAGAATAATCAGCCCCAGTAAAATAAATGTTATGGAAATGATAATAATTTCCATAATCGGACTTGCTGCCAACATAGCTTCTGCAGTAATTCTTTCCGGTGCAAGCAAAAAAAGCATAAATGTAAGAAGCGCCTTTGTCCATATGATAGGAGATACTGCCTCATCAGTCGCAATAGTAATAGGTGCAATAATAATCTATTTTACGGATTTTTATCTGATAGATCCCATATTTTCAATACTTATATGCATAGCAATTCTGTACTGGGCTTTTCTTCTTATAAGGGACAGCACAAGAATACTGATGGAGACAACACCAAAAGGCATAGACACAAAGAAAATGACTGATGAGCTGACTTCACAGATTCCGGAACTGAAAAGTCTGCATGATATACATATATGGGTGATTACAGATGATATGAATTATATTACCGCACATGCCGTAGTCGGGGACGATATCTCAATTTCACAATGTAATCCGATACTTGAAAAAATAAACGAGATACTTATACACGATTATAATATCGGACATTCCACAATTCAGTTTGAGACAATGGAGTGTAAGCCGCACAGGTATAATTTCAGGGATGCTCATGACCATTCTCATCAATAAAATATTTCAGCCAGGCTGCTTACTAAAAAATCAAGCATCAGGATTATTTTTTTAACAGCCAGTAAAACAATTATGTTTCTGAGCAATATTCATGCTTCTGAATTGTCTTCTTATGTTTCAGAGCTATCTTTTATATTTCTGCGCTATCCTTATAGTACCTGCAGAATTCATTTATCGGACAGATATCGCATTTGGGCCTTCGTGCAATGCATATAGTTCTTCCATGTTCAACTATTTTATGTGAAAAATCAGTCCATTTCCCTTTGGGGATTATTTTATGCAAATCAAATTCTACCTTTGTGGCATCTTTATTTATTGTAAGCCCTATAAGGTTTGCAATTCTCAGC
>DBPS01000046.1:3421-46730 GCA_002304935.1 Candidatus Humimicrobium oleiphilum | reverse complement strand
TGAATCTCCTTTTTTTTATATTTCCAAATAATTATTTTTATTTTTGTTTTCATTTTTTAAATTTATATTTAGATTTTTTAAAACCGTTTCAGTGCTCTGTTTATAAATTTAAAAAATTTGCACCAGGAAAAACAAAAAACCGACTTAAAACAATGCTCGTTTTAGTCGGTTACGCTACTTGCTCCACTTTCCTCTAAGCGTCCATCTTCAAGAAAAGCTTCACAGCTTCTAAAAAAATATTAACTTTTAATTATTAATACAAAATAAAACTATCACNNCAAATATTTTTAAATATTTATACTAATCAAGAACTCTATAAATATACCAAATCAAGTATGATTTATACATAATAATCGATATTATTTTAAAAATCAATAGTAAATATAAAATAAATTTATAATATTATATTTATAAAGTTTTAAAATAATATTTATTATTATAGTAATATTTATTAATAATTATTATTATTTAAGTATATTGCTCTCTCTTCCAGCTAAGGTAAGAACCATTCAGGCATTTTACATCAGCAAATCCATTATTTTTAAGAAGCTTATAAGCAATATAAGCTCTGTATCCTGTTTTGCAGTAAACGACTGTCTTTTTATTTCTTTCGAGTTCTCCAAGACTTCCCCTTAAAGTGTTTAAAGGAATAAGCCTGGCTCCATCAATATGGCCTGATTTAAATTCACCAGGATTTCGGACATCGACTATCTGGTAATCTTTCACTGATTTCTCTTCCTCGATAATTGTTTTTAAATCTTCACAATCAATGAACTCTACCTCTCCCTCAAACAGATTTTCCGCTATCATTCCTATTATATTTACTGAATCCTTTGCTGCACCACTTGAAGGGTGGTATGCAAGTTCATATTTTGCAAGAGACCTTATGTCTGTTTTATTAAAAATTGAAACAGACATGATATCCGTTTTTTTATCCACGCTTTCCTTCCCAACAGCTTCAAATCCAAGTATCTCTCCTGTGGCTTTATCAAAAATCGTAATCATGTGAATCATTTCTGCTCCCGGATAATAGCCTGCATGAGAGAGAAAATGTATCTCTATTTTGGCGGCATTTTTATTTATTTTCTTTGACTCTTTAAACGATAATCCTGTTTTTCCAATCTGCAAATCAAATATTTTTATAATCGATGTACCAATGCTGCCTTCAAAATCATGTTTTCTGTCAGACCCGGATGAATTTTTTACATTTTTTCCAGAACCTTTTATGTCATTATATATATTTTTTGCGGCTATTCTGCCCTGTTTGCTTGCAATTGATGCAAGACTGAAGATTTTATTTTGTTTTGATAATAAGTCGTTTACTTCAACACAATCTCCTGCAGCATAAATGTAACCAAAATTTGTCTTCAGATTTTCATCAACAATAATGCCTCCCCTGGTTCCTGTTTCTATACCGCAATCCCGGGCAATCCTGTTTTCAGGTTTTACTCCTATCCCCATAAAAACAATACAGGGTTTTATTTTTAAACCTTCTGAGGTAACTACTGATATGATCCTTTGCTGCGAATCAGCAGAATAATCAGCAATATCACAGTCTTTTAAAATTCTTACTCCCATCCTATTCAGATAATCTTCGGCATAATCAGTTACTTCGGTGTCAAAATTCGGTAATATCTGTGAAGTTTTTTCAAGAATTACCGCATTCAGGTTCTTACTCAAAAATGCGTCAAGCAATTCAAGACCTATAAAGCCTGCACCTATAATAAGTGCATTCGTACTGATTTCATTTTCTAAAGAATCGTTATTGGCTGTCTGCTTTTTGACTTCTGCCTTATTTCCGGCCTTTATATTTTCGTCATTATTGTCTGACAGGTTTTCATTAATATATGAACTAACAAAATCTCTCAAAATGACGGCATCTTCTATGGTTTTTAAATAGCAAATGTTTTTTTCATTTTTAAAAAAAGGCAGTTTTGAGGGATTAGTCCCTGTGGCTATTAACAGATAATCAAAATAATCATTAAACTCATTACCGTTTGTTATATCTCTTATCTTTAAAAATTTTTCTTCCGGGTTTATTTCTGTTACTTCGTGCATTATCTTTATATTTAAATCAAATCTTTTGCTGAAAGAATCTACAGAGTTCACCAGCAAATCTTCCATATTCTTTATCCTGCCTGATACGAAATAAGGTAGGCCGCAGGAAGCATAAGAGATATATCTGTCTTTTTCATATATGGTTATTTCGATTTCTTCGTTAAGCCTTCTTAACTTTGCCGCAGCAGATGTACCAGCAGCTACAGCTCCGATGATAATTACTTTTTTCCTTTGCATGATTTGTTTCTCCAATAGTAAAAATAATAAATATAATTAAACTCTTTTTAATAAAACCATATGTTTCTTAATTAGTTCCAAAATCATTCTCTGGCAGGTCATTAAAAAAATAATGGTGCACAAAGCTTGGATATATCCAAAATATCATTTAGTCTTTAAATACATTAATGCCAGGTTATCAATCCCTAAATAATTCTAGCATAAAATATAAGTGGGAACTAATAGCGCAGTTTGCAAAAATATATAAAAAATCTTAATATTCTAATGAAAATATGAAAGCTTTATTAATTAGTGACAAAATAGTTGAGCATATATACAGCAATTCTATTTCTGAAAGATTAAAAGATATAGATTTTGTAATTTCCTGTGGTGATCTTCCCAATTATTACCTCGAGTTTATTGTATCGACTTTAAACAAGCCCTTATTCTATGTAATGGGAAATCATTTTAATAACGGGATGCATACAGAAAATGGTTCAAGCCAGAAACATCCTGAAGGATGCATCGATCTTGATGGAAAGATTATTATATTCAATAATATAGTTATAACAGGATTTGCAGGTTCCATGAAATACAGTAATGGAAATTATCAGTATTCAGACTCTCAGATGCTATTAAAGGCTTTAAGGTTCAGAGTGAGGCTGGCTATAAGAAAACTATTTGGTAAAAAATGCATAGACATAATTGTAACTCATGCCCCGCCATTTAAAATACATGATGGAGAAGATCTGTGCCATAGAGGATTCAGGGTTTTTAACAGACTTATTGATTTATATAAACCAAGATATTTTATTCACGGTCATACACACCTTTATGGTGTTGATAATAAATGGAAGACATCAGTGGGATGCACTGAAGTCATAAATGCATATGGATTTAGAATAATTGAGATTTAGGAAGAAAAATAATTAAAGTGGAAAACGGGTTAAATTTTAACAGAGACTCGTCTCATGAGTTCGATAATGCAAGATTTAAATCCATGCTTTTAAATCTGAGATATTTCCTTATCGGCAGAAATAATGAGCTGCTTTCATTTGAAAAAATCAAGAAAAATCTTGAGCTTTATAACCAGAGAAACCTGGGGATACAAACAGTTAGAATAAAAGATATAGTCGGAAGTCTTGACCGCTATAAAGACTTTGACAGCTATTTTCTGCCAAAAAAAATGAGTCTTCAGAGAAGATGGGCAAACATTCATAATCTTCTTGTCAAAGATGTCATATTGCCTCCTGTCAAACTTTATAAAGTAGGTGATGTTTATTTTGTATTTGACGGGAATCACAGAGTAAGCGTCTCAAAAAAAATGGGTGTCGAGTATATTGATGCAGAAGTAATTGAATTTATCACTGATGTAAAAATAAGCTCAGAAATGGACCCCGGTCAGATTATCATACTTGCTGAAAAAGAAAAATTTTTAAGTATTACAGGTTTAAAACAAAAAAGACCGGATAATAAAATGAGGATAACGGCACCGGGGAAGTATGATTTTTTGCTTGGGCAGATAAACAAGCTTATGGTGCAGATGAATGAAAATAAAAAAGCCAATGAAAAAATGACTACTTTCAAAGAAGCTTCTC
The DNA here is from genome assembly GCA_002304935.1 of Candidatus Humimicrobium oleiphilum. Classification (GTDB taxonomy): domain Bacteria; phylum Actinomycetota; class Humimicrobiia; order Humimicrobiales; family Humimicrobiaceae; genus Humimicrobium; species Humimicrobium oleiphilum. Next base: position 42,858 of record DBPS01000046.1, on the reverse strand, counting down.
TTTTCTGGTATGATAATATCTACCTTCCGGCTATTGACATAATAAAGAAATACGGGATTCTTCAGAGATTTCCAACAAGAACAAAGACTGACCTTTATATCTGGATAAATGAGCATAAGAGATATTTAAGCCTTAAATATGGAAGAGAAATAATAACCAAATTTGCTGCACAGGATATAATGAACAGATACAGCAAAAATCCATTTAACAGAATTAAGCTGGGATTAATGAATATGGGACATAAAAAAATAAAATATGATTAAGCTGTATTAGCTTACAGGATTTATGGTTTTAATTAAATGATAATATATTTATATTTAATATTAACAGGTCTGGGTGCGGGTTTTCTAGGTTCTATTGTAGGCATTGGAGGAGGAATCATGATAGTACCAATTCTTTCTTTGCTATTAAAAATACCCATTCAAAACGCGATAGGAACCAGCCTGGTTGCAGTTATGGCTACTTCAATATCTGCTTCCAGGCTTTTCTTTAAAAAAGACCTTACCAATTTAAGGATAGGGCTGTTTTTAGAGATTTTTACTACTGCAGGGGCGATTACCGGAAGTATTCTTATCTCTTATATAAAAAGTAATATCCTTTTTGGACTTTTTGGGCTGCTGACACTTGTTAGTGCTTATTTTTCCTACAGAAAGAATATCTCTTCTAAAATAAATACTGCATTAAAAAATGAAAAAGAGGGTCTGTCAGCACAGCAGAATAAAGAAATCGACAATAATAAAAATATACAAAATACCTCCGAAGAAGACAGCTATGTGTATTATGACACAGCATCAAAGCAAACCATCACCTATAAAGTTAAAAATTATCCCATTGGGTTTTCAACATCATTTGTGGCTGGAATAATGAGCGGGCTTCTTGGTATCGGAGGTGGTTTTATAAAAGTACCTACCATGAATCTGCTTATGAACATTCCGATGAAGGTAGCAACCGCTACAAGTAATTTCATGATAGGAATTACCGCAGTTGCATCATCTGTAATTTATCTTACAAAAGGATTTATCATACCTGATATTACTGCCGCGGTAGTAATAGGTGTGCTTATAGGCGGAACTGCGGGTTCATTTACAGCTTACCGGATAAAGAATAAATATATCGTAATTATCCTGATAATAATATTTATAATTTTTGGCATAAATATGATTTTGAAATCGTTTAATTTAAATCTTTTCTAGTAATTATTATTTTATGGAATTCTTTTTAAGGATTATGGATAATAAAAAGAGTACAGAAGCAAAAGAGCAAGAGCTTAATAATTATCTAAGTCTTGATTATATGATCGGCCTGATTATAACTGTGATTTTAATAATTACAGGACTTATCACCCGGAATAGTTTTTTCTACAAACTGGCTATAATCTTTCTGATAATAACACCTTCTGCTGGTCTTATTGTATGCCTGGCATATTATATAGTAAAAAGAAAACTAAAAAGCGTTATGATAACTATTACTGTTCTTTTGATTCTTGCAGCTAGTGCATTGATAGGTTTTCTAAATTTTGGTTAAATTTTTTTAGAATAGTTTGGAAACCAGACCATAGATTTCTTTGTATTTTTCAAATTTTTCCAGATATCTCTGCCTTATAGATTCATCCGGAAGAAACTCGTCTTTGATTTTCACAAATTGTGAAATTGCTTCAGATAAAGTAAATCTCTGCGTGCCAAGTCCTGCAAGCATCATTGTAGCAAGGCATCCTGCTTCGGTTATATCCATCCTGAGTATTCTTTTATTTGAAATTGAGGATTTTAATTTCAGTTCAAAGTCTGATTTTGAACCTCCTCCCACTGCTCTGAGCTCAACTATTTCGACACCACTTTTATTAATAAGCTCCATATTGAAACATATCTCAAATACAAGTCCTTCTACAAGGCCTTTAAATATTTCATTTTTATCAGTATCAATATCCAGTCCTATTATTGAACCTTTGGAAACCGGATCAAGATAAGGAGTCCCTGAAGCAGAAAAATATGGAAGGGTATAAAGACTGGAAGGTTCAAAATCGAGTCTTGAAGAGATTTCCCTGATTGCCTGATTATCTCCTCCTGCAAGATTATCCCTGAACCATTTAACCACGCTTCCGCTTGACAGATTATACGCAAGAGATACATATTTTCCATCAATAGCATGAGCCTGGCAGCCAAAATTGCTTTTCAGCATTGCCTGATTTTTTATTGCATCTTCCATGCAGATAGTTACACACTCAACTGTCCCCATTCCGTCTGCCGCAATGCCTCCTTTGACAGCACCGACTCCAAGTGCAGCACAAGGCTGGTCATGTGCACCTGTTACTACAGAAACCTTATTTTGAAATCCAAGCTGCCCAGCTATCCTGCCATCAATATATCCTATTTCAACTGCTGAGGGAGAAGGCACGGAAAACAGTTCGGCATCAATTCCAAAAGTATCCAGTATGTCTGTTCTCCAGAATTTTTCTTTTACATCAAAAAAAAGTGTTCTTGACGCAAGTGCATGATTTATACGTGTTTTCTCAATTCCAAGCTTGTGGAAAAACAGGTCTTCGGTAAAAAGAAATTTTTTTGTTTTTTTGTATATCTCAGGCAGGTTTTTCTTTACCCACATTATCTTATTTAGCGGACATATATAGCCCGGCGGAAATCCGGTTATTTCAAAAAGCTCTGCTGCAGAATATTTTTTCAAAATCAGGTCTACTTCATTTGAACTTCTTGCATCTGTGGAATAAATAGTGTTATAAAGAATTTTTCCTTCAGAATCTATAGGGGTAAAACTTTCACCTACGGTTGAGACAGCCAAAGCAGTAACAGGATCCTTTTTAACAGCAGGGTCATTATTTACTTTTTTAAGAACACTAAAAACTTTGGACCACTGATCTTCTGTATCAAACTCAACCCACCCCGGATTAGGGAATACCAGATTGTACTCCTTATAATCGCTTGCCAGTATTTTGCCTGCTTCATTAAAAGCAATTGCTTTTGTCCCTGTTGTTCCTATGTCAATTCCCATTAAACTCATAACTACCTACCTTCACATATGTGTTTGTAATCATTATTCTTATCATTATTCAAAACATAACCATATCCTGGAAGCAAGCCAGTCCCTTATCTAAAACATTTTTTAGTTCTCTTTAAAATTACTATATTTGAATCAATAAAAATATTTCCAAATTTATATCTGAACCTGATAAATTGGAATTTTTCTTATTATTAAATATTCCATCAAAATCAATTGAACTATAAAGGCACCTGTATTATTTATTATCCATAGAGGTTGTTTCTTTACCCTGAATAAATATTGCAAGTGCCTTTAATTTGTTTTTTATAAAGATGAGTATACTGACAACATCTCCTGAAAATTACAGATTCCAATAATCGGGAAGATATATTTTTTCTCCTCCTCCTATAGCTGAAAGATGACCGCATAATCCTGCACTTGTCCAGTTTGCAGCATTTTCAGCATCTATTGCTGAATCACGGTTTTCTACTATAGCCATTACAAATTCGTGTACCATATGAGGATGTGAACCCCCATGTCCTGAACCCTGTATAAATGAAAGATGTGATTTTTCTTCTTCATCCATCACTTCCATTGAGCGCGTAAATCTTGCAATTTCCTTGGGAAGCATATCTCCGGTGTCAGGGATTTTCACTCTTTGGGCATCTTCTTTACCCATAAACAGTATGGGGTCCTCTCCCTCAAGTTTGTTCCATTCAAATGCAAGCTTGTTTCCGTATGCATCAAAGCTCTCAATATATTGCCTTACTGTATCATATAGAGATCTTGTAACTTCCCCACCCAGATCACAGTCCCTGAATTTCATAAGCATTGATTCTACGGCATAAGGGCTGTTCCATTTTTCAATATAATTTTCTCTTATTCTTCCTGACCCCAATGCAAATACCCATTCAACAGGCTTGTCTGCAAGAATGGCAAGAGGGCTTACTGCATGAGTGGCATAATTAAGCGGAGGCCATCCAGGCCAGGGGGCTCCCCATTCTTCCATATCCTGCATATGCGAGCCGCGTAAAAATTGTATTTTGCCAAGCCTGCCATCATCTTTTAATTTTTTTACATATAAAAATTCCCGAGTATAGGCAGCGGTTTCCATCATCATATAAACATTGCCTGTTTTTCTTCGCATTCTTACAATTTCTTTGCAATCCTCAATATCAATAGCCATGGGAACGGTGCAGGCAACATGTTTTTCTGCTTTAAGACAGTCAAGAACTATGGGGGCATGAGTATCAGCCGGAGTAACAATATGAATTGCATCAATTTCTTTTACCTTACAAAGATCTTTGTAATCTGTAAAAAGTCTGTCAATGCCATATTTGTTACCTGCAGCTTTCAAACTGTCTTCATTCCTCTGACAGATCGCATAAAGCTCGGCATATGGATGGTTCTGATATATCGGTATAAAATCAGCACCAAATCCCAAACCGACTATCGCAACTTTAACTTTCTGGCTGGGCATGCATTACTCCTTTAAACATAAATTAATATTGAAGAATAAATTTGTGCCTGGCTGAATTATTTCATAGCATCTACAAGTATCATTTCAATGCTGCCTCTGTTATTTTCCGGATCGAAATAGGCATCTAGTATTTTTTCATTAGGAAGAGAATCAATTCTCTCATTCATAATCTTCAATGCTTTTGAATTAATTTCTATTGCTTTTTCTACAGGCATTCTTTCAGGATTAATATCAAATCCGTAATATTCATTGTAAGCAGCCATTTTAAGGACAAAAAGCATAGCTTCAGCCTGCTGCCATTCAATCACACCAACGTTCAGATCCTGGTCATAGTTTCCCATAGGCTGGCTGTTCCAGTGGGTATTAAACAATCTGCCTTCCCTTAAGCATCTTGCAATAGCATAAGGGGTATCTTCTCCGCCCATTCTTATATGGCCTATCTCTGGCTGCATTCCCATAAGCGGAACACCCCTGGCAAGAAGCTCTTTATTCATTGGGTTAGTAAGCCTATCCTCTATATCCCTGCATGCAATAAGTCCGTCAGCAGTTGTCCTGTATATATTATTGGGAGCAGGCTCATACGGTTTTGGCTCAATAGCGACTATAACACCAGGGACTTCGTCCATTGCTTCAGCAACAGCAGCTTCAAATCTGTCCCACATATCATAATAATTTGTTCCCAGCGAATATGTGTAGCCATCTATTCCCGGCCATATGCCTGCATGATGCAGTTTTTTCTCTTTTGCAAACTTTAAGCATCCCACAAGAGTATCAATGGCTTTCTGCCTGTAACTTTTTATTGGATTCGAGAGTGAACCGAATTCATATTCTTTAGGAAAAAATATTGCAGGATAACAGGACTGCAGAACTATTCCTGTTTCCTTTTCAAGCTGCTCGTATAAATAATAATTCTCTTCATTAACTTCATTTGGATAATGAGCCTCAATAGCTTTTATTCCAAATTTTGCCATGTCTGCTGCCATTTCTATTCTCTCTGCAATAGTCTTTGGCTGAACATATGCTTCATGGAACCTTCCACCGCCCGGAGCAAAATACCATATTCCGACTGACATTTTCAAATCAAGGCTAAAACTATTCAAATGTTTTAGCAGTTCATCCCTGTCAAGTCTTTTTTGCTGATAGCTGGTATCAGTTATTTTATTATCCATAATTTCTTTGTACCCTTTCAATTAATTAGTTAACAATAAACATCAAAATAATAGCCGGAAAACCTTTATTTTGAAACCTGTATCTGTATTTTGATCTGCTGTCCCGGATCGTTTTTAAGCAATCTTATTGCTTCCCCGGTTTTTTCAAGAGGATATGTTCCGGTAACTAGTGAATCAAATTTTACAAGCTCGTTTTCAATTGACCTGATTGTCTGAGCCCATGCCAGAGGAGCAAGCCATGCAGAACGTATTTCTTTATCCATTGTATGAAAACTTAAAGCCGGAATCTTGAAAACATCATCTTCATTGGGGAGACCATAGTGGACTATTATTCCACAATTCCCGGATACAGAAACTGCCTGTTCAAAAGCAGCATTTGAACTTGTCGGAACAATTGCCCTGTCTGCCAGTCTTCCTGAATTGACTTCTCTTATTGATTTTTCAAGATCATCTGTGTAGTATTTAGAACCTTTTTCTGCTACATTGAAAATAAAATCTGCCCCTACTTTTTTACCCTGTTCCAGTCTCCAGTCATCATTTTTCGCCCCGATAAGAGCAATTCTCCCTGCTCCCATTCTTTTTGCCAGCTGGGTCATCATCATACCCATCGAACCTGGTCCGAAAACTGCAACAAAATCACCAGGCTGGATTTTTAATTTTCTAAGTCCGTTAAAAGCACAGGCAAGAGGTTCGGTAAAAGCTCCTGCTGCATAGCTGACTGCTTCAGGTAATTTAAATAATCCTGTATATCTTGAAACACAATATTCAGCAAAAGCACCGTTTACAGAAACTCCGGGAACGTTTAAATTTTCACACAGATGTGTTTCACCTTTTGCACATGAGATACAGGCATTGCAGTTTTGAACCGGGTTAACAACTACCCTGTCTCCGGGTGCAAAAAGACCAAGCATTTCGGGTACTTTGCCGACTTCAACGACTTCTCCTGTAAATTCATGGCCTAAAACTATAGGNNGAACCACAAATCCCGCAGTTCTTGACTTTTACAAGTACATCTATATCAGTAACTTCCGGAATTGGAATTTCTTCCATTTTCATTTTTTCGGCCTCATAAAAGACCTGGGCTTTCATTTTCCCTTTCATTTTTCCTCCTTAAAACTTATTTGCCATATTTATCAATTAATTTGTCCAGAAATTTCTTATTATCTGCAGTGACATCCAGAGCTTTCGGCCAGAAGCAGAGATCAATCGTCCACCATTCATCTTTATAGCCTGCATCAAGAATAGCAGGAATTATTTCATCAAAATCAAGCCTGCCTGTTCCCAGAGGAGCATGGGTGCTTGTATCCTCATCATGAAGAGTGCCGTCTGAGTCAATCAGGTGAACATGGCCTATTTTGCCGGTAAGCATATGTGCAAATTGAACAACACCCTTTGGAAGCAGCTCTTTTTCGCCCATGTGTCTTGCGCCGATTACGCTTGACATGTAAGCATGGCAGGAATCAAACATTATTGAAAAATTCGGATTATCTACTTTGTAAACCATTCGGACTACTTCACTTGGCTTATTAAATAAAAATCCTGGTTCGAATTCCCATACCAGCTTTACTCCTTCTCTGGCACAGATATCAGCAGATTTGTTCCAGGTTCCTGCTACTTTGCTGAAACATGTCTCATAGTCCATGCCTCCCGGTATTTCGGTTGGAGGGCTTACCATATCAACTCTTAGTTTGGGAATCCGCATATCAACACACATTTCAAGATTATCTTTAACAGCTTTTAAATATTCTTCTTCAGTTGAAGTCGCAGGTGAAGGGAAGGGAGCTGCTACTCCTGATAATTCCAGATTATATTTCTTTAGAAGATTTTTTATTTTGGCTCTTTCTTCTTTTGTGTTTTCCGGAAGATGGGGAGGGAAAGCACCTAGTTCAAATCCGTCAAAACCAAGTTCAGATATTCTTTTTAATACGTCTTCAAGAGGAACAGGAGCTTCTGAATAGCCGCCCCATATGTAGGCCCATCCGCCTATAGATGTTTTTTTAACCATTTTTTCTCCTTTTAAATCTTATTTTAATTACAATATTATTATTTCATTCAGCTTATTTCGAAAACTGTTTTAGATAAAAATCAATTCAATCTGGTTATACAGGTTATTACTTCTTATAAGGTTTGATCTTAGGAGCATCATCATTAATATCGGGTCCAAAGAATTTAATAATAAGAAGATTTTCTTTTCCTTCATTTTTTACAGTAAGCGGTCTGACTGCTCTGTCATGTGATACCAGAAGTTCATCACATTCAAAATTACCCGCTTCTATCTTATGACCTTCAAAACTACCTTTGCCTCTCCAGACCAGAACACTGTAAACGCCTTTTTCCTGGGAAGTAAAGGATTGCCCGGGTTTTACAACAAGTCTTTTACCGGAGAATTTATGGGTATTGTAGTAAATCCAGTGTTCCTCTCCTCCATCCTGTTTGGTCTCTTCTATAAAAATATTGGCAAGGTGATGATTTTCATAAAAATAAGGATCTCCGTTTGCTTCCCAGTCAAGCTGTTCCAGTAAAGCTCTTTCGCCTTTTTTCTCTCTGTCTTCTTTACAGACATCTTTAAAGAGTAATTCTTTTGAGATTATTTTCCCTGCATTTAAAGCCTGAAGCATTGCAAATACGTCAGAATCTTCCTGAAGCTCAATTGTTAATGCAGTACCCGGAGCGTGTAAAATTCCAGACGGCAGGAAAAATCCCTCCCCTGGAACATTAAGATATGCACGTGAATGCCTTAAAATCAAATCATCTTTCCATTCTACTAGATAAGGAAGCAATATATCATATTTCTTCTCATCAACTATATAAGGATGTACTCCGAAAAAAGTCTCAGGATGAGGTCCTGTATCTATATCTTCTGGAAAATAATAAGCTTCGTCTTTGGAATTCTGTCCGACAAGCCTGGCATCTTTTTCCATCTGATGAATATGATACGGAATCCTTGCTCCAAAATCATATATTTTGCAAAGCCTTCCCAGCCCTGTATGTGTTTTAGAATACTCTTTACCCATTATCAGATCGGGAGCAGCATCTACTGCTTCCTTTAAAGTTATTTCCCTGTCAGTCTCGAGATTTGAGAGGTAGCTGTATCCTTCGTCATCAGGCCCGACTGCATTATCCGCCTTTGTCACTGATGCAAGCCATCTTTCACAGATAAAACCCCTCTCACCGACATTATAATCTTTTTCCGGAAGCCCGAGTCTCTTTCCTGGCGGAAGGAAATCCCTTGCGACCCATGCAGGTTTTAAGTTCAGAATTCCATCGTTTTTTGAAAGAGTTTCATAAATTATTTCTTTTATTTCTACCATTAAAACCTCCGTTCGAATTATTTGTCTTTTAAAATATTTCTCAAAAAATCAAAAAATATAGTCTTTTCCTAGCTTAAAAGGCCTTTTAAGAATTTTAATCCCTTTGAAGCAAGAGCTTCATTGCTATCCTCTGTCTGCCTCCATATTGATGCTGCTTTTGCTATGATTTTATTATCAGGAGTAAAAGATTCTATGACAACCCATTTGTCATAATTAATTCTTTTTAAAGCATCTGCTATGTTTTTCCAGTGAACCTGGCCTGTACCAGGTGCACCTCTGTCATTTTCGCTTGCATGGAACAGATAAAGAAGATCTCCTGCATCAAGAACTGCCATTGCAGAATTTTTCTCTTCTATACTCATATGGAAAGCATCAAGATGTATTTTCAGCATCTTGCTCCCTACATCTTTAATCAGTCTGATAGCATCTTTGCATATATTTATAAAATCCGTTTCAAACCTGTTTAAAGGCTCTATTGCTATAAATACACCAAACTTTTCAGCCCACTGGCAAGCTTTCCCAAGGTTTTCAACAACAGTATCCCATTGTATTTTTTTCTCATTTTCAGGAACCAGGGATGCTCTTCCTACAGCAGAATAAGCCGGCCCGGCAAACACCTGGCACTCAAGCTCTGAACAGGCTTCCAGGCAATCCCGGATATAAGAAAGCCCCCCTTCGATTTTTTCTTTTTCAGGGCCTCTTATATCTGTATTTTCTCCAAACAATCCGCAGATAGAAGAACAAACAAGACCGTTTTCCTTAAAAGCCTTAAGTGTTTTTTTATAATCAATATCGCCTTTCTGACCAAGAGCTATTTCTATTCCGTCAAAACCAAGTTCTTTAAATTTACGAGTAAGATTTTTCACATGTTCATCCGTATAAGACCCGGTCCATAATAAAGTATTAATTCCGAATTTCATTTAATTCCCCTGTTTTATTTATTTTTAAATTATGAATTATAAATATTAAATTCTTACTTTTACCAGACAAAAATTTTAAGATTAAAATACTCATTCAAATATACAAAGCTCTTTTTTGCCTGTCTCTGCTGATTTGATTATTGCGTCGCAAATGACAGCATTTCTATATCCGTCTTCAAATGTTGCCACATAAGGCTCAAGAGCCTTATTTTTAACCACAGCATTTACCATATTTAAAGCAGTGTGGGCAAAAGTATTTTCCCATCCTATTATATGACCATGCGGCCACCAGTACTCATAATAAGGATGATAGGATTCTGTAACATTTATGCAGTGAAATCCTCTTGTTTCAACAGGTTTTTCATCTGCCCAGAAGACATGAAGATTATTCATGTTTTCAAGGTCCCACCATATGCTTCCTTTTTCGCCATTAATCTCAATTACATTATGATTTTTTCTTCCTGCAGCAAATCTTGATGCTTCGATAGTGCCGATTGCCCCATTATCAAACTCTACGACTGAAGCAATTGCATCATCCACATCGACTTTCTCTTTTTTCTTTGAAGATTCGTCATATCTCTCATTAATAAAAGTCCTAGATACTGACATTACCGACTGTACTTCTGAGCATAAAAATCTGGCCAGGTCTATTATATGGGCACCAAGGTCGCCAAGAGCCCCGCTGCCTGCCAGAGATTTCTTTAGTCTCCATACCATTGGGAAATTAGGATCCATTATCCATTCCTGCAGATATCTGGCTCTGAAATGAAAAATCTTTCCAAGCTTTCCATCCATAATAAGATTTTTTGCAAGAACAATTGCTGGAACCATTCTGTAATTAAAATCGCATATATTTTTTACATTATATTTTTTTACAGTGTCCCTCATATCTTTTGCTTCTGCAGCATTTCTGGCGAGAGGTTTTTCGCAAATAATATGTTTTCCTGCTTTTGCAGCTTCAATGGAAAGCTCCGCATGAAGACTATTAGGTGTGCCATTGTCAACAATCTGTATTCTGTCGTCATTAATTATTTCTTTCCAGTCAGCTGTATATTCTTTATAGCCAAATCTCCTTGCTGCTTCTGCAGCTTCAGCTTCAGGTATTCCGCATATTTTAACCAGTCTTGGAATTGCGGCAGGCGGCCAGAAAATATAGGGCATCTGAATCCATCCGTTTGAATGAGCTTTACCCATAAAAGCATGCCCTATCATCCCAATCCCAATATCAGGAATTTCACCAACTGTTTTTTCGGATGCCATCGCGACAAACCCTACTTTTTTCTCTTCTGTCATAAGTCACCTCTTTAATATCTTAATTTTATTGTTACAAAATCATAAATAAAAAAACGAATCTGCTGTCTGATTTGTTTATTAAAAAGAAATACCACAGGATTTCAGGAATTCAACACTTTTATGGAATATCTCATCATCACCGACTATTTCAAGTGTCGAGCTCTCAATACCGGCATCTTTTAAAACATCGCAGACACCTTTTATGTCAATAATGCCGTCTCCCATTGCTATCGGCGAGAAACCTGCCCCGAATTGTTTTCCTCTCTTTGGAAGCCAGTCTTCACCAAGATCCTTCCAATGTATATGATGAATTTTGTCTTTGAATTTTTTAGCTATTTCAACAGGATCCGAGCCACCAAGCCAGCTGTTGCCTGTATCCAGATTTAATCCGATTGCCGGGGAATTATCAAGAAGATCAAAAACAGCCTGAAGGCCTTCAATAGTATCTGTAACAGGACCGTGATTTTCCAGAAGTATTCTGACGCCGTAATCAGCAGCCATTCTTACAGGCTCGTATAGCTTTTCTGCAATTATAAAAGTCCTTTGATCGAATGTAAGCTTTCTGCCCCATTCTGTATGTGGCTCATTTTCAGTAGTTATGATATCTTTTACTCCGATTGCTGCCCCTAGCCTGATAGCTTTCATTATTTCATGAGTGCTGTATCTGCTGGGTTTTGTGGGGTCAAGCAGATTGCCATGTGCACATACTGTCGAAATTTTCATATCATATTTATCAAAAAGCCTTTTGATATCGAAAGGATTTTCATCAAGGCTTACTGTAGGATCAAAACCTGCTGTACCAAGCATGCTTCCGCCAGAATTGGTATTACTGATATCAGCACAACTGAAGCCCATACCTTTTGCAATTTTTAATTGTGCCTCGACGCCTTGAAAAGATTTTATCAATAAAAAAACACCTATGTTCATTTCCTTTTCCTTTCCTGATTTGTTATCAATAAAAATATTTTAGCATATAAATCAATCAAATTATCATTAATGCGCAACATCAGTAAGATATGAATTTTTATTATTATAGTTCTAAAATTGAAAATTTACAATTTGTTAAGTATAATACATAACAATTAATATAAATAAATTATTTAATTATTAATCAAATATAATCCTCTGGGTACAGAAGTTTATAAACAGAATTTTTTTAGTTTTAAAAAATTATTACCTGAACCAGACTAAGGCTTTTAATTGATTATTGGTTTTTAAAATATTACTTATTCATATAAACTTTTATATTTTAAAAATCTATTGACAAATATTTAAAATATTCTATTAATATTTAAATGTTATTTTTACTATTTTAAACATATTTTACATAAGCTGAAAATGAAAAAAAATCTTATAACTCTCAAAGAAATTAATAAGAAGAATATATTAAAAATCATTATAAGAAACGAAAATATATCCAGGATAGACATTGCAAAATTTTTTAAGATAAGCAGGCCTACTATTTCGGCATATATTAATGAGCTGATAAACGAAGGACTGGTCGAGGAAGCAGGAAAAGGTTCGTCTACGCCCAGTGGCGGCAAAAGAGCAACTTTGCTAAAGTTTAACTCTAAGGCCGGTTATATAATTTCAATAAGTATCGGCACTAATCTACTGAGATTTGCGATTACCGATCTTGGCACCAATATCATTGACTCAATAGCAACCCCCACTGAAGAATGGCTGGGTCCGAAAATTATAATAAAAAAAATACTTGATAGCATTAATGAGCTTATTGCAAAAACAAAAATAAGCAGGAAAAAAATTTTTGGTATAGGGATAAAGGGACCGGGCATTATTGATAGCGAAAAAGGTATGATAATATTCTTCCCGAACCTTACTGACTGGAAAAATATTAATCTGAAGGAAATAATTGAGAGCAAAACAGGCATTCCGGTTTATATTGACAATGTTTGCAGAATACTTGCAATTGCTGAAAAAAAATTCGGCATTGCACAGGATATAAGAGATTTTGTTGTTGTGTTTACAGGGACAGGTATAGGTACAGGGGTATTTATAGACAATAAATTGTTTTCAGGAAACAAGGGAATTGCAGGAGAGGTAGGGCATATAATAACTGACTTTGACAGTGATAAGCTTTGCCATTGCGGTAATTATGGATGTCTTGAAACTTTATGCTCTTCAAGAGCATTGATTGATAATATTAAAGAAGATTTAAGAAAGGGAGAAAAGTCTTCTTTAAAAGAAAATCAGGAATTTGATTTTAATTATCTGGCAGATCTTTTTAAAAAGAATGATCCTCTGGTGGTAAAACATGTTACAGAAAATGCCAAGCTTCTTGGAATAGGAATATCAAATATAATAAAAATGTTTAGTCCTGAAATAGTAGTAATACATGGGAAATTTCTGGCATTTGGGGAAAAATATCTCAGTATCCTGAGGGAAGCAGTTTCCAAAAGTACTTTCTCAAAGGTAAAAAATGATTATAATATTCAATTTACAAAATTACCTGAAGAAGCAGGCCTTATCGGCACATCAGTTTTTGCTTTTGAAAAAATATTTAAGCTGGATAATCTTAATATAAGTGATGAATATATGGTAAGAAAGGATTTCTAAGAAATATCAGGAAATTAAAACATCAGGAAATTAAATAAAAAATAAATGGCTACCGTTTTTAAAGCAGGTAGCCATTTTTAATTAATAATTAATGGGTAATTTCAGCCTCTGTGGGAAATCCCTGTTTGCATCCTTATGTAATACTTCTTAACCATTCAACACTTTTTCTCATGTTTTCATCTGTTCCACTGCACTCTACAGAAACTTCTCCGTCCCAGCCTGTTTCTTTAAGATAATCAATTACATTTTTAATATTTTCAGCATTTACTCCGGCACCGATGGACTGATCGCTGCATGCAATACCCGTTTCTTCTCCTCTTACTGCTGCTGCAAGATCAGCACCTACGTCCTTTATGTGGCAATGGGTCAGATATTTTCGTAAAGGTTTCAAAACATCCAGAGGTGTCTGCCCGGATATAAAAGTATTCCCTGTATCAAGGTTAAATCCAATATATTCAGATTCGAAATAAGATAATAGCTTAAGCATGAATTCAACATCATTTGTTAAAGCGCCATGTGTTTCGATATTTACTATAACCTTGAAATCCTCAGCCCATTTTAATAGCTGGGTATAGTTTTTGACTGCAACTTTAAAAGCCTCGTCTTTTGTCATATTTTCCTCAATAATTGCGCTATCTGTCGTGTCGACTTTTTTTGCACCAAGATGGCTTGCAAACCTTATTGCCTGCTGAGTATAAAAAACGCCATAATTACTTCCACTCGTACTCATAATAGGATAAGCAGAATCTATCTGTGATATCGGCATTCCTTTGCTTTCAACATACCTTCTTATCTCTATCGGGTTTTCCCACATTGAAACAGAAGGTTCATATCCAAGGGACTGAATAAAATAGATACCGTATATTACGCCAAACTCAAGATGTTCCAGTTTGTATTTGGCACCAAGCTCAACTGCAGATTTGAAGGAACCGCTTAAAACTCTTAAATTGTCGGCATGCATTCCTAACTTAATCATATTAGCCTCACTTTTTTGTTTTTTTATAAAACCAAAGCAATTATAAAATATTATTATTTACAATAATCTCAGCCAGTTTATATCAGGGGTAAGAATTATTTTCTCAAATTATATAAATATAAAATTCAAAGAGCATAAAAATTTAAGGCACACATCCGCACATCCATAATATTAAAAAAGGCGGACATACTTTTACGTATGCCCGCCTCATTTTTACCATCTTGTAATATGATGGGTTTTATTTCTTATCCCTGTCGACCAGTAAATATCTTTTTTACCAATACTTTTAAAAGTATTCAATAAAATTAATATCCCTCCTGGTCTACAAATTTTGGATCATTGATGTCATAAACAAAATCTCCAGCTGCTCTTCCAGCCATATAAGCCTCTACATCTGAGAATGGAACAAGAGCTACATCATTGATATCATCAATATTGTAAGGAGTTAGATATGGGTGAACATACTTTCTATATTCTTCACCTTTAAAGAAGGCTTTAACCTGCTGATAAAGTGTATCGCCTTCAAGAGCTGCTGTCTGGTTAACATCCATTGTGATGACTTTGTCTTTTACCCACTGCCATGATATTTCTCTACCATTTGATGCGCCTAGCCAGTAATCAGAAGAGTTAATACCAGCATCTTCCATTGCAAGCAGAACGCCTTCCATCATAGGATCATTCTGAACATAAGCACCGTCAAAACCATCAGCGCCAAAAGAAGTGATTGCGTCTGTCATTGCTTTCTGTGCAGGATCTGAGAACCATCCGCCGGAAGCCCAGAACAGAACTTCTATTTCCTGGCTGCCGTCTTGCTTAGCTTCAGTTTTATTTGCAGCTAATTCTTCAGCTGTAACTCCGCCAAGGCTCTTTCCAGCATCTTCATATGCTTTTAAGAAACCTAATGTCTGAGCACTAGCACTACCCTGACCAAGCTGGCCTTCAATCATGATAACTTTTTCAACGCCTCTGTTCATAGCATCTTCACCAGCATATACTCCTGCTTCTACAAAGTTGTAGCAGCATGAACCTGCTGCATCTGTTCTGTTTTCAGCAGACGCAAAACTGTGGGCAGCACCAAAGTAAGGTATTCCTGCAGCTTTACATTTTTCAATACATTCTGAAGTAGTATCAGGAGAGTTCTGGATTACAACAATAGCATCATACCCTGCAGTAATAAAGTCCTCAACTGCCTGCAATTGTTCTGCAGCGGTGTTCTGGCCTACTTTGTAATCGATTGTCCAGTTACATTCCGGATCAAGATCAGCACAAGCTTTCATTGTGTCTACCATTACCTGGTAATATGAATCTGCGCCATCAGCATAGAAACCTATGCTTAATTCCTGAACTTCTGCAACTTCTTCTTCTGCAGCAGCTGTTGTCTCTGCAGCAGCTGTTGTTTCTGCAGCAGCTGTTGTCTCGGTTGCAGCAGCTGTTGTCTCGGTTGCAGCCTGAGCACATCCGGTAACAATCATTAGAGTCAATACTGATATTACAGATAATAACATCAGTATTTTAGATAATGTTTTTTTCATATTGATTTTCCTCCTCTTTTTTAATTATAAGGGATAAGTTTTTATTTATATATAAGCTTGCAATCGGTTTTCCGTTGAAGCAGATATATCCGGGCATAATTAATTTTATGATTTAAAATTCATTTCTAAAAGTCATTATGAATATTGTTGATTATTTAAAATTATTTGATTTGTCTCATAAATTGCGCTCTTGCCTGTCTTGCCTGAACAATTGCCCCGGCAGTAACAGCAACAATTATAATAACACCTTTTGCAACAAACTGCCATTCGCTTTGAAGACGAAGTATGTTCATGGCATTAGCAATAGAACCAAGAAGTATAGCTCCTACAAAAGTTCCCCAGATGTTTCCTTTACCTCCTGACATTGCAACACCTCCGACAACTGTTGCAGCGATTACATCAATTTCAAGGTTCTGGCCCACAGTAATTATTGCAGTGTTGACACGGGCCAGAAGCATAATAGCTGCTATAGCTACAAGAAAACCATTTAAAGCATAGGTGGACATTACAACATTTTGAACGCCTATGCCGGCAAGATATGCTGCATTCCTGTTCGCTCCAACTGCATATACCCTTCTTCCATATTTAGTATATTTCATCAGCCACCAGATCGCTACAGTTATCACTATGAAAACAACAACATATATGGGGAAAGTCAGGTTAAGGCCTGAAGGCCCTTTTGCACCTTCAATAAGGTTTGTCTTCAATACTGCAAGAGCACCCTGGGTACTTATTTCCTGTGAATTACAGATTATCAGTGCTATACCACGAAATGCAATCATACCGCCTAATGTAATAATGAAAGGTTCTACACTGAATCGGGAAATTATATATCCCATTATCATTTCCAGGACAACAGCAATTATAACTACCAGTATAAGTGCACCCCACAAAGGTATCCCCCAGTGCATAATGCTTTTAGCAATAAATATTGTAACAAATGATGTGAGCATGCCCACTGAAAGATCTATGCCTCCACCGACCATTACAACAGTCATCCCCATAGCCATAATGCCGACAGCAGCCACCTGCATTATTATATTCAGTAGATTGACAGGGCTTATGAAAGACGGGTAAACAACTTTGCCAGAGACTGCACTTGTAATCAGCTGAATTAAAATAATAGCTATAAAGAAAAATATCAGCATCATTACAACTGTTGAATTTTCGCCTCTTCCAAATAATGAAACTCTTTTTTTATCTTGCTGAACAGGCGATTCTTTCATATCTTTTTACCTCCTATTGATAACTCAAGAATGTTTTCTTCACTAACTTCTTCCCTTTTCAGTTCTCCTGCAATACGTCCGGCTTTCATTACCATGACACGATCACTCATAGATACCATTTCAGGCATATCGGAAGAAACCATTATTATTGCTTTTCCTTCTTTAAGAAGATTCATCATAATCTGATAGATTTCCTGCTTTGCACCCACATCGATTCCACGGGTCGGCTCATCAAAAATGTAAATCTCCCCTTCCGTATTAAACCATTTTGCCAGAACAACTTTTTGCTGATTCCCTCCTGACAGATTCATGGCAAGCATGCGGGAATCCCGTGCTTTGGTTCCCAATCTTTCAATAAATGTATTTCCGGTCTTTATTTCTTTGCTTGGATTAACCAGAAACTTCCTGGTTTTGGCCATATTGGCGATAATAGTGTTACGGGCTATTGTATGAATTAAAAATAATCCTGTGTATTGCCTGTCTTCAGTGATATAACACATTTTATTTTTAATTGCATTAATTGGGCTTTTTAAATTCACTTCTTTACCCATGATATAAATCTTGCCGCCTGTTTTTTCAGCCCCTCCGAAAAGAAGAGTCATCAGTTCAGAACGTCCGGAACCAACCATTCCTGCAAATCCCAGTATTTCACCACGTCTGACCTCAAATGAAATATCATGAACGCCGTTACCCGAAAGATTTTCTACTTTCAGGACAGTCTCTCCTAGTGGATAAAAATCTCTATGATAAAATGCTGAAGCATCACGGCCGACCATATAACGAATTAACTGGGGTTCATCCACGTCTTTGGCATTGCAGGTTATTACATGTAATCCATCCCTTAACACAGTTATCCTATCAGCTATTCTGAATACTTCTTCAAGATGGTGAGAAATATAAATTATTCCTATTCCTCTTTCACGAATCTTTTTAATTATCTCCAGCAGGTTATCGATTTCATTTGCTGAAAAAGATGACGTAGGCTCATCCATTATAATTACTTTTCGTTCCAGAACCAAAGCTTTTGCTATCTCCACAATTTTCTGTTCACCTGACGATAACTCATCTACCAGCTGGTCTGGTTTTAAGTCGCTTCGGAGATATTCAAGGACTTCTGCTGTTTTTTTCTTCATTTCTACTTTACGCATCATCCCGTTTTTAGTGATTTCCATACCAACAAAAATATTTTCAGTAATGCTCAGATGTGGAAAAATCGTATGTTCCTGATAAATTGTCTGTATTCCAAGTTTCATGGCGACAGAAGGATGGGTCAGATTAACAGGATTTCCCTCAAATTCAATATTGCCGCCAGGGTCAGGCTGATAGGCTCCTGATATTATTTTTATAAGCGTGGATTTGCCTGCACCATTTTCACCACATATACAGTGAATTTCACCTTTTCTCAAATCAAAAGATATTTTATTAAGAGCCTGTACGCCAGGGAAAGTTTTGGAGATATTTTTTAAACTAAGAATTACTTCATCCGACATAATTCTTTAATCCTTTTTCTTTCTTTATATTTTTGAAAATGATAACAATATTTTTTTACTGTCAATATATGATTTTATGTTAATTAAAAAAAGATTATGATGTTATGTATTTTACTTATCTAACTGAAAGTTGTCAAAATATTTTAAATTTTATGTTTAATTTATACATCAATTCTTAATAAAAAGCTAATAAAGTTATGTCTTTTCAAATAAACATATTCGGAAGAAAGCATTTTTATCATTTAGATTTAAATCAATCTAAATGATAAAAATTTTAATATTATTAAATAATATTTTAAAAAATTATTTAATACATTGCTAAAATATTTTATTTTTTGGATTTATAGGATATAAAAACTTAGAAATGGCAAAAAATCAGTGCTTAATAAAATCAGCAGCATGGTAAGAGCTTCTTACAAGAGGAGCAGACTGAACAAATTTAAATCCCATTTTCCGGCATATTTTTTCATATTCATTAAATATCTCAGGACTTACAAATTCAGAGACTTTAATATGATTTTTTGAAGGTGACAAATACTGCCCAATTGTAATAAAATCACAACCTGTTTTTCTTAAATCTGCAAAAAGATTTATTATTTCTTCTTTTCTTTCGCCAAGTCCGACCATTATACCTGATTTTGTTATTATTTTCGGATTGATTTTTTTTGCATTTGCCAGAAGCTCAAGAGAACGGTAATAATCAGCCTGAGGCCTTACTTTTTGATAAAGCTCTTTAACTGTCTCCATATTATGATTTAGTATATCCGGTTTTTGAGCCATAACTGTTTTTAAAGCTGATATAGAGCCCTTGAAATCAGGGATAAGCACTTCGATTGTCACAGGATTTTCTTTTCCAATTTTTTTTATCTGTATTATCGCTTCTGCAAATGATGTGGCTCCCCCGTCTTTAAGGTCGTCTCTTGTAACTGATGTTATGACTACATGCTTAAGACCAAGTTTCTTTACCGCTTCTGAAACCATCACTGCTTCCAAAGGGTCTGGATTTTCCGGAATACCTCCTTCAACATTGCAGAATCTGCAATTCCTTGTACAGATTTTACCCAGTATCATAAAAGTTGCTGTCTTTTTTGAAAAACATTCCCACCTGTTTGGACACAGAGCTTCTTCACACACAGTATTGAGATTCAGCTCTCTGAGTATTTCAGTAGTTCTAATTGTATCGTTAGTATTTCTGTACCTGATTTTTAACCAGTCGCTATTTTTCCCGAATATTTTTTCTTCTTTTTTCATTTTTTATTAAAACATGTTTAAAAATTCATATTTATATTGCTTTTAAAATACCCGAATTCCTCCGCAAAATAAAATGCCATATTCTTCTTTAATTTATTTTTATCTATCGGTTTTTTTGTAATTTCTTTGATAGATGTAACTTTCTTATCCTTTATGCCACATGGAATTATAAAATTAAAACCTCCGATATCATTATCTGCATTAATTGCAAAACCGTGCATAGTAATCCATCTTTTTATTGAAATTCCCAGAGCTGCTATTTTAAAGTTACCCACCCATACGCCTCGCAGTTTTTCTATTCTTGAAGATTTAATCTTATATTCTTTTAAAAGCATATTTATTATAAAATTTTCGATTTTCCAAACAAGAAGTTTTACATCCCGTTCATGATTTTTTAAATCCATTATCAGATAACCTATAATCTGGCCAGGATTATGAAAAGTAACATCTCCTCCCCTGTCAGTATTGATTACTTTTATGTTTTTGGAAGCAAGTTCTTCGCTTGAAGCAATTACATTTGCACTATCTGCACTTGTTCCAAGAGTTATCACAGGCGGATGTTCAAGGATAAGTAAAGTATCAGCTATTTCTTCTTTCTGCCTTTTGTCGAACTTTTCAAGCTGGATTTTATATGCTTTTTCATAATCTATTATCCCCAGATCGGTAATGTCCAGTATTTTGTTTTCGATTTTAATTGCCTCCAAATATAATTTCCGATATGAAATTAGACGAACATCTATAACTATTTGTTTATGATTAACTGCATTAATTCAAGTCCTGAATCTGATCTCAGGATTTTGATCATATATGATATCTTAAATTAAATTATGGAAGATTCCTGATTAATGAGACCAGTAAAGTTTTTTATTCATAATTAACCTATGAAAAATATCAGATGTTATTTTATAGATCTAAAAATTCCCTACTGCTTTCAGCCAGATATTCAGCTGTTAATCCGAATATATTCATCAGTTCCCATGGCTGCCCTGATTCACCGAATCTGTCTTTTACCCCTATCATTTTAAATCTGTAAAATTTACTGACTTTATGATTTTTTGCAGCTATTCCTGCAATAATATTGCCTATGCCGCCTACCTGATGTTCCTCGATAGTTATAATTTTTCCGACTTCATTAACTGCTTTTATAATAGCATCTTCATCCATTGGCTTAACGGTATGATTATTTATTATTCTGGTTTCAACATTGTATTCTTCCTTTAAAATATATGCTGCTCTCATAGCTTCTGATAAAACAGGTCCGGAGGCGATTATTGCCAGATCTTCATTTTCAGAAGAATAATCACAGGATAGCTTATAATCAAAGGCATCTGTAAAATTTTCCTTAATTCCTCTATACCTTATAATATTAGCTTTTCCAAACTCAAAAGGGGTTTCGTGGCTGGTAATAAGTGGAGTTGCTTCTCTTGCCAGCCTTATGGCAACAGGGCCGTTTAAATCTTTCATAAGGATTGTAGCTTTTTCAGCTTCAATACTATCAGCCGGTACCAGGATTTTCATATTCGGCAGGTAATACAAATTTGAAATATCTTCCAGTGCCTGATGGGTTCCGCCATCAGGTCCAACGGATATTCCGCCATGGGCATCAATGATTTTTACATTATAATTATTATAACAAATAGTTGTCCTGATCTGGTCCCAGTTTCTTCCAGCAATAAATACTCCGTATGAGCCAA
This sequence comes from Candidatus Humimicrobium oleiphilum, assembly GCA_002304935.1. GTDB lineage: Bacteria > Actinomycetota > Humimicrobiia > Humimicrobiales > Humimicrobiaceae > Humimicrobium > Humimicrobium oleiphilum. The sequence goes on along the minus strand of DBPS01000046.1, from coordinate 20,951 downwards.
TAAAAGGAATCTTTCCTTCCTTTGCCAGTCCGGCTGCAACAGTTGTTATATTCTGTTCAGCTATTCCAAGTGAAAAAAACCTGTTTTTTCTCTCTTTGTGTTCCTGATAAAAGGAATTCATTTTAATGGATTCGGTAATATCGGCTCCCAGCACAACGACTCTTTTGTCTTCTCCGACAAAATCAAGTCCTTTACCAAAGCCAAATCTGTTGGGAACCATCTCAGCTTTCATTTTACTGCTTCTGTTCCAGAAATAGTCTGCAGAGAATTTAGGGATATTTTTTTTGACCAGTGCATCAACTTTTTCCTGATACCGGGAAACTTTACAAAGAAGTTTCTTTGCATCTTCCATGGAAAAACTACTACAGTTTATATCTTCCAAAGCTTCTCTTAAAGATTCTTTTCCTTCCAGGCCATCTTTGGGAGCAATACCGTGATATCTGTAATTATTCTCGGCAAAGCTAACACCCTTTCCTTTGATAGTATCCGCAATAATAGCTACAGGTTTTTCTTTAACTTCATAGGCAAAATGTAGTTTTGATACAATATCCTGCATATCATGCCCATCACAACAAAATACGCTCCATCCAAATGCTTCCCACTTTTCCCTTAATGGTTCTATTTCCATAACATCAGAAGTCGGTCCGTCTATCTGCAGATTGTTTCTATCGATGATTGCTATAATGTTGTCAAGCTTATAATGAGATGCCGACATTGCAGCTTCCCAGACACTGCCTTCATCCAGCTCTCCATCACCCATTATGCAAAATACTCTGTATGGTTTATTTTCAGATTTAGCATTTAAAGCAGAACCGACTGCAATCCCCAGAGCCTGGCCCAGAGATCCGGTAGAGGCTTCTATGCCGGGAACCTTAAATCTGTTTGGATGCCCNNTCCAAGAGCTGAATATAATGCAGGAGCTTTATGTCCTGCAGATAAAAACAGGCGGTCTCTGTCTTCCCAATCCGGATTTTTCGGATCATATCTAAGTTCATGAAAATACAAGGCCGTTAATATATCTGTTACCGACATTGCTCCTCCGGTGTGGCCGGACTGGGCGGCAGATATAGCAGTTATCGTATATGCCCTTATTTGTTTTGCCTTTTCATTTAATTCATTTATTTCAATATCATTTAATCCCAGGAATTGTTCCTTAAATTTCGTATTCATACATCACCTTCTTAAATCTGAAACAGACTTAATTAGTTTTTTTATTTTTAATATTTTAATATTGGCTCTTTCAGTGCTTTTATTTCATCAAGCTTTCCGATCTCTGTATTTATCGGAGCATTTATTACTACTTCCGGATTTTTTTCAAGTTCCTCTATTATGATGTTAAAAATGCTTACCAGTTTATCTAATTGCCAGATATCTTCACTTTCTGTAGGTTCAACCATCATTGCTTCCTCTACTATAATCGGAAAGTATATGGTTGGCGGATGAATGCCATAGTCTATTATTCTTTTTGCGATATGCAGTGCTGAACCACCTTTATCCCTGTATTTTTTTGCAGATAAAACAAATTCATGCATGCAATTTTTATCATATGGAATTTCAAAAAGTCCTTCCAGTTTCTTCTTCAGATAATTTGCGTTTAAAACTGCATTTATGCTTATATTCCTGAGATGGCTGCCGACAGACAGCAAATAACAATAAGCTTTGAGGCAAACCAGAAAGTTGCCGTAAAAGGCTTTGATTTTCCCAATTGAATTTTTTAAATCATAATTCAGATAATATTTTTCCTTATCTCTGGCAATGACCGGAACAGGTAAAAATTCCTTTAATTCATCTTTAACAAGAATCGGTCCGGCACCAGGTCCTCCGCCTCCATGGGGAGTGGAAAAAGTTTTGTGCAAGTTAAGGTGGACAATATCAAATCCCATGTCTCCAGGCCTTGCCAGCCCTATGATGGCATTAAGATTGGCTCCGTCGTAATAAAGAAAGCTGCCATTCTTATGCATTATTTCTGAAATTTTAAGTATATTTTTTTCAAAAATACCTAAAGTATTGGGATTTGTAACCATTATTGCTGCAATCAGATCTTTTTTTTCAGCTACTATTCTATTTAACTCATTTAAGTCAATAGTGCCATCTTCTCCTGATTTTACTTCTATTACATCAAAACCAGCCATTGATGCTGAAGCAAAATTAGTGCCATGCGCTGAATCCGGTATTAAAATGATATTTCTATTCTCGCCTTTTAAAGAAAAATATTTTTTTGCAATCATCAGGCCGCAGAATTCCCCATGGGCACCGGCAGAAGGATGAAAAGTAACAGCGTCCAGTCCCACGATTTTTTTCAGCATTTCTCCCAGCTCATAATAAACCATAAGAGAACCCTGGACATCTTCAGCTTTCTGATAAGGATGAACATCCGTAAAACTACTGAAATTAGATATTTCTTCATTTATTTTTGGATTATACTTCATTGTGCATGAGCCAAGCGGATAAATACCATTATCTACTCCATAGTTCTTTTTAGATAAATTTGTAAAATATCTTGCTGCCTCATTTTCTTTTAAATCAGGAAGACCTATGCCATAATCTCTTATCATCTGTTTTGGAATATAATTATTGAGATTACTCTCAGTTATGCCGGAATTTTCTACAATATAGTCATTATTTCCAGGTTTTGATTTTTCAAATATATTTAAGTTCTTATTTTCTACCAAATTAATCACCATCTGAAATAGTATTTAAAATATTAAAATATCTGTTAATGTCTTTTACTGAATTCATCTCGGTAACAGTCATCAGGATACATCCTCTCAGCTCCGGAAAATATTCTTCCAGCAATATTCCGCCAAGTATTTTGCTGTCATATAGAATATTCTGAAGTTTTTCCGTATCCATATCAGTCTGGACAACAAATTCATTAAAAAATCTGGAATTGAATCTGAGTTTAAAGCTATTTAATGAATTTATTTTTTCACTAAGATAATGAGCCCTCTGGATACATATATTTGCTGTTTCCCTTAAACCTTTTTCGCCAACACTGGATAAATAAACTACAAAAGCAAGCGCGTTTAAACTATGGTTTGAACAGATATTACTGGTTGCTTTATTTTTTCTTATATGCTGTTCTCTTGTCTGAAAGGTAAGGACATAAGCATCATTTCCTTTTATATCTGTAGTTTTGCCAACAATTCTTCCGGGAAGCTGTCTGATAAATTTTTGCTTTGTTGCAAAAAACCCAAGATATGGACCTCCGAAAGAAACTGGGTTTCCAAAAGACTGGCCTTCCCCGGTAACTATATCAGCCCCATTTACAGCAGGTGGAACGCATAAACCCAGATGCATGGGATTAACAATGCTTACAATAAATAAACAATCCGGAAAATTTTTTACTATATCATTTATTTTATCTAATTCTTCAAAACATCCGAAAAAGTTAGGATTCTGTATTACCACAGCTCCTGTATCCTTATTGATCAGATTTTTTAATTTTTCCAAATCGGTAACACCATTATCATAATCTGATTCGACTATTCTTAAATCCTTTCCGCTTAAATAAGTTTTGCATGTTTCCATATATTCAGGATGAATAGTTTTGGATATGATAAATTCTTTTTTGCCATTAATTCTGTTAGCCATTAAAACAGCTTCTGCAAGAGCGCTGGCTCCGTCATACATGGAAGCATTTGCCACTTCCATACCTGTAAGCCTGCAGACTAATGATTGAAAATCAAAAATATACTGGAGCGTACCCTGTGAAATTTCTGCCTGATACGGGGTATATGCAGTATAAAAACTGCTGATACCTGTAATTGCTTTTACCAGGCTGGGTATATAATGATAATAAGCCCCACCGCCAATAAAAGAAGCAAAGTCACTGATATTTTTATTTGCTGACCCTATCTCAGTTAATTTTTCTTTTATTTCCTTTTCACTTAATGATTCATCCAGCCTGATTTCCGGTTCAAAAACTTCTTTTGGGATAGCATTAAAAAGCTCTTTATAATTACTTATTCCCAGTTCTTTGTAAATTTCTTCTTGATTTTTTGTAATTTTTAAAGAATAAGTCATAACATTAACCTTTATTTTTTCAATTAATAAATTTTATAAATTCTTCATAATCCATTAACTGATCCAATTCTTTTAAGTCTGCAATTTTTATCTTAAATATCCAGCCTTCTCCAAGGCAGTCTTCTGTTATAAGTTCTGGTTTTTCTTTCAGGTTCTCATTTACTTCAAATATCAATCCGCTGACAGGACTGTATATTTCTGAAACTGATTTTACTGACTCGATAGTACCGGCAGCATCGCCTTTTTTGCATTCAGTTTCAGCTTTCGGTAAATCAATCAGGTATATATCGCCAAGTTTCTCCACTGCCTCCCTGGTAACTCCGACAATACCGGTATTATCTTTGATAATAATGTACTCATAAGTCTTTGAATATTTAATTTTCTCTGACATTTGCTGATCCTTTCTATTTATCAAATAAATTATTAATAACATTTAATGCATTATCTTCATCAAAACAGAATTTCATATCTAAAAATCTTTTTCTAAAATCAGTTATCTGCTTTTTAAGATTTTTCCCTTTCAATATTATTCCTGCTATATATTCGCTTAATTCTTCAAAATCTTTTTCCCCCATGCCAAAGCGCGTCATTTCTGCAACCCCCATCCTTATGGCACCCGAAGCAGTAAATCCTTCTTCCTCAGATGTCGCCTGGTAATTGGTTAAAATATTATTCATTTCAAGCGTGCTGGCAATTTCAATACCCTTGCTGAAACCTACTTCCAGTATAACCTGATGCGTTTCAGTATAGGAAATTGAAGGATCGCCGCCCATTTTCAGTCCGTTATTTGTTAATGCATTTGCAAAACTCTTGGCATTTGAGATAACTTTTTTCTGATATTCATTTTTAAAATAATTCATTTCATATGCTGCAGCCAGTAATCCCAGCATGGTTCCCAGATGATGATTGCTTACACTACCTGGGAAAACTCTGTTTTCAATTGCTTCCCACAGCTTATATCTGATATCTGTTTCTATGAAATCTGAAGCTATGACCCCTCTCTGGGTACCAAAAAAAGTTTTATGTGTTGATCCGGTAACTATATCTGCTCCTTCACAGAAAGGTTCCTGGAAATACTGGCCTACCAGGCCCAGAACATGTGCCATATCATACATGATGAGGCAATCCAGTTTCTGATCGTTCAGGAAATCCCTGATTTCTTTAATCGGTTCTTTATGCAGTACCATACTTTTCCCAAATATAATAAGGGTCGGTTTATATCTTAAAATAACTTCTTTGGTTTTCTCCACATCAGTTTTATATGGATTATCTGCACAGGCAGGAAAATCAATCACTGCCGGTCTTTCAGTTATTTTATTTATTGATATAAAATCTTTTAATGCTCCCATTGGCTGGGCACTTAGATGGCCACCTTTAATTATATGGTGATTTAATACCTGTTCTATCTTTTTTGATTCTGTTCTTTTATCGGTCATGTTCAAATAGTCAACAAGACCGCCAAATACTGTAGAATTTGCCATCTGGCCTGAAATATCTCTTACTTCAACATTTTTACAACTGAAATATTTCATAAACTCTGATTTTAGAAGTTCTTCAACCTCTGCAATAAAATTAACTCCCTGATAATAGAATACGTCCAGGCCTGAATAAGCTTTGACTTTTTTATGCTCTGCATATCTGCCTGAAGGATCTGATATGGATAATGCTTTTACCAGTTTTGATGGTGTCATTTCTGATGGAATAAGATTTATACATTCTTTCTGTCTCCACAGATTGTTGTCAAGCGCTTTTTTTATAAGTATCTGCAAAGAATCCTTAATATTGCCCTGCTCGACTTTTTGTTTCTCTATTAATATCTCGGATGAAGTAATTGCATATGAATAAGGTGGTGCTTCACTTCTTAAAAGGTAGGGCATAACAATTGCTTTGACTTTTTTATCTCTTACTTCCACTTCCACATAATCTTTTTCCCAAATTCCTGCGTCTACAATCCCAAGGCATATTGACCTGAATTTATAATTATCTGTAAGCCTGGTAGAAATACCTTCGCCTTCCTTTTCCCAGTAAGGCACTACTGTTCCGCTGGTAACATAACCTATCAGCCTGTTGTTTTTAAATATTTTATCATTACGTCTTGCAACGCTTTTCTCAATTATTTCAATAGGGACTATTATTTTTGGCAGGTCATTTTCTTGGGAATAGTCTCCCTTTTCAACTTTTTTCAATGCTTCAAATTGTTTTGAAAGCTCTTCTTTCCCGATAAATTCTCCTTTCAGGGAAGAAAAACTTACCGCAAATTTTGACAAAGGTGATGAAAAAATATGTATATCTTCATTTAGTTCATGACCATAAAGAGGCAGGCCTGCTTCAAGCCTTAAAGTGTCCCTGGCACCCAGGCCTATGGGATGAGCCCCTTTTGATAATATTTTATCCCATAACTCTGGCGAATATTTTTTATCAAAAAATAGTTCATAGCATAAAGGCTCTCCGGTATATCCGGTTCTGCCGATTAAAACTTTATTATCATTTATATAAACTACGCTTAATTTATTTCTTAAAGGTTCTGGCAGACTTCCTGATGATATCAAATCCAGAAGTATATTTTTTGACAAAGGACCCTGAAGGCTTATCATGTCGATATCAAAGGTTTTATCAATAATTTCCAATTCTTTAAAACTCCTGGAATTCTTAACAAAATGTTCCACATCTTTTTCCCTGTTTGAAGCATTAACAACCAGGATATATTCACCTTCTGTAAAATAATAAAGATATGCATCATCAATCGACCCACCTGATTCATTCTGGATTAAAGTATACTGGCTTTCTCCCACCTGCAGTGAAGCAGCATTATTAGTTAATACCTTTTGAAGAAAGGGTATGGCATCATTACCTTTTATAATTAACCTACCCATATGAGAAACATCAAAAAGACCGGCTGTTTTTCTTGTCTCCAGATGCTCTTTAACTATTCCATCTTTATAATAAAGAGGCATATTCCACCCTCCAAAATCAACCATCTTGGCGCCAAGTTCAACATGTTTCTCATATAAAGTTGTTTTTAACATTTCTTTTCCTCTCTAATGTTTTCTAATTCATTTCATTAATAAATAAAGACAGGATAATATAAATAATAAATTTACATTATCCTGTCTTTATACCTGAGAGATTTTATCCCCGTCGGTAGCTTATTTAAAAGCTTCTCCAGGATATTTAATTAATACAATCCTTCTGCCTGAGAGTTTCTCCACCTTCGGCTTCTCAAACAATCTGAGATATCTCTTGTATTATTACAATCTATATTTAATTATTCATTAATCTTTCTTTGATAAAGCACCCTTTCATATTAAAAATCACATGGTATATGTATATTATTTTCATCAATCACTATAGATGTCTTTAATCGCCCAGCTGAGATCTAATTCTTGCAACTTTTCTTTTGATGGCCTGCTTTTTTCCAAATCCCAGTCCAGTTCATTATAAAACTCTTTTACCATAGTGTCCCAGTCAACTACTATCCCTTTGGTTACACCATCATTAAGAGGCGGCCTCCCCAGCATTCTTCCAGGTATTTTTCTGTCAGACTGATGAATTCCTTCCCTTAAATTAAATAATTGTCTCAGGTTCATAATTCTTTCCCCGGTTTTATACAATTCATCAATTTGTATATCCCAGCCTGTAACAGCTTTTAGGCAGCCAAGATGATTTTTTAATTCTGTGCAACCCCAGGCAAACCAGCACATACCTGTGCAGTTAACAGTATGAATTAAATTCATCAATACAATTATTTCTTTTGCTCTTCCTGAAAATTTTGTCTTGTTCTCTCCCGCACATGTAGAAAAATCCACGTCCGGAAAAACATTTTGCAGGTCCTTATGTCCGAGGTTTTGTGCACCCTGGCAATGGTTTGCCGGAGTAGGCTCAAGGGCATAAATAACTGCCAGGCTTGGATCCCATCTCGGATCGTGGGCAGGTAATTCCCTTCCTGATATGTGCATCGCAAATTTTTCAGAGCCTCTTCCTATTATTTCTGAGGCTTTTTTCGAACCATTTAAAAGAACTGCTCCGAAACCTTCTCCATTTGCCATTTTTTCCATAGTCTTGACAATAGCCTCATGATTTCCCCAGTTAAGTTCAAGCCCGTCAGTATCTTTTTTTGTGATTATACCATTTTCAAAACACTCAATTGCAAAAGCTATTGTTCCGCCCGCAGAAATAGTATCTATGCCATTTCTGTTACAAATATCATTACATTTTGCGATTGATTCAAAATTATTATTTAAACAATTAGAACCGAACATTGCTGCTGTCTCGTATTCAGGTACTGAAGCAGGTTCACTTAATGAATAAATACCTTTATCAATTATTAGTCTGTCCCAGCACCCGATAGGACATTTATAGCATGTCTCTCTTTTGGTTAAATATTTTTCTATATTCTCATATTTAAATTCTGAATAATCGCCCATGTCTGCAGTTACTCCAGCCCAATTTTTGATTGGTGAGTCCTGTACATCAACTCCAAACTCAATAGATGTCGGTGTCCCTCCATGCCTTAACCAGGAAGCATCTCCGTAATCACTCATAATATCTTTGACAAAATTTTTCCTTGATGTTTCATATAATTCTTTGTCAGATATTTCTACCTTTTTATCACCAAATGCAACAATAGCCTTCAGCTTTTTAGCTCCCATAATTGCTCCCATACCGCTCCGACCAGCTACTTTGCCTTTTCTGTTTACTATGCAGGAAATCAGTGATTTTAGTTCGCCAGCTTTACCGATTATAGCAGCTTCAGCATTTTTACCATGTTTCTCTCGTATTATATCATCACATTCATAGGTATCTTTTCCCCATAAATACTCTGCATTTTTTAATACTGCATTCCCATTTTCAAGGAGAAGATATACCGGCTTTTCTGATATTCCCTTTATAAATACCCCGTCAAAACCAGCCATTTTCAGACCTGGACCAAACGAACCTCCGCAATTTGCATCTCCCCATGAATTTGTTAATGGGGATTTTGCACATACAACATATCTTGCGCTCCCAGGTATATTGGTTCCGTTAAGAGGCCCGGACATAAAGGCGATTATGTTTTCCGGCGAAAAAGGATCTGTATTTGCTTTCTGATTTTCATAAATATACTTGCAGCCTAAGCCATATCCGCCAAGAAATTTTCTTTTGGTATCCTCATTAAAATCAAATTTTTCAATTTTGGCACTTCCAAGATCAACCAGAAGGAAGCAACCCATATATCCCGCATAGCTCATAAAACTATGACCTCCTGTAAAATCATTCTATTTCAATAAATCAGTTAACATGAAAAAATGCATTTACTCAAGTCTTCAATAAAAATTTATAATTCATTAATATATTTCAAACTATTCTATTTCAGTAATCAAGCCTGGATTTTCAAATAATGATACAGCTTTGTTTAAAAATCTTGCACCGCTTACTCCATCTAATATTCTGTGATCTTCAGTTATGGAAAGCTCCATTACTTTTCTTATTTCAATATTATTATCAACGACTTCCGGACTTGAATAAACGGTCCCAAGTGTCAGAATTGAGCCCTGAGGCGGATAAATAATCGCTGTGCATGAACGCACATTAAACATTCCCAAATTAGTAATAGTAAAAGTCCCGTTTGAAATGTCCTCTGTACTTAATTTATTTTCCATAGCCCTTTTTATTAATTGCTTTCTTTGTTCTGCAATTTCAAATATGGTCAGCTTGTCACACTGATGTATAACCGGAATAATAAGACCTTCAGGGATTGAAGTCACTATACCGATATTAATATCATCATATACAACAAATTTATTATTAATTAAAGAGGAATTTAATTCCAGGTTTTCTCTTAATGCCAAAGCAGTAACTTTAATAATAAAATCCATTAATGATATTTTTTTGTATAATATCTTTAATTTTTCCATTATGCCCATTAGTCCAGTTACATCAGCTTTGGAACTCTGAGTAATATGAGGAGTATTCTGTACAGCATGTACCATTTTATCCGAAATGGTTTTTCTGATGCCTTCTAAATCCATTTCCCTGTTAATCTTTATATCAAGAACATCGTAACTCATGTCTTTTTTATAATCTTCAGAAACAATTTTTACTTTTTCTTTTGTTTCTTTCTGAGATTTATTATCTGACAAATAACTTAAAACATCTTCCTTTAAAATTCTTCCGTCCGGACCAGTCCCTTTGATTTCTGATGCATTTAATTTGTTCTTCTCAATTAGTTTTTTTGCAAGAATTGTAATTTTTAAATTATCATTCTGCTGTATTTTTACTGACTCAGCAGAAGATTGATTTTCTTCTGCTTTATCTTGCTCAAAATCAGGACTTTTTTCATTTTTATTACCGATTAAGGCAATTACTTCTCTTGCAGGTACTTCCTCTTTTTCATTCCTTACTATTTTAATCAGATAACCGCTTACTTTTGCTTCGATTTCATAATTTATTTTATCAGTAGATACCTCTGCAAGGATATCCCCCTCATTTATTTTTTCTCCTTCTTTTTTATGCCATTTTTCAATAACACAATAAGACTGAGCCATCCCTAATTTAGGCATTAATACTTTTTCCATCTTATCTCCCTTTTAGGACAATTTTTATTTTTACTGTGAACAAGAATCATATCTGGGAAGTACTCCCATATTAATTCTTAGATATATAACTATTTAAGTACGCTTTTAATAGCTTCTTCTATTTTCTTTTCGGTAATCATATATTCATCTTCAAGTACAGGACTAAAAGGAACCGGGGTATTGGGACAATTCAATCTTTTAATTTTAGATACAATATAATCTAACCCTTTTTCGGCAACCAAGGTTATAATATCTGTTGCTACGCTACACCTGGGATTGTCTTCATCTACTACAAGTAAATTACCCGTTTTTTCTACTGATTTTAAAATCAACTCTTCATCCAGTGGTGCCAGCCATATCGGATCAATAACTTCAACACTAATATTTTCATTTTCAAGCTTTGAAGCAACATTTATTGCCATGTTTACAGTACCGCCTATTGCAACAACTGTAATATCCTTTCCTTCCTTCTTTATGTCTCCTTTACCTATCTCAAGCTCATAATCGCCTTCAGGTACAACACCTTTTTTATCATAAAGAAGCCTGTGTTCAAAAACAAAAACAGGATTGTCGTTTCTAATGGCTGAAATCAGGCAGCCTTTCATGTCGTATGGTGTAGATGGTGCTACTACATACCACCCCGGTATATGCGTAATCAATGAGTAATTAACATGCGAATGATGCGCTCCTTCACGCCAGCCACACCCATAAGTTGTTCTTACCGTTATAGGGTTTTTCTGTGCTCCTCCAAACATATATCTTTGTTTTGCAGCCTGATTTAAGAAGTTGTCAAAACAAACGCCCATAAAATCTCCATACATCAATTCAACAACAGGTCTCAGGCCTATCATTGAAGCACCAATTGAGGCACCTATAAAAGCATTTTCAGATATTGGTGTGTCAAAAATCCGTTCCAGGCCAAATTCCTTTACAAACCCTTTTGTTACTGTAAAAGGACCTCCCCATGCATCCAGTAAACTATCGTCACCTTTCCCAACGCCTCCTACAAGGTCTTCGCCTAAAATGACTACATTTTCGTCCGTTCTCATTGTTATAGCCAGACCTTCAGCAATAGCTTCTTTATATGTTATTTCCCTTTTCATTATTGTGTCCCTTTCAAAAATTTATATTTCATAACATGTTTAAATACTTAAAAATACTTTCCAATATTTAATTTATAATTCTAAACATATACTTCGGTATAAGTCTCCGAAGGTTCAGGATAAGGGCTTTCATCTGCAAATTTAATTGCATCGTCTATAATCTTTTTTGCTTTTTTCTCAAGTTCAATATATTTATCTTCAGTAAGATAACCCAGTCCTATTAAATATTTTTTAAATTTCATTATAGGGTCTTTGGTGTTTCTATAATTCTGAATCTCTTCTTCGGTCCTGTATCCTCCAGGTTCTCCTATCTGGTGACCTTTATATCTGTAGCAGTCAATAACAAGAAGAGATGGTCCTTTATTATTTCGTGCATTCTCAACAACTTCCTGCATTTTGGTATAGACTTCCAATATATCAGAACCATCGACATTATAACTTGGTATCCCGTAAGCCTTTCCTCTTAGAGCCAGATCCTGTGTGCTACATGCATATTCTACTGCAGTTGCCTCTGCATAGTGATTATTTTCCAAAACAAAAATTGTCGGCAATTTCCATATAGCAGCCAGATTCATACCTTCATGAACAAATCCCTGATTGGATGCTCCTTCTCCGAAATATGCTACCGATACCCTGTTTAGTTTCTTCAGCTTTGAATAAAAAGACGGACCATTCACCAATACAGTTACATATCCAAGTATGCCATTGGATCCCATAGCACCATATTCAGGAGCTGTAATATGCATTGACCCACCTTTTCCCTTATTATATCCAGTAGATTTTCCGAATATCTCAGCCATCATTTTTTTTGGATCAAGTCCCTTTGCCAGTAAAAGTCCATGACTTCTATGACCGGTAAAAATATAGTCATCTTTATTTAAAGGAAAAATAGTACCTATATTCCCTTCCTGTCCGATACACTGATGAACAGTAGCAGGTATCTTGCTTTCAAAAACCAAGTCATCCAGAGGTGTGTCAAATGCCCTTGCCAATAACATCTTTTCCAGCATGTCTGATAATTTTTCTTTAGATAACTTCATAATTGCTCCTTTATTTTTTTGAATTTTTTGAACAATATCTTTTATTTAAAATTTTTGACATATTACATTTCTATTACTTAAATATGATTTTTATAGCTTTAATAAAGCTTTTAAATTTTTTTTAATCATCACTAAGAATTAAAATTTTCTTCCCGAATTTTCAGCCAGATTATTTATGTGTTTTTATTTTTTAAACCTTGTTTAACCTTTATAACGAACAGTTTGATAAAATAAATTTTTCTTAATATTTATTAGCTCTTATTTTAACTATTTAATATTAATTAATTACAATAATGCCTTTTTTTAAAAATAAGATTATTTACTATGACTTTTGGAAGCATATTCTCCTTTAATTCATTTTTATCTTGCCATATTTCAAAGGAGAATATGCTCCAATATTTTTTATTGCCCCAGAGGTAGTAAGTACATCTTCCTAAAAATCACTTACTGCTCTTGGGTTTTAATTATTCTATTGCTCCTGGTTGGCATACTTTTCAACATAAAAATCAACATTTTCAGCAGTTATTACGTTAATTCCTGTATCAACATACTGAGGCATCGGGCTTGTACCAACCTCTTTCCAGTCTGTTGGAGGATTAACCAGACCATGGGCATAATTATATAGGAATACCATTGTCCAGTAACCCATTGAATATGTCTGCTCTTCAAGTGTACAGAATATCAGACCTTCTTTTATTAGCTGTACTACTGCAGCATCAGAGTCAAATGTTACAACTTTAATTGGCTTTCCTGATTCCTTAACAGCTGTTGCAGCTCCGATTGCTTCTATACCTGTGCAGGCAAAGATAACATCAAGATCAGGCTCAGAAGAAATCATATTACTAACAGCTGTTGCAGCTTTAGTTTCATCTCCGCCTGCGTCTGCAGTAATGATTACTTCCATATTCTCAGATGCCGCTATTGCGTCTTTATATCCTGCAACACGCTGATCTATACACAACTGGCCAGGTCTTTCAAGTATACCGATTGTTCCTTCTCCTATAAGTTCAATAGTCTTTTTGCCGGCAATAATTCCTGCTTCGTAGTTATCAGTACAAAGAAAAGACAGCGCTTTACTGTCAGGGCTGTCTGAGTCAAATGCAACAACAGGAATACCGCTATCCATAGCTTTATTAATCGGGACTATAAACGCATCCGGATTAATAGCAGTTATAGCTATTCCGGCAGGTTTTTTTGCAGCTACCTGATCAAATGCAGTAACCTGTTTATTTACATCATATTCTGCAGTTCCGGTGTAAACAGTTTTTACGCCATATAATTCAGCTGCTGCTTCCATACCTTCATAACAACCAACCCAGTATGCTGCTCCGGACAGGAAAGTTACCATATAATAAGTTTCATCCGGACTTCCTATTAACGGACTTGATGCTCCGCTCTCTGCACTCTGTTGACCTTCCGCGGCAATCTCACTTTTGCTACAGCCAGTTGCCATAGAGAAACAAAATACAGTCATAATGCATATTAATATTCCGACAAGTACTTTTTTCATTCTCTATTCATCCTTTCTTGTTTATGTTGCTATTTTAAAAATTACAATCCGCAATTTAATTATTTATCAATAAACTGCTGCCTCTATATTTATTATATTTTTCGAAGCCGCAACATTGATTGCTCCATTCTTTTGTTCCTTACATGGTCCAGAGTAATTGCCAAAACCAGGATTATACCTGTTACTAATTGCTGCCAGTATATGGATATATTTAAAAGAATAAGAGCATTGGTTACCAGAGATAATAAGAATATACCAAGAATTGCCCCGAAAACAGAACCTTCTCCTCCTGAAAAACTGCAACCTCCTATTACTGCAGCTGATATTAGTGTCATTGCAGTTTCTCCTCCTATAATCGGAGTCGCCACACCGAATCTTGCATCAGCAAGCACTCCTGCTATTCCAGCCAGTAATGCTGATATTATATATACTCCGAATTTAACCTTAACAACATTTATTCCTGAAAGCATGGCTGCTTTTTCATTGCTGCCGGTATAATAAATCTTTCTCATTGAGGCAGATCTACGTAAAAGCAGATCTCCGACAATTAAAATAACGAAGGCAATAATAACAATTAACGGTATTCCCTTTAATTTTCCTCCACCGATAAATTTAAAACTTTCAGGTAGCTTATTAATCAATGGAATAGGTGTACCTTCTGTTATTACAAAACAAATACCTCTGGCAATTCCTGAAACACCCAAAGTAGTTATAAAAGAATTCAGGCCAACTTTTCCAATCAAAAATCCGCTTAATGCTCCACATAAAACAGCTACAATAATTCCTATCAATGCGGCCAGCCATATATTTACACCCATTACAAATAATTTTCCGGTTACCACGCCTGATAATGCTAATACAGACCCAATTGATAAATCCAGGCCGGCAGTAATGATGGCATAAGCCATACCTATCACCATTATTGCGTCCAGAGCAAGACCTACAAGAAGAGATCTTATATTATCAGCTGTTAAAAAATTCGGAGACATAATCGAAATTATCAATACAAACCCTATTACTATAAAAATCAACATGGCTTCCCTGAATTTTAAGAAGCTTCTAAATCCCTTACCTACTTTTCCAAAAGAATTTCTTTCATTATTCTCAACCATTACAAAATATCTCCTTGATAATTTGATAATACGTACTTTGTATTTTTATAAATTTATTTTTCCTTGATGCCTGAAGCAAGAGAGACAATTTTAACTTCATTAATATCTTCACTGGTTAAAGCTCCTGCTATTATCCCTTCATGCATTACAATAATTCTGTCACATAGCCCTATAATTTCAGGAAGGTCAGATGATATTATAATTGTACCTATCCCGTTATCAGCCAGATTTCTTATAAGTGAATAAATCTCGGATTTGGTTTTAACATCAATACCCTTTGTCGGCTCATCAAGAATAATTATTTTAGGGTCTACAAAAAGCCATCGTGCAACTATTACTTTTTGCTGGTTACCACCACTAAGACTGTTTATTTTCTGGTTAATGCTTGATATTTTAATATCCAGATCTTTTACCATTTTTTTAGAAGCAGATATTTCTTTTCTAGCATTAAGCCATAGTAATAAATGTTTGTTTGAAACCTTTTCAATACCGGATACTGTCAGGTTCCTTTTAATGTCCAGACCCTGAAATAAACCTTCCTCCTTTCTGTTTTCTGTCAAATATACGAGACCGTTTTTCATTGATTTTGGATAGCTATCAATTTTTACTTTATTATCATTGATGAATATGCTGCCACTACTTATTTTATCAATACCACAGATAGCTTTTGCTACCTCTGAGCGACCTGATCCTGTCAAACCTGAAAAACCTAATATTTCTCCCTGATATAATTCAAAATCAATATCTTTAAAATATCCGTCCCTTGATAAGTTTTCTACTCTTAAAAGAACTTTTCTTTCCTTATCTCCCATAGCCGTTTTTTCAGGAAAGAAATTTTTAATATCTCTGCCTACCATTTTGTTTACAACTTCATTTTCGCTTACATCCCGGGCATTAACAGTATCTATAACTTCTCCATCTTTCATTATTGTTATTTTTTCACATAACTGGAATATTTCTGAAAGTCTGTGGCTTATATATATTATGCTTATATCTTTGTCTTTCAGATTTCTGATTATTTCAAATAATACTTCGGTTTCAGATTCTGTCAGCGAGGATGTAGGCTCATCAAGAATTATTACTTTGCAATCTAATGATATAGCTCTTGCAATTTCAACGATCTGTTTCTGGCTTATGCTCAATTCACCAATTTTTTTGTTTGATTTTGGCCTGCTTGGTTCCCTAAAAAGTTTAAGGATTTCTTCTGATTTTTTTATTAATACTTTTTTGTTAATCATCCCTAGCTTGTTTACAGGCATTCTCCCCATAAAAATATTTTCAGCAACTGACATATGCTCGCATAATGATATTTCCTGATGAACAAACCCTATGCCCTTCATTTGAGATTCATTAGGATTTTTAAATATAGTTTCTTCATCATTAAATAAAATACTTCCATCATCAGGCAGGAAAACTCCACTGATTATGTTCATCAATGTTGACTTTCCTGCTCCATTTTCACCGACTATGCCATGGACTTCACCTTCCCTTATGTTCAGGCTTACATTTTTAAGAGCTTGTGTTCCGGGGAAACTTTTACTAATGTTTTGGATTTTTAATAATATTCTTTTTTCGATTTTAAGTACCTCCGAATAAAATTTCCATTATTTAAACCTAAAGTTTAATTAATTTTAGGTTTAACTATATATAAAAAAGGACAGAACTTAATTATTATCTATAATTAAGTTCTGTCCTTAAACCTGAGAGATCTTATCCCCTTCGGTAACTATATCAACTCTAAATTCAATCAGATACAAATCTTCAATAAATATAGTTTCTCCAGAACAATTTAATAAGTCGATCCTTTTGCCTGAGATTATAAATCCTTCGGCTCCAGTATCCTTTCAACTGGGATCTATCAACTAATTCTATATAAGAAAAAATTATATCAATAAAGCATAAAAGCTGTCAATAAAGACCAATTAAAATAAACAATTTATTTTTAAAAAAATATAAAAACAAATATGACTGCTAATGAAATATTAAATATTTCAAAACCTTCGATAACAATATCTATAAAATCATTTACGGTTTGCTAACCTTTTATTGCTCCGCCACCCAGACCACGTAACATATATTTCTGGACAAAATATGATAATACGATCATCGGGATAATTGCAAGGATAATTGCAGCAGACATGGGGCCCATCTGTGTCCCTCTGAATGTCCAGTATTCAGATATTCC
>DBPS01000046.1:0-3407 GCA_002304935.1 Candidatus Humimicrobium oleiphilum | reverse complement strand
GCCCCTAATCCGGATCTGACTGAAGGAATGATAACTTTAATAAATGCCTGCCAATCTGTGCAACCATCTATTTTAGCGGCTTCCACAAGTTCTTTGGGAACATCATCAAAAAATCCGATTAAAAACCATGTAACCAATGGAAGTATAAATGTCAAATGTGACAGAATTGCTGCAATTAATGACCCGTTCAATTTTGTATAATACAATATAAAAAACAGAGGGACAATGAGTACTGCAGGTGGCAGCATTTGTGCAAGAAGTGTAAGGAACCGGCTTGTATTGCCTCCTACCCTGAAATGTGAAAAGGAATATGCCGCACATGAACCTACGATCAGGGATATTATAGATACAGATCCACCAACAATAAGACTGTTAAGAGCCTGTCTGGGAATTTCAGCATTCAAAACTGATTTCCAATTCATAAAAGTAGGCGTAAAACCAAAATCCAGCGGACGATTAATTGCAGCAGCATTTTTAAAGGATGCAAGTATCGTCCAAAAATAAGGGAAAAATATAATAAGAAAGAAAAAAGACAAT
Organism: Candidatus Humimicrobium oleiphilum; assembly: GCA_002304935.1. Lineage (GTDB taxonomy): Bacteria > Actinomycetota > Humimicrobiia > Humimicrobiales > Humimicrobiaceae > Humimicrobium > Humimicrobium oleiphilum. Next base: position 2,870 of record DBPS01000046.1, on the reverse strand, counting down.
ATAATAAATGATAAGACTTTATTAAGCATAAAATTTTTTGTAAAAACCTTTATCATGATTTTGCCTCTCTTCTCAATACGTTAAATAGAATAATTACAATTATTAAAATCACTATAATAAATATATAGGACATTGCAGATGCTTCACCAGCCCTGAAATAAGTAAAGCCTGTTCTATAGATAAAATATTGCATACATTCTGTTGCATTTCCCGGTCCGCCTCGTGTAATAGCGTAAATATATTCATAAACTTTAAATGCATCTAACATACGAATAACAATTGAAGCCAGGATTACAGGTTTCAGCATCGGCAGGGTCAGATAAAATGTGAGTCTCCATCCCCGGGCACCGTCAACTATGGCAGCTTCGAAAGGTTCCTCAGGTAAAGACTCCATACCAGCCAGCAGAAGCAATATCATAAGAGGAGTCCATTGCCAGACATCTATAAGACACATGCTGAAAAGAGCTAATTTTGAATCGAACCAATTTATATTTATCCCGATTAATTGTAAAAGCTTTGGCACTACTCCGATCTGAGTATTAAGCAAAAAACGAAATATCAGGCCCACTGCGATAGGTGTAATAAATAAAGGTGTAAGAAAAGTTGAACGGAAAAAAGATCTTCCAAAAGTTTTTTTATTATATAAAAGGTTGGCTAAAAAAAATCCTATAACAAATTCTATACTTACAGAAATTAAAACGTAAACTACTGTATTTCTCATAACAATCCAGAATATTCTGTCTGATACTACTTTAATATAATTTTTAAGACCAACAAAATTACTGCCCTGGCCAATCTTTATTATTTCAGCATCCTGGAAAGATATCACAAAGGAATACGCTAGCGGGAAAACTATTATAATAAGAAGAACAACAATCATGGGAATCAGCAACCTATATTTAAAAGGTATGCTAAAAGATTTCGTATTCATATAATTTAATATCCTTTTATGTTATTAATAGAAATTTTATGACTTTATATATGCTCATCATACATACTCTGAAGAAAGAGATTTTCTTCAGAGTATGTATTAAAATCTATTTATTCTTTTGATACTATTTCTTTTAACTTCTGATCTATAGAATTTATAGCTTCGTCAACTGTTATTTGCTTGTCTACTGCAGCATTTAATATTGTTCCTGTCTCTATAATAACTTCTTCGGCATGAAGACCGTATGCAAGTGGCTCACAATCGCTGATAACTTCAAGAATTGTCTTGTAATACTCTTCTCCATATCCACCCTGCTCCCAAACTTCTTCATCCAGACCTGCGCTCATTCTGCAGGGCGCACCACCCAGGATAACTCGTTTTTTCTCTGTTTCAACCGAGCTCATCCATGCCATATATTTCCATGCTGCATCTTTGTTCGGGCAGTTATGTGCAATTCCCCAACAAAAAGCACCAAAAACAGACTTGCCACCCGGAACAGGGTAAAGTGCAAATTTACCTGCCAGATCTCCTGATGCTCCTTCAGGATTATTCAATGTAGTAAGCATCCAGTTAAAAGATATCATGGTAGCTCCTTCGCCTCCCTGCATGCAACGCAAAGCTTCGTCAAGCCCCCAGTTAAGTGAATTAGGAGGTGCCGCATTATCGTATACTTCAATATATTTTTCGAGTGCTTTTCTGGAAGCATCGCTGTTGATTAAAATATTTTCATCTTCATCCATGATTCTGCCACCTTCTGCAAATAAGTAGTTTGTCCACTCTTCTACAATCTTATACCCTCTCTGTGGTTGCATGGCAGCACCATAAATGTCTGCGTTTTCTTTAAAGAATTTAGAAACTTCAACATAATCATCAAGTGTTAAAGGGATAGCTAATTCTTTATTATACTGGCTTTTAAATTTATCCTGTAACTCTTTATCAGCAAAAAGATCTTCCCTTACAACCATGGCTAATATGTAATTGTAATAAGGAGGTCCTATTATGTGATCATCAACAGTAAAATATTTTCTTAAAGGTTCTGCAAAATCGTCCCAATTGTAGTCAGGGGTGTTAGCAATATAATCGTCAACTGGAACAATCCAGCCTGCCTTATAAAATTCTTCTACCCAGGGATTATCAACTTCTATAATATCGTAAGTAGCTTCTTTTTGAAGGAATGACATAAGAAATTTGTCTCTTTGTGCTTCATATGGCATTGGTTCAAGAACAACATCGATATCGGGATTTAGCGATTCAAATTCTTCTGTCAGTATAGCCAGACGGTCAGCATCCTCAACTGCATCTACAGATATGGTAAGTGTTATCTTTTCTCCATCGGACACTTCTTCTGTATCTTCTGAAATTTCTTCAACAGCTGTTTCTGCTGAAGAAGAAGCGGTCTTGCATCCGGTAGATGATAAAACCATAACTGTCGATATGCATACAATCAAAACAATCAGCCACAACAGCAACTTTTTCATTTTCAAATCCTTTCTTTATGAGATTTTTGCTATAAGAAAAAATACTCTTTTGTATAAATCACCTCCTTTTTTTTAACATTCCTGATAACTGGATAAAACTATTAAATAAAGTACAGAGCTTGATTATTCTTATACTTAAAAATTTTTATTGATATACATATAAGGAAAAGAAAATACTCTTCTCAAATTGAAAAATTTTATGATAAATATAAAGGCTTTTTAAAAATTCCAGCATTTTTTTAATCATCAATTTCAGATTAATTTTGTTTTTAATGATGTGTTAAGTTATTCCAAAATTTAATTTTAAATAAAATCTGTATTTGAATTTATGAAAACTGACTATAGAGACTTAAAAAAATTTTTTATTTTATTAATGCTTTATTACAAACAGAATCTTACCAAAAAAAGGACAGGACTTAATTATCAATAATTAAGTCCTGTCCTTAAACCTGAGAGATCTT
>DBPS01000055.1 GCA_002304935.1 Candidatus Humimicrobium oleiphilum | reverse complement strand
ACTTGTTTTAAAATTTATAGATTGTTTTTAATATATCATTATTGAATTATATAATTAACTTAAAAATATGATTTTTTTCTTTTTATAAAAAATATTTAAACTTAAGTCATATAAGGGAGGAAACAATGCCACTAGTACCGATGAAACAGATTCTTGACGAAGCTATCAGGGGAGGTTATGGAGTTGGTGCATATAATGTAAACAATATGGAGCAGATACAGGGAATAATGCAGGCAGCTGCAGAGACAAATTCTCCTGTAATAATCCAGGCTTCAAGAGGAGCTCTTAAATATACAAAAATGCTTTATTTAAAGTATATAATGGTTGCAGCTGCAGAAGATAATCCCCAGATACCTATTTCGATTCATCTTGACCATGGTAACAATTTTGATACATGCAGACAGGCAATCGAACTTGGTTTTACCTCGGTTATGATAGACGGTTCATTAAAAGAAGATTCTAAAACTCCTACAACATTTGATGAAAACGTCGAAGTTACTGCAAAAGTAGCTGAATACGCCCATAAATTCGGTGTTACAGTTGAAGGTGAACTGGGAACACTTGGCGGCATAGAAGACGGTGTAGGTTCCGGAGTCAGCAAGCTGACCGATCCTTCAGAAGCTGAAAAATTCGTGAAGCTGACAGGAGTGGACGCTCTTGCTCTGGCAATCGGAACCAGCCATGGTGCTTACAAATTTAAAGAAGCGCCTGTCCTGGCTCTTGATATAGTAACAGAAGTGAAGAAAAGACTGCCTGATACACCTCTTGTAATGCATGGTTCATCTTCAGTGCCCAAAGAGCTGATTGACATCATCAACAATTACGGAGGAAACATGAAGCATGCAATGGGTGTTCCGATGTCTTCAATACAGGAAGCGATAAAACGAGGAGTAAAAAAGATTAACGTAGATACGGACGGAAGACTGGCAATAACCGGTGCTATCAGAAGATACTTCAGCGAACATCCCGATGTCATAGATCCCAGGGATTATTTCGGAGAGGCAAGAAAAGCAGTTTATGAAACAGTAAAAAGCAAAATGATAGATTTCGGGACAGCAGGTCACGCACAGGATTATAAACCTCTTGCTCTTACAGACATGATAAGTATTTATAAAAAATAAAATAAGTAATTAATATCCTTATGCCTGAAAATAATATTTATAAAATCGGTATTTCGATACTTGATTGTGATTATCTTAATCTGGGCCAGGAATTAACCAGGATAAAAGAATCAGGGGCTGATTTTATTCATCTTGATATAATGGATGGGAATTTCGTTTCCCAGGTAGCTTTCGGACAAAAAATGGTATCCCATCTGGTTGAAAGAGCCGGCATTCCCGTCCATATCCATCTTATGATAAAGAATACGGATGAACAGATTGAAAGCTATGTCAGACCTGGTCCGGAATCCATAACTGTCCATGCAGAAACCTGCATTCACCTTGATAAAGTTCTTTCGACAATAACCGGGAACAATATAAGGGCAGGAGTTGCACTTAATCCTTCCACCCCGATATCTTTTGCGGAAAACGTACTTGATAAAATCAACTCAATTTTAATACTCACTGTCAATCCGGGATTTGGAGGGCAGGCTTTTCTTGAAAGCATGCCTGCAAAGATAAGAAAGACCCGGGAAATGCTAAGAAGCTATAATGAAATTGAAAACAGAAAAAGCATTATAGATATCAGGGTAGACGGAGGAATTAACAGTTCTACTATTATGAAGGCAAAAAACGCGGGAGCTGATACATTCATTATCGGCTCTTCTTTTTTTAAAAGCAGCGATACTGTCCGGTTCATCAAAGATTTAAAAGACCTGATAAACAGGAACCAGGCAATATAAAAAATAAGCCTTTAATGCATTAAGCAGAAACAGACTCACAAGCTTTAAAGATTGTGCCATATTTTGCTATTGAAAAAAAATGATTTTTGCTTATTCTTTCTTCTCAAAAGAATCTTTTGCACCGCATTCACATTTTTTCGGTTTACATCTGCCTTCTTTTTCAAAACCGCAGGCGCCGCATTTCCAGACTGACATAATTTCCCCTTTCATATCCGCCGGATATTATTGTATTAATCTCAGGCTCCGAATATTTTGACAAAATTCATCTGCAGGTTTGTAAGTGATGACTGCAGGGTCTCCCTTTCCTGTGCGCTGACTTCATCTGAGAGAACTTTAAGTAAAGCATCAAAACCATCTATTGCCAGTTTTGCCTGGTTTTTATCTTTGAATTTATCATTTGTCCCTATCGGCAACCCCATTTTTTTATAAGCAAGGCTTGACAGAGACATCATAAGCTGGATTATTATATCTTTGGTTGTAAGCTTGTCCAGTTCTTCCTGCAGTTGCTTTACAAGTTCTTCTTCCTTCTTCTTTTCTTCAGGACTTAAATCTTTATTTTTTAAAATAGCGTCATCATATTTTTTTGTCTTATCCCAGGAATCAGTATTGTCTTTTAAATCTTTATATTCCCCATTACCGCCTTTTTTGGCTGTCATGTTTTCCTCCTCCCTTTTGATAACTCACAATTCTGCCTGCCTGATAATCAGGTTTTCAGAAAATAATTAATTGTTAAATTTCCGCAGAAAATAATAAACAGTAAAAACCATAAACAGTTTTATTTTATTATCAGTTTTTAATAATGCAAATAATGGTAATGATTTATTTAAAAATATTACAAATTATATTTTAACAAGAAATCCTTTAAGAATCATAGCTTACAAGCGAGAAAATATCATATCCTTTAAGAACTTCTCTCGGTTTGAGAAAATTAAGTTCAATTAAAAAACAGAACCCTGCTATTTTTCCCCCTGCTTTTTCAATCATTTCTGCTGTTGCCCTGGCTGTACCGCCTGTCGCAACAAGATCGTCGACTATTAATATATTATCTCCTTCTTTTACGGCATCCACATGCATTTCCAGTGTGCTGCAGCCGTATTCAAGCTGATAAGAAATCTGGCGGGTCTCATATGGCAATTTACCGGGCTTTCTTACAGGAATAAATCCTACTCCAAGCTTATAAGCTACAACTGAACCAAAAATAAATCCTCTTGATTCAGCTCCTATCACTGCATCTATCTTTTTTCCTTCGCAACTTTCCACAAGCTTGTCAACAACATATCTGAAAGCAGGGCCATCTTTGATAAGAGTGGTAATATCATAAAAAACTATACCTTTTTTGGGAAAATCAGGTATATTCCTGATCTTAGATTTTAAATCCATTTCTTGCCTTTCCGCTTTTATCTTCCTTTTAATAATTTTATAGTATTGTTTAAGAGATAATTTATATCGAGTTTTTTATAATCAAGAAAACCAAGTACTTCTTCAGGTGAGTATTTCATTCCATAACTCCATATTTCTTTTAAGAAATCTCCGGCTTTTTTGCTTTTATACCATCTGTAACCGAATTTATTAAGCATATATTCCTTAACCTGAGCTTCAAAAATCCATGCCCTTATATAGTTTGTGCAGTAAAAACTATCGTCAACGTCTTTAAGGTAATTCTCTGGAAAATATTTCATTATAAGATTTGATGTGAGCACATCGCTATAAATGATGTCTTTGCCCTTTACCTTTTTTTCTGAGTGAAGAAGAAGTTCATATTTAAGTTTGCCGGCATATCTTCTTAAAAAGAAAAGATTTATTATGCTTGAGAAATAAGTAAAATCATCGGCAGCTTCGCTGTTCATGCCAAGAACATCAATAAGCCAGTTTCTGTCCCAGGCAAGATTTTCCAGGCAGAAAGCATATCCTTCTGTAACAGCACTGTCACCAAGATACCTGTAGGCAATATCAAGATTCTCTCTGGTGTTTGCAAAATGTTCGGCATGGCCTCCTTCATGGAACATCGCCTGGTAATCATCCTGTCCTCCTGCTGGCATTACCACAAGATAGATTTCTGAAGGGACCCTGACAGTGCAGCAGAATGCTCTCGGGGATTTGTTTTCCCTTTCATCTACATCCATTATGATATTGCCCTGATTGTCAATATCAATGCCCATCATTCTCATTGTGTCTTTGAATATTGGGATTAAACGGTCTTTTTTAAAGAATATATCAAACTCTTTTGCCCGTTTGATGAAAGCAAAATCACTTGCCCTGGAACCTTCAAGACTGATGTTGAGTTTATTCTGGAAAAGCCTGCCCATATGTTCCCTGTAGAGAGAATCCGTAACTTTGACAAGCATATCCATTTCTTTTTCAAGTTCATGAAAATCAAAACCTTTTACATTCATGAACATATCTGTATAGCTTTTATATCCAAATTTCCCTGTTTCTTCATGTAGGGATTCCCAGTACAGGGCAAGATCAGGATTAAAGTCCTCTGAAGTCACTTTGAGCCTTTTATCTTCAATAAGTTTTCTTTTAACAGGATCTTCCTCATTTGACAGTACTATATCCGAGTATCTGAAAGATACATCTTTCCCCTCTATCTCAATCTTTGAAGATGCTTCTTTATTTGCTATGCTGTCTGTAATATGGGAAAATCTGTTACCCATATAACCTTCTGCACTAAACTCAAATAAATGTTTTGCCTTTTTCCTGTTTTCCCCTTCTGATTTATTGAAAAGTCCCTTAAAAAAAATTACAGTTTCCGGATCAAAAAGCTGCGGGTACTCATCATATATTATTTTTAAGTTTAGCTCTGGTTTAAGTCCGGCAAAATGGAGGTAGTACTCCTTGTCGATTTTGCTTAAAAAATTTTCGGTATCAATGCAAAATTCATCAATATTCATTAAATCCTCCGCAAGTAGAATAAATTAAACAATAAACAATATAGAATGCGGTTATAAGGAATTAAAGCTGCTTTTCTTTATTTTACAAGTGATTTTATCTTATCTTTGATGCTTTCTTTATCAAATCCATAAGCTTTTATGAGCTCCATGGGTTCTCCGGAAGCACCGAACTTGTCCATAACACCCATTCTTATAACTTTTACAGGCATTTTTTCAGAAAGAAGTTCACAAACCGCACTTCCAAGGCCACCGATTATATTATGGTCTTCAACAGTAACTACAAGCCTGGTCTTTCCTGCGCTTTCCAATACCAGTTCCTCATCAAGCGGTTTTATGGATGGCATGTTTATAAAATCCAGTTCAATGCCTTCATCACTCAGCTCTCTTGCTGCCTGTAATGCTATGTGGGTCATAAATCCTGTAGAAACAAGCGTAGCTTTGGGACCTTCCAATATCTTTGTTCCCCTGCCAAGTTCAAATTTATAATTATCATTGAAAATAACCGGGATATTGCTTCTTGTGAGCCTGATATAATAAGGACCATAATGTGAAGCAGCATATTCTATTATTTTACCTGTTTCTGTACCGTCACAAGGTGAAAGCACGGTTATTCCGGGAATAGCTCTCATTATTGCAACATCTTCGATAGCCTGATGTGTTGCACCATCTTCCCCGACTGAAAGACCGGCATGGGTAGCGCATATTTTTACATTAAGTCCCGGATAAGCGATTGAGCTCGAAATCTGATCTGCAACTCTTTTGGTCGCAAATACCGCAAAAGTAGAAGCAAAAGGTATTTTTCCGGTTGTTGCAAGACCGGCAGCGACACTCATCATATTTGCTTCCGCGATACCCATATCAAAAAATCTATCTGGAAATTTTTTGGCAAAAACAGATGTCATGGTTGATTTCGAAAGATCGCAGTCAAGAACAACTATATCTTTATTTAGTTCACCAAGTTCCGCAATTTTTTCTCCATATGCAGTTCTTGTTGCAGCCTTTTTGTTTTCATCTGACAATATTGCCTGAACATCTTTATTAAGCATACCAATCTCCTCTATACTGGGTTAAACTATAAAATTTATAATATTTTTATCAATTTTAATTAAAAATTCAAATAGCAATCGGCTTTCATGCCTTAGTTTAATTGATATAATACAGAATAATAAATAAAATTTACAGTATAATATTTAATCATATAAAACAATGAGCCAGCTTTTAAAAAAGAATAAAAATCTTATATATCCGGGTTTTTTGTGGTTCTTGTTTTTCTTCATGTTACCTCTTGTAATAATTCTTATTTATGCTTTTATCGATAATTTTTTAAGGCCTGGAACACCCGTAAATTTCACTTTTGAAAATTTTCTTATAATATTCCAGAGAAAGCACTATCTTCTGCTTCTGGGAAGATCGATAAGAATCAGCCTTATCACTACATTTTTCTCAATTGCTTTTGCATATCCCATAGCATATTTTCTGGCAAAAAAAACAAAATATGACAAGATCCTTATAGTAGCCCTTATGATTCCTTTCTGGGTTAACTATCTGATAAGAACTTTTGCATGGAAACTCATCATTTCTGAAAATGGCATAGTAAATAAAATACTCCTGGGCCTTAATGTCACAGATGTGCCATTAAGGATACTTTATACAGAGTTTGCAGTAATTCTTGGCCTTATTTACACAAACACTCCTATGATGATTTTACCTTTATATGCCACTATCTCAAGAATAGACAACAGCCTTCTGGAAGCTGCCCTGGATCTTGGAGCATCCAGGACAAGAGCTTTTTTTGACATAATCTTCCGCCTGAGCCTTACAGGGATTTTTGCAGGCACGATACTTGTCTTTATCCCTGTTCTGGGTTCTTTTGCCATTCCTGCAATACTCGGAGGTACAAATTCCATGATGATCGGGAATATCATTGAAAACCAGTTCATAGAAGTGGGCAACTGGAATTTCGGGTCTGCTTTTACCCTGGCCCTGGCTCTTATATCCCTGGCAATGATATTTATTTATTCAAAGCTGTTCGGATTAAAGTCTATATATAAAAATCAGGGGTTATGATGGAAAAAAGAAAGCCCGTTCTTCTTCAGATTTATACCATATTATTTTTTATTTATATTTTACTTCCCATAATAATAATATTCATTTTTGCCTGGAATAGTAATGAAGGATATAATTTCCCCCTGAGCGGATTTACATGGAAGTGGTTTGTGCAGCTGTTTAATGACTCCATTGCAAAAAAAGCAATTATAAACAGTGTACTGATAGCTTTTGTATCTGCTACTGTTTCAACACTTCTTGGTACCGCTCTTGCTTTCGGAATTATGAACAGCAGCCTTAAAAACAAAGGGCTTTTTCTGGGATTGCTTATTCTTCCTGTGCTGATGCCGAGCCTGACTATCGGAATTGCAGTTCTGGTATTTTTCAGGACTCTCACAATTCCCCTGGGCATACCTTCCGTGATACTTTCACATGTATCAATAAGCATGAGTTATGTCGTGCTTATCATGCTGGGAAGAATAGAAGGTTTTTCCGGCAGCATCCAGGAGGCAGCCGTTGATCTTGGTGCTTCATGGTTTTCAAGCATTAAAGACATCATCCTGCCAGCTCTGATGCCTGCAATGCTTGCCGGATGGGTTTTCTCTTTTATGATAAGCTGGAATGAATTTATAGTTACTTATTTTCTCATAGGCAATAATGTCACTATCCCGGTTTATATTTTCTCCCAGTTAAGATTTGGAATATCTCCGAAAGTTAACGTGATTTCTGTCATTGTAACCGGCTTTACTATTATAATGGTTGCCCTTTACATCTTAACCAGGGCATCGCTTGGCAGAATTAAAAATACAAGGGTATTAAAATCATGATATTGTTTAATGATTATGGTTCTGCGCTAAAAACAGCACCAGCTCGCAGCAAAATACAGGCTTCTATAATGACCTTTATTGTTAATACAATAATTTTTATTATAATTATTTAAAATCCGAATATTTGCAGATTATAATAATATAATTATAGTTTTTATTTTTATGTTATCGTTTTTCTTATTAAAATATTAATTTTTCTTGGCAGGTGTTATTAAAAATTATTTTGGAGGGAAAATGAAGAAATTTCTTATTTTATTCTTAACATTATCGGCTATTATTTTTATTTCTTCGACTTTCGGATGCAGACCTGGATCAGCAAACCAGCCAGATACATCCGCTGCTCAGGAAAAAGCCCAGACAACCTCTGCTGCAGAAGAGCAGACATCAGAAACTGAATTGGAAAAGAAGGCTTCAGATGAAAATGCAGGAGTCCTTGACATACACGTCTGGGAAGGATATCTGCCTGAAAAGGTCATTGAAGTGTTTGAAAATGAAACAGGCATAAAATTAAATATAACCCTTGCTGCTGATAACGGGACAATGATAACTCTTCTTGAGGGTGGAGGCAAAGCTGATATTATAATGCCTACACAAAACCAGGTAAACCGGCTATATGAACAAAACCTGGCTTCAGCCCTGGATATTGACAAAATTCCGAATTACAAGAATATCGGAGATTCTTTTAAAAACCAGCAATGGAGTATGTGGGACGGGAGCGCTATGGGTTCAGGAGACACTTATGTAATTCCTTATGTTTTCGGAACCAGCGGAATAGTAGTAAACACAGCCAGATATAGAGGTTCCCTTGATAATGCCGGATGGGAGATACTGTTCGATAAGGAATTAAAAGGCAGGGTATCTGCAAGAAATTCAGCGGAATCTGTAATGATATGCCTTGATCTTGAAGATATTCCAAGAAGCAGCCTGATAACCGATACTGAATCTACGCTTGAAAAAATAAAACCAAAAGTAATTGAACTAAAGGAAAATGTGCTGAAATTTTATGGTACCGGTGCGGAGATAATGGACATGTTAAAAAATGAAGAGGTATGGGTAAGCCATATGTGGGACGGAGGAGGAAGAAATCTGATGATATCAGATCCGAAATTCAAATATATCCTTCCGTCTACCGGAGGCCTTGGATGGACAGACACTTTCATGATACCGGCAAGCGTACAGAATGAAGAAGGGGCTTACAAATTCCTTGATTTCATGCTCAGAGACGATATTGCTGCGATTGTTACTGAAGAAGGAAATATAACAACTGTAAGCAACGCTCTTGAAAAAGCAGATATAGAAAATAAGGAATTTTTCATTTATACAGATGAGCAGATCAAAGGACTGGTTTGGCAGCTGAACTTTCCCCAGAGCGTAATAGATGCTTATACTGTCTTCTGGGAAGAAATATCACTATCCTGATACTTTCTTCTGATATATCGATAAAATTCTGGAAGGTTTATATTAAAAATATTTTAATCAGATCAGGGCTTTTGTAATTGGAAAAATATATAGTCGAACTTAAAAATGTAGTCAAGAAATACGGCAGTTTTACTGCAGTCGATAATGTATCATTAAAGATAAAAGAAGGAAGCTTTTTCTCACTGCTTGGACCTTCAGGCTGCGGCAAAACTACTACTCTCCGAATGATAGGCGGTTTTATTGATGCAGACCAGGGAGATATTTTTATAGACGCACTGAATATGCGGGGCGTGCCTCCGAATAAAAGAAGGACCAGCCTTGTTTTTCAAAACCTTGCTTTATTCCCACATATGAATGTGAAGGAGAATATTATTTACGGCCTGAAAAAAAGAAAACTATCTGCAGAAATCATAAACGAAAAGCTGAAGAAAATAATAAATATTGTTAATCTCTCAGGGCTGGAAAACAGAAGGATAACAGAACTTTCCGGTGGACAGCAGCAGAGGGTAGCTCTTGCAAGATCGCTTATTATAGAACCTGAAATCCTTCTTTTAGATGAACCTCTTGCAAATCTTGATAAAAAACTGCGTATTTCGATGCAATACGAGCTAAAGGAAATCCAGAAAAGAACAGGCACCACATTTCTTTATGTGACTCATGATCAGGGAGAAGCCCTGACTATGTCAGACACCATTGCAGTCATGAATAACGGAAAAGTAATACAGACAGACTCTCCTTACGAAATATATAATCACCCTTCCGATGTTTTTGTTGCAGATTTTATAGGTGCCGGAAATTTTATAAAACTTGAAGGCATAAAAAAATTCAGTAATGAAGATTATGGGAATATGAAAACAGATTTGAAAAATTTAAAAAATACAATGGAAGATAAAGAAAACCAGCCACAGATGCCCGCAGGCAATGAGAATAATATAAATCAATTTGACAAAATCATATGTACCACAAAATATGGCGGAAGCATAAAACATAAAATCAGAAGTGGTGTTTTTGAAAATATCATTTCCAGGAACAATACGGAAGATATGGTTTTTTTTATAAGACCTGAAAAAATCGGCCTGAGACATGCGATATCGATAAAAACGAGTAGTCATGATATTAAAAATAGAGGAGAAAATAATAAAAGCAATAGAACCGCACAGGAAAATATTAATCCTGAAGATTTAAATTTTTATCAGGGAACTATAGAATCCCTTATCTTTGAAGGACCGGACATAAGATTTACAATAAGGTCAGAACAAATCGGAAGATTAAAAGCCGAAGTCAAAAACGAAAGATACTTTCTTGGACTTACAGCAGGCAGCAGTATAGATTTTTTCTGGGACATTGAGGAAGGTACTTTATTTTATTAAGCAAGATTTGCTTTTTCAACCAGATAGAATTTCAATATTTCCTGCAAAATTGCTACAACTGGAACAGCAATAAATACACCCAGCCAGCCGAATAAAGCCCATCCCGCAATTATGGAAAGTATTATTATTCCGGGATGCACTCCTGTCCTATCCTTCATTATAAATGGCAGGATGAAGAAATAGTTAATAATATAGACACCGATAAAAATCAGAAATACCACAAGTGCCTTCATCGGCGAACTTAAAAGTGCAAGTATGATTGCTGGTATTGCCGGAAAAATAAGGCCGAAAACAGGAATAAGGCAGAATACAAAAATCATTACTCCTATAAGTGAAGCAAACTCTATTTTTAAAATACCAAGCGATATTGTCAGGATTATTGCAAGTATTGCAGCGTCAAGAAACTGACCCCTTATAAATTTTTCAAAAACATTGTTGACCCTGTTTATAAGCGAAACAGAATGAAGTTTTGTTCTTTCAGGAATTGCCTTTACGATATTCACGACCAATTTGTCGGAATCCTTTAAAATATAAAATCCAAGTACAGGCCCTATTATAAAATTTATTACTACGTTGATAATGGTCACAGTAAAAGATGCTGCGCCCCTGAAAAGATTAATTTCACTGAGGTTAATGTTCTCGATAAAATATTTTGTTACTTCCAGGGGATTTCCTGGAAGAAATGAAAGTCCCGTCATTTCTTCAATGCTTTTAAGCAGGATATTATTCTTTAGGTTATTGCTTACGAAAAGCGAGAATCTGTAGATATATATGGGAAGCTTTATTATAAAAGATTTAAATTCATCTATTACAAGCGGGATTATAAAGAAGAATATAACAAAGATAATTATAAGAAATATTACATAGGTAATTGAAACCGCAACTATCTTCTTAAGTTTTTTCCTTAGAAGTTTTACCAGCGGCAAAAGCATATAAGCAATAAATACCCCTATAATTGCAGGTATTATTGCAATTTTTAAAAGGGATAATACATAAAATATTCCGACAATTATTATAACCAGGCCTATTAGGGACCATGAAAAAATACCTATGCTCCCCATAGTCTGGATGCTTCCTGTTTTTTTTAGCTTATGCATTTAAGCTTTGGTTTTTTTATATCAGGAATATTACAAGTGATGATTTTAAAATAAATTTATTTTATCCCGCTATCTCGGATTTTGCTTTTTCTGCTTCTTCCAGGCTTGGAGCTTTTCCATGCCATCCGCATTCATTTTCCATAAAAGATACACCTTTGCCTTTTACGGAATTGGCAACTATCATTACAGGAGCATTCTTTACTTCTTTTGCCTGGGAAATGGCACTTTCTATCTCATCAAAATTATGAGCGTCTATCTCTATTACATGCCATCCGAAAGAAAGCCATTTATCTATCATGGGTTCAGTGTTCATTACGTCTTTTGTAAATCCGTCTATCTGGAGACCGTTTCTGTCAAGTATCCCTATAAGGTTGCCCAGCTCATAATGCGCTGCAGCCATTGCTGCTTCCCATATCTGTCCTTCATCACATTCCCCGTCACCGAGGATAGCAAATACATGGGCATCTTTTTTATCCAGCCTGAGACCCATTGCCATTCCTACAGCAGCTGAAAGGCCCTGGCCAAGTGAGCCTGTTGACATTTCCACTCCCGGAACTTTTTTCATATCAGGGTGCCCCTGAAGGATGCTTCCGAATTTTCTTAAAGTTTTAAGATGTGATTTCTCAAAGAAACCTTTTTCAGCAAGAGTAGCATATAGTACCGGACATGCATGTCCCTTTGAAAGAACGACTCTGTCCCTATCTTCCATCCTGGGATTTTCTGGGTCTATATTCAGGCTTCCGCTAAAATAAAGATAGGAAAATATGTCAGCCATTGATAAAGAGCCGCCGGGATGGCCGGAACCTGATTCACAAAGCATATCAATAATGTCGACTCTTATATCTTCTGCTTTTCCCTCTAACATTTTTTTCATTTCTGCATCCATAAAAATCCTTTCGGTAGATAATAGTTTTTTATTTTCAGAACAGAACAGAATACATAACTTGTTTTAAATCAGTCTTAAAACAGTTATTAAAATTTATACCATATTTGCTGAATTATTCAATTGCTAAATAGAAAAATTCACTGAAATACTATAATATAGTAAAAAGTCAAAAAAATTAAGTTTGAAAATCAGTTAAAAATGTATTTTAACAAAAATGAAAAACAGCGTCTTATAGTAATAGGGGGAAATGTTGCGGGTCTTGCTGCAGCAAGCCAGGCAAGAAGAAATGCTGCCGATATTGATATAACAGTACTTGAAAGCGGAGAACATATATCTTACGGGACATGCGGCCTCCCCTATTTTATTTCAGGAATAGTGGATGATATAAATAAACTATTTGTTTATTCTCCCCGGTTTTTTGAAGAAAAAAGAAAAATAAAAATACTCACCGGACATAAAGTCACAGAAGTTAACCCAAATAAAAAAGAACTTTCAGTAAAGTTTAAAGGCAGTTCTGAAAACACTGTTTTTAATTATGACAGGCTTATTATCTGCAGCGGGGCAAAACCTATAGATTTAAAAACAGACGGCCTTGAAAATTCATGCAATGTCTTTCATTTCAGAAATGTTGCAGATGCTCTTTCGCTAAAAAATTATATAAATAAAAACAGCCCTTTAAAGGCAGCGATAATAGGCGGAGGTTCCATAGGGCTGCTTATGGCAGAGGCATTAATAAAAATCGGGATAAAACCTGTTGTAATAGAAAAATCAAAAACACTCTTCGGGGATTTTGAGCCTGAAATATCAGGAATCCTTTCTGAAAGAGCGCTTGC
>DBPS01000017.1:1463-3773 GCA_002304935.1 Candidatus Humimicrobium oleiphilum | reverse complement strand
TCAGGCTCTTCATGATTTAAAGTCGTTAAAATTCTTTCTTTTGAGTTCATTCTTTTTACTCCTTAAATAAATTGGATTATCCTTTTACCGCACCTGCCGTCAGTCCTTTTACAAACTGGTCCTGTATAAGCAGGTATATCACAAATATCGGTATGGACGTTATAATTACTCCTGCCGCGACAAGCTGCCATGGAGAGTCCCACTGCCCGACAAGGTTTGCCATTCCGACCGGCAGGGTATAAAGCAGTTTGTCTTTTAGCAGTATCAGAGCCAGTATGAATTCATTCCAGTTCTGCATGAACAGAAATATTGTTACCGTAAGCATGGCAGGTTTTGAAAGGGGGACTACTATCTTGAAAAATGTCCCTATTTCATTGCTTCCGTCAATTCTTGCCGCCTCGATAAGCTCATTGGGAATGGACATGAAAAATCCCCGCAGTATGAGGACTGCTATCGGTACCCCGAAGGCTATATATGAAAAAATCAGCGAAAACAGGCTGTTATAAAGGCCGAGTGTTTTCATTATTATAAACAGAGGTATTATTATGGCAGCCGGGGGAATCATAATTCCCAGAAGTATCATATAGAACATTATATCTGAACCCTTGTATCTCAGCCTTGAGAAAGAATAAGCGGCAAGGGAAGATATGAACAGGGTAACAGCAAGCGAAACTACCGTTACGATTATTGTATTTAAAAACAGCCTGGAAAAATTAAATGTCTGCCAGGCGATAGCGTAATTTTCGAAATGAACATCTTTGGTAAAAAACATTGCTGCAAGGGCATCCTTTTTGCTTCTGAGCGACAAGGAGAGAACCCAGATTACAGGGATGAGAAATCCCAGCCCCAGGATGTATATGAGCAAGCTTTTAAAAAATTTCTTAACCATTTTAACCAAACCTTTAGATACTTTGTTTTGTTAATCTGAACCTTACTACAGATATTATCAGTGAAAGGATAATGATTATGACTGCTATTACTGATGCGTAACCCATATTGTTAAACCTGAAAGCCTGCTGGAAAAGGTAGGTAGCCAGAACTTCACTGGCTCTGTTAGGTCCACCTGCAGTCATTACATATACAATATCAAATACTTTGTATCCTCCGATAATATTGAGAAGCATGGCTATTGTTATAACCGGGCTCAGTGACGGAATAATTATTTTTGTTATGACTTTTGCTTCATTTGCCCCGTCTATCCTGGCTGCTTCAAGAATATCCTTGGGGATACCCTGAAGGCCTGCATAATAGATGAGCATGTCATAGCCTGTAAACTGCCAGATAGTGGCAATTATAATCGTATAGAGAGCGATTTTCTCGCTTCCCAGAAACAGTATGGGCAGCTTTATGATATGAGCTGACTGCAGAAGCTTGTTTATTATCCCGAATGCGTCAAGCATTCTTGACCACATGATACCTATGATAATGGGGGACAGAAGCACTGGCAGGAAAACTGCATTTTTTAAGAACTTTGTTCCCGGTATTTTAGTGTCTATTATGAGAGCGCCGAGAAAACCGAGCAAATTAAGTGTAACTGTAGTAAGAACTACAAAAATAGTTGTATTTAACAGAGATTTATAAAAGATCTTGTCCTTAAAGAGACTTATGTAATTATTAAAACCTATGAATTTTATATCGGAAAGCTGGAAACCTTTCCATTCTGCAAATGTGAGGACGATTGTAAAAATAACCGGAATGGAAATAAAGAACACAAAAAACAATATCGATGGCAGAGAAAAAACGAAACCTATTCTTTGTAATTTTCTTAAAAGCATAATAGTCTCACCAATTCAGTATACTAAGAAGGGGGATTTAATCCCTTAAATCCCCCTTTGATAAATATTATCCTCCGATTTCAACTAAAGATGCTATGAACTCTTCCGGAGTCATTGATTGTCCGAATAAACCCTGCATTCCGTTCATGATCTGGGTATATACTTCGGTATTGTAAACAACCCTGCTCTGTGATTTGGACTGTGCTGCAATCATATTCTTTGCAAGCTCTGAAAGATTTGATGTATCTCCCATGTAATCGCTTGAAGGTATGAAGTCGTTTGCAACAAGTATGTCTTTTCCCTGATCATTTGTCATGTATTTCAGGAATTCAACAGCCATGTCGATATTCTTGCTGTTCTTTGAAATAACGAACATTTCGGCTACACCGCCTGTAGGAAGGAATTCGTCTCCTGCTTTAAGAGGAGGTGTCGGGAACAGGCTGTATTCAAAAGCGCCGTCGATTTCAGCTGTAAGTCCGCCGGTGAAGAAGTTTCCAACAGGATAGATCATTGCAGACTGCTGCTGAACGAACAG
>DBPS01000017.1:0-1424 GCA_002304935.1 Candidatus Humimicrobium oleiphilum | reverse complement strand
TCAGCAAGCGCCATCTTTGTATGTGTCGGGTCTGTATAAGCTATGTGTGCAAAGAATGTGTCTCCGGCTGTCCAGAGGTCTTTTGTACCCTGAGCTATTCCGAATTTACCTGCATCTGCAAGTTTCTTTGCGACTTCTATCAGTTCGTCCTGGGACTGTGGAACTTCAATTCCCAGTTCTTCAAACATATTGATGTTGTAAGCTATCTGAAGTGTATTAAGGTCAAGAGGAACTGCCCATGCATCTCCGTCAACGCTTATTGCATTCATAACTGCCGGGAAGAATTCAGGAAATCCTTCTTTAAGATAATCAGTCATTGGAAGAAGCTGTCCTGATCTTGCAAGTTCTGTATATTCTCCTGCCCATGGAATCTGGAATACATCAGGAGCCTCTTCGCCAACAAGTACGGCTTTAAGCTTTACCAGATATTCGGTATAGCTTATGTATTCTCTTTTAATTGTTACATTGGGATAATCAGCCATAAATCTTTTTTCTGCATCTTCATGAACTATCGGATATGAACCTTCATTGTTCCATGACCAGAATTCAAGAGTTATGGGTTCTCCTTCTGCGGCTGCTTCAGTAGTTTCAGCAGGTGCTGCAGTTGTCTCTGCGGCAGCGGCGGTTGTTTCTGCTGCTGCAGCAGTTGTTGTAGCTGCAGTCTGAGTGCAGCCGAAAGAGAGAATAATGCTGAGTACCAGTATCACTGAAATTAAATAAAATATGCTTTTTCTCATCTCTTTCCTTTCGGTTTTTTATTTTGGTGATATAAAAGTACGGATTTGCCCAATAATTTTTTATTGGTTTATTATTTATGCAAATCTTCTAATACAGACACCCCCTTTTCTTGTATTTTTAATTTAATTTATTTAATTTTATTTATTTATTTTGATGACTACTAATTCAGCTGTTAGTCTTATTTATTAATTATTTATTAATTAATTCAGCTTCCTGCAGGAATTTCTTATGACCAGTTCAGGTTCCAGGACTATTTTCTGGGGATATTTCTTCATTTCAGGATTTTTTATCATCTCAAGCAGTCTTTCAGTGGACATGTATCCGAACTGCATTTTTGGCTGCCTGATTGTTGTCAGGGGAACTTTCAGTATCTTGGTCATCCACAGATTGTCATAACCTATAAGAGACAGGTCTTCTGGGATATTTAATCCTTTGTCGATGATTGCATCCATTGCTCCCATTGCAAGAAAGTCATTGCCTCCTATTATTGCAGTGAATTTGTTCTGAAGGTTTTGTTCAATGAATTCAGAGACAGCCGCATAGGCGTCTTCAGCATTTGTAAGGTTTTTTGATATGTAACTGTCATCAAAAAAGATTTTATTTTCATTCATGGCATCTTTAAAAGCCCTGAGTCTTTCATTTGCGCCCAGTACATCAGCAGATCTTAGAAAAAATATTTTTTTATG
>DBPS01000048.1:61305-65366 GCA_002304935.1 Candidatus Humimicrobium oleiphilum | reverse complement strand
TTTTTATCCGTTATAAATTCTGTAAGAAAAAAACTAATAAAAAATAACTTGTTTGAAAGAAGGAAAAATGTTAAAGAAAATATTTATAGGTATTGCTGTTTTTCTTACAGTTTCATTAAGCGCTGCAGGCATTATATATGCTACAAATAAATCTCTTGGGAAAAATGCTCAGCCAGGTAATAATTCTTCCTGTTTCGATAATGTTTCTTGTAAAAACTCTGGGACAGGAGAAAAAAATTACAGGAATCTTTCAGGAGAAAACAGGAATGGGGGCGGCAGCCAGTATCGTTTGCAGCAGCAGGATTGTGATGAACGTGAATACTGTCTGGAAAACCAGGAAAATAATTGTGAGCAAAACCGTCTCCAGAGAAGAGGCTTTTCCGTAAATAAAGATAAAAACCAGGAATGCAATTGCGAAGAGAACTGTATCCGGAACTGTGATCAGGAAAATAATCCTGAATGTTCCGGTGAAGAAAACTGCCTGAGAAATCAGAATATGAATATGAATAAAAAATAAATTAAAAGATGTATTATATGTGCAGGGATGAATTTATAGCAATAAATAACATTCCTGCATTTTTTATGTTATAATGTCGCCAAAAATTTTTATTATATTAAAAATTATTGTTGATATAGTATTAATAAAGGAGTAATAATGCAGCCCATAATCGTAAAAAATAAAATAATCAAAACAATTTTTATTATTGCAGTCCTAACTTTATTATTTTCTTTAGGTTCAGTCTTTTCTTCATGCAGCATTATAAGCAGTCATTTATTCCAGGAAGAAGAAGCTGGATATTCGGCTGACAGCACACAGGAAGAAACTTCATCTGAAATTTCACAGGATACGGAGAACAGTGAAAATGATTCAGCTTCAGCTACTGACAATGGAGAATCAGAAGATACCACACAGGAAAACAATACTGGATCAGAAGAGAGTGATAATCCCGGAAAAGTAGTTTATCTGGAGATTACCTCAGATCCAAAGTCAAATCATTTTGAGCACAGAGTAGCAAATATATATGCAGAAGATATAAAAACAGGCACGGAAGAATTAATTTTCAGCGATATTAATGAAAGATTTGAAATAGGACGTGTTTTTAATATTTCACCTGATGGGGAAAAGATTTTATGCGATCTTGTCGAAGGCGGCAGGGGAGCATACAGTGCAATCTGTGTAATAGATATCAATAGCAAAATAATGAAAGTACTTGACGAGTTTGACTTTACTGAAAGTGAGGGAAATGAAATTACTTCAGGTTATTACGGAATCCCGGTATGGTCTTCTGACAGCAGATATATTGCTTATGAAACCATTAACAATTATTTCAGTTCGAATATAAGAGACGGAGGGATTTATAAGGTTGATGTTGAGACGGGGGAGAAAAAGGAAATAGAACTTGACGTTGGAGGAGCTTCCCTTAGGTCAACCATGTTTCTTTCTCCTGTTTTCTTTTTTAACAATGATAACAATATTGCCTGTGCGTCCCATTTTTATTTTGAAAACAATAGTGAAAATGAGCCAGGTTTTCTTGAAACAAAAAATGCGGAAATATTTTATATTTCTGAAGAAAAAAAACAGGCAGAATTTAAATTTGACCTTTCTGTTTTTTCTGAGAAAGGTCCGGAAAATATTACAAGCTTTGATAATTTTAGATTTGTCCAGGAAAGTGATAGCTTTATTTTCCAGATTCTGGGGGATTTTGAAGAAGATGGTGATTTATGGATTGCCAGCATAGGCGATAATCATATCAGCAGATTTACAAATGATACAAACCTGAGAGAACAACAACCCGATGTTTTTATCGCTGATAATACTGATGCAAGGATTGCTTATGTGGGAGTAAAAAGATATGGGACTATATCAAATCAGTTTGCAAGCGGAGATATTTTTCTGACTGATTTAAAAGGTGAAAATATTGAAAAGCTTACCACATATGAAGCAGGTGCTTTCAATCCCGTATTTTCCAGGGACGGGAATTTTATTGCTTATATGAAGACAGTTTATGATGAAAATTATGAGAATATTCTGGGATACGATATCGAAACTGTAAATATAAATACAAAAGAGATAAACAAAATATCTGAAAATGGATATTTAATCCTTGCGGGCTGGATTAACTGATAATGGAAGCTATATGAGATTTTATTATCCCGGAATTTTATTACCCCGGAAGTTCAGTAAGTTTTGCTATATGCTCAGGAGTAGATCCACAGCAGCCTCCTATTATGGAAGGAGAATAAGGTAAATATTTTTCTATATTCTCAGCAAAAATCTCCGGAGTTTCGTCAAAAACGGTCATTCCGCTGACCATTCTGGGAATTCCCGCATTTGGCTGGAAGACAAGTTTTGCTTCTTTATCTGACTGGCGCATCCTTTTAACTACTTCAAGCATCTTGTCAGACCCTACGCTGCAATTTGCTCCGGCAATAGTAGCACCTGCTTCCAGCATCGATTTCAGTGCATCTTCTGCCTTATTGCCCATTAAAGTGACAGCATTTTCATTAAAAGTCATCATACATACTATAGCCGCATTTTTATCTGTAAGTTTTACACCTTCAATTGCGGCAAGAGCCTCATTTAAGTCCATCATTGTCTCAATGAGAAATATATCTATCAGTCCTGTTGAGGAAAGATAATCAGCCTGTCTCTGAAAAACTTCTACTGCTTTTTTATAGCTCAGGTCTCCGAAAGGTTCCAGCAATTTTCCAGTAGGACCAAGATTTCCGGCAGATAAAATTACTCTTCTGCTGCCTGTTTTTTCCCTGAATTCATCTATTGCTTTTCTTACGACAAAAGTGGCATTATAGTTTATTGCTTCAAAATCACTTTTATCAATAATTCCAAATGCAGATAACTTTGGTTCGTTTGCACTGAAAGTACTTGTCTGAATTATATTTGAACCGCTTTCAAGGTATTTGTAATGTATCTCTTTTATTTTCTCAAGGGTATCATTATTTTTATTCAAAAAAAGATCAGGGCTGGTCGAAAGGCCTAAACCCTGAAGTAAAGTCCCCATGGCTCCATCGCCAAGAAAAATTTTATTTCCAATTAAGTTTATTAATTCATTGTTTTTAATCATTACTGATAAAAATAATATGATTATTTATTCTTTCGTGCCCAACGGGTTCTTTTGAGCATTTTTTTGTGTTTTTTCTTACGCATTTTTTTTCGTCTCTTCTTTATTATAGAACTCAAATGCTTCTCCTTCTGACTTATATCCTAGGGTGTTATTTTTTTAATAAAACTCTTTTAATAAAATAAAAAATTGTTATTTTTTGAAAACTAAATTATAACTATTTTTTTTAAAATATAAAAGGATTATATTTTTAAAACTGTCTGATAATAGCATTTTATAGTAAAAATTCAATATCATTTTTAAAAAAATAAAAATAAAAAACATATTGACACACAATATATTGTGTTTTAAAATGTTTACATACACTATATATATTAATTTATAATAAAAGTTTAATATTATTAATTTATTCTGTTACTAATAATCTTTATTTGTTCGTTAGTTAATTTTTTTATAATTGTCGGGGGAAACAATGGAAGAAGATAATAAAAAAAAGATTTCAGGCAAGAATCCTGAACTATCTGATAATGCCAGGAAAAATGAAAAAACGATTGATATGTATAAAGAATATTATCAGGTAAAGCCTTTGAATTTAACCTGTAATGCTATAACAGTTCTTGAGAGAAGATACCTGAAAAGAGATGAGTACGGAAATCTTCTTGAACAACCGAGAGATATGTTTCTCAGAGTTGCAAGAAATATTGCTTCAGCAGAAAAAAGTTATAATAAAACCGATAAAGAAATAAGAGAAATTGAAAAGCAATTCTTTGATATTATGACGGATCTTGATTTTCTTCCAAACTCTCCGACTTTAATGAATGCAGGCAGGGAACTTCAACAGTTGGCAGCGTGTTTTGTTCTTCCGGTAGGCGATTCCATGAGCGCAATCTTTGAAGCCCTTAAAGAAACGGCGCTGATACAAAAATCCGGTGGAGGTGTCGGTTATTCTTTTTCAAATATCAGGCCGAAGAATGATGTTGT
>DBPS01000048.1:21279-61210 GCA_002304935.1 Candidatus Humimicrobium oleiphilum | reverse complement strand
AATTTCAATATTTCTGTTGGCGTGACTGAAGCTTTTATGAAAGCAGTTGAAAATGACGATGAATATGACATTATAAATCCTAGGACTAAAGAAGTTGCCAGCCGTTACAAAGCAAGAGAAATCTTTAATAAAATAATTTATCAGGCTTGGAAAAACGGNNATCGGTCTTATAGAATCAACCAACCCCTGCGGAGAGCAGCCGCTTCTTCCTTATGAAGCATGTAATCTTGGTTCGATTAATCTTGCTAATTTGATTAAAGAAGATGATGGAATTGTTTCAATTGATTATGAAAAAATGAAAAATCTTGTAAAAACCGCAGTAAGATTTTTAGATGACGTAATAGATGTAAGCAGGTATCCTCTGGATAAAATATCTGCAATGGTTAAATCCAATAGAAAAATAGGCCTGGGAGTAATGGGTTTTGCAGATATGCTTATAAGGCTGGGAATTCCGTATAACAGTGAAGAAGCTCTTGAAATAAGCAAAAATATCATGAGTTTTATAAATGATACATCAAAAGAAGCATCAAAGGAACTGGCATCCGAGAGAGGTCCTTTCCCCAATTATAAAGGCAGTATTTATGATTCTCCTGAAGGATATGAAATCAGAAATGCAACAACAACCACCATAGCACCAACAGGGACTCTTAGCATAATAGCAGGATGTTCCAGTGGAGTCGAACCTTTATTTGCGGTTTCTTTTGTAAAGAACGTTATGGATAATGACCGTCTGGTAGAAGTAAATCCTTATTTTGAGCAAATTGCAAAAGAAGAAGGTTTCTATACAAAAGAGCTAATGGAAAAAATTGCAAAACACGGCTCATTAAAGGATATCGAAGAAATCCCTTCGCAATACAGACGTGTTTTTGTCACAGCTCATGATATCCCTCCGGTATGGCATGTCAGAATGCAGGCATCATTCCAGAGATTTACAGATAATGCTGTCTCCAAAACAGTTAATTTCTCTAGTGATGCAACAGTTAAGGATGTTGAAGAGGTATATATGCTTGCATACAGACTTGGATGCAAAGGGATAACAATATACAGAGATAAAAGCAGGGAATCCCAGGTTCTGGTTATTGATTCCGGAAATGATTTAAAAAAAGAGAAAAATGAAGAGAAAACGTATGAAGATGCAAAGGGAATCAATGGGAAAAAATTGCTGGAAGCCGATAATTATGAGGCAGATTATAAAAAAGATGTAAAAGAAGAAGAGAAAGCTTCAATAACAGACGGAGAGAGAGTAAATATAAAACCAAGACCAAGACCTGAAGTAACCGAGGGTATGACTAAAAAATATAATATTGGCGGCTGCGGGAAATTATATGTAACCGTTAATTCTGATGAACGTGGTATCTGTGAAGTATTTACCAATACAGGTGAAGAAGGATGTTCTGCCCTTTCTGCAGCGATAGGAAGACTTATCAGTATTTCCATAAGAGCAGGAATAGATATCAACTCTATCCAGAAGCAGGTAAGAGGAATCAGGTGTGTGACCTGTATTGCTGACAGAAATACACATGTTTTGTCATGTCCGGATGCGATAGGAAAAGCAATTGAATTTTACATCAAAGGTACGAATAAATTTGACTTTGATACAACCAGCGGACCGAAATCAGTAATGATATGTCCTGAAGAAGGATGTGGCGGCATAATGGAACCCGAAGGAGGCTGCTATGTATGCAGGGTATGCGGTTTTTCCAAATGCTCCTAAAAAGCGGGAAAGTTAAAGATAAACATAAATTACTATAATTAATTTATGACTGTATCAGTTTAACTGCTGGCAGACTTCGACAGAAGATAAAGCATCATTTGAGATAATTTTCAAATTCAGGCTTTTTTTGCTGCCAGATTAATGCTTATTATTAATATCAAAGCTTTTTCTTTTCTTCTTGAAATTAATGATAACATCTATCAGGTTAATAAGAAGAACTGAGCCCAGTGCACAAGATATTATCAGAAGCCACTGGTATAAATTAAGGCTTCTCGTTTTAAACACATTTTGAAGTATGGGTATATAAATTATTCCTATCTGCAACAGCATTGATACAAGAAAAGAGATATTAAGCAATCTGTTTGCGAACAAGCCTTTCCTGAAAATACCTTTATTATTTGCTCTGTAATTATACGCATGCATTAATTGTGCAAGCACCAGTGTTGTAAAAACAGATGTCTGAAAAATTTCTGTTTCATTGAATATGGCAACATCATGGAACAATAAAGGTTCAAGGAAATAAACAGCGAGAGTTCCAAGTGTGAGCATAAGGCCCTGCCAGAAAACCATACCGAGATTTCCTCTGCTTAAAATCTGTTCTTTCTGTCGGGTTGCTCTTCTTGCCATTATGTTTTTATCAGGCAGATCGATGCCGAGCGCAAGAGCGGGAAATCCGTCAGTTATAAGGTTCATCCATAATATCTGTACCGGAATAAGAGGAATATATACAGCATTAAACTGTATCCCCAAAAATTTGAATATAAAGCTGCCGAAAACTATTGCTATAAACATTAATAAAACTTCGGAAATATTACAGGAAAGAAGAAAAAGAATAAATTTCTTAAGATTGTCAAAAATAACCCGGCCTTCTCTTATTGCCCTGATGATTGTGGCGAAATTGTCATCAGTCAGTATCATTTTGCTTGCTTCTTTGCTTACATCCGTACCGGTTATTCCCATTGCAATTCCTATATCCGCCCTCTTCAGGGAAGGAGCATCATTTATACCATCTCCTGTCATGGCAACTATGTGATTATTTTTCTTGAGGGCTTCCACGATTTTTACCTTGTTTAAAGGAGAGACCCTGGCAAAGATGCTTATGTTTTCAATTTCTTTTTCAAGTTCTTCAGGGCTCAGATCATCCAGTGCAGTTCCTTCAATGATTTTTTCGCCTTCTTTTAAGATATTAAGTTCTTCACCGATTGCTTTAGCCGTAAGATAATGGTCTCCTGTTACCATAATTACTTTGATGTTTGCTCTTCTGCATTTTTCTATAGCCTCATAGACCTCAGGTCTTGGAGGATCTATCATGCCGGTGATACCACAGAAAACAAGTTCTTTTTCCATTCTGACTATTTCTTTTGAATCGGGGAGGACATCTATATATTTTATTGCGAAAGCAAGGTTTCTCATTGCTTTCTGCGCCATTTGTGCAGTCTGTGTCTCTATCTCTTCTTTATCAGATTTTGTCATTTCACGGACCTTGTTGTCTTTAATTATATAGGTGCATTTCTTGAGTATTTCTTCCGGTGCGCCTTTTACAAAAATAAGATAACCATTATCTTCATCACCTGCACCAGGTTTTATTTTATCCTTTATGAAATCAAGCTGATAAGCAAAACTATCTTTATGTATTTCATGAACGGTAGTCATTATTTTTCTAATGGAATCGAAAGGCTCTTCAATTTTCCTGGGCATCTTTAACTCACAGTATGGCTTGGAAAGATTAAATATCCTTCCCATTTCAATAAGGGCAGTTTCTGTGGGATCTCCAATCATTTTATTGCCTTTTTCATCAATATAATACGCATCATTACACAGCACAGCATTTTCGAGAAGAATCATCAATGCAAGATTTTTATCAAAATCAATATATTTCTTATTTATGGCTGACTTTAGGTTACTATCATCCAGAGGTTCAGGTTTATCTTTTTTAAACTTTGCAAGCTCATCTTCGTATTTTGTGATTTCTCTGCCTCCGGCAAATATTTTCCTTACAGTCATTTTGTTTTCAGTAAGCGTGCCTGTTTTATCAGTGCAGATTACAGTAACTCCGCCCAGAGTCTCCACGGAGCTTAACTTTCTGACTATTGCATTATTTTTTGCCATCCTCTGTACTCCGAGAGCAAGAGATATGGTAACTATAGCCGGAAGGCCTTCAGGTATGGCTGCAACCGCAAGAGCTACAGCTACAAGAAGCATTTCCACCATAGTATTACCTTTCAGTATTCCGGCAACAAACACAATCAGGCTTATGGCTATGCAAAGGATACCTATTTTTTTCCCGACAGATTTTAACTGTTTTTGCAGGGGTGTTACCTCTTCTGCTTCCTGGACCATACTTGCAATCTTGCCTATCTCGGTATTTTCTCCTGACTCTGTCACAAGTGCATGGCATCTGCCCTTGACAATAGTAGTGCCGCTGAAGACAATATTCTTTTTGTCTCCTATTGCGATATTTTCTTCTTTTATGACTGTTGTATGTTTTTCAACCGGTAAAGACTCTCCGGTTATGAGTGCCTCATCTGTAAGAAGGTTGGAATGGCTTAAAACTCTTGCATCCGCAGGAACATGATCACCTGCAAAAAGCTTGATTATATCTCCGGGGACAAGCTGCCTTGAATTTATTTTTTCTTCTTTGCCATCCCTTATTACAAGTGCAGTAGGGGCAGCCAGCTCTTTGAGTGCTTCAAGGGCTTTTTCTGCCCTGTATTCCTGAACAAAACCCAGAACTGCATTAATTACAAGTATTATAAGTATTACAATGGCATCGGTTATCTCCCTTATTATTATTCCTGAGATAAAAGCTGCAGCTATAAGAATCCAAATCATGAAATCATTGAACTGGGAAAGGAAAATCATTATGGGCTTTTTTTTGCCTTTTTCTTTTATTTCATTATAGCCATATTTTTTAAGCCTTTCTTCTGCTTCCCGGCTGTCTAATCCTTTTGAAGGGTCAGATTCTAATTCTTTTAACGATTCTTCAATTGTTTTTGTATGCCATACTACTGGTGCCTTTAAACCTGTCTCTATTTCCGATTTACTGACGATATTATTTTTTGCTGCCATCTTTTCATTCTTTCACTATAATTTTTTACTCTGCCCATATATCATGAAACATAACCCATTGCTCAATATTTTTCTTTATCTCATCTTCAAGTATTGCAATGACTTTGAGCATATTTTTTTTAATGATTTCTTCCTTTTCTCCTTCTGTTTCAAGTTCAACCGGAGGAAGGATAATCTGATGATGATGATATTTTCCATCCCTGATTATAAAGCTGGGAAGCAAAGGAGCTTTTGCTGCTAATGCTATCTGAACAGAACCTGAAGGGATGAAAGCCTTATGCCCGAAGAAATCAAATTCTTTCGAATTTTTAAGCGGATCCCAGTCAGTAGGGATTGCAACTATCTCATTATTTCTTAATATTTTAAATACATGCAGCATTTTGTTCGCATATATGGTTTTAAGGCATTTGTTTTCACGGTTTCTTTCAAAATAATTATCAAGAAGGGGATTGCCCCTGTAAAGACCCACACCCCAGATTTTAAAACCAGCTGTCCCTATTCTTGCAGCACCCCATTCAAAATTGCCGATATGTGCTGTAAAGATAACTGCTCCTTTTCCAAGACTGAGAGCTTTTTCCAGGTACTCCAGACCTTCTATATTGATATTTTTATTAAACTGCTCTCTGGAAATAATCCTGTTTTTTAAAAAATCCACTACATTCTTGGCAAATTCCATGTATATTTTTTTGCAGATATATGAAACCTGCGGATCATCAACTGCAATACCTGTTACTTTGGAAATATTTTTTTTAACTATTTTTTTGTTGGTTCCTGACAAATACCATAACCTGGCAAGATTGACACCTATAAAATATGAAACAGGATAAGGAGTAGCCCACGCAATCAGTGTTGCCAGCATATAATTTATATAGCCAGTTAAATTATAAAAAAATCTTAAAAAACCGGAGGGTTTGTTTCCCATGTTTGTAAAATAATTATAAATCTTTATAAACCGAAAATTATAAAAAGAATTCGGACTTTCGATATTATATTTTAAACATTATTAAAAATTAAAAGTAAAAATTCAACAGTTTATTCAGACATTAGTTCTTCAAGTTCCATATTGAATTCTTTCAGGCTGTCGAACTGTTTATATACCGAGGCAAATCTGATGTATGCAACTTTATCGATAGTTTTCAGATGTTTGAGAACCAGATCTCCTATTTCCTGTGAGCTTATCTCATTTGTCGGAGTATTCTTTATTTCTGTTTCAATTTCATTTACAACTTTTTCCAGGGATTTTGTGCTGATATTTCTTTTCACGCAGGCTCTTATAAGACCATCAAGAATTTTATTTCTGTTGAAAGGCTGCCTTGTCCCGTCTTTTTTTATTACAGCTATAGGCTGAGTCTCAATTCTTTCATAAGTAGTAAATCTCTTAAAACACCTTTCGCACTCACGTCTTCTTCTTATGGATTCATTATCTTCGGTAAGTCTGGAATCTATGACTTTACTATCTAAATTATCGCAATAAGGACATTTCATTTTTTTTAAACTGGCTTTAAAATAATTTTAACTTTGTGAATAAAACTTTGTTTATAAAAATAATAATAAAAAAAAATAACCAAATAGACAAATTTTTATATAAACTTTGAAATTAGCAAGGTTTTTCTGATATTAATAAGAATAGCAGCAAGAGATTTTGTATGTTGATTTTCATTCGGGGTAAATATAATGAAACTTTTTGAATATAATGAAAATGATAAAATAGAATATGTCCTTCTGGAAAAGAAGGCTGAGGAAAGTGAAACTGGCTTAAAAAACAACCGGCATGTTCCAGCCTGCAGATACAACTATGGCAGTAAAATAAGGAATTATTCTGTAAGATTCAGGTCTCCATTCCTGACAGGTATTTCAGAAAATGATACGGTATACGGAGAATACATTGACAGCGATAATGACAAGAAAAGAAAGTGCATTATTTTATTACATGGCTTTAAAAGCATAAACAATAAGCTTGACCCTTATTATAAATTTGCAGAACAGGCAGTCAGGAACGGATACAGCTGTTTTTTTATGCATCTTCCTTTTCATCTTGAAAGAACTCCTCCTTCTAAAAAAAGTGGAGAAACTTTACTGGATGATGATGACAGCGGCATGCTTGATTTTTTTCACCAGGTAGTTGTTGATACAAAAAAAGCAATAAATATTTTAAAAAAGGAATTCCCCATAGATAATTTTTCTATATGCGGCCTGAGTCTTGGTGGAATGTGTTCAGTTTTTATAAAAGCATTTGAAAAAAGAATAAAAAAAGCAGTTCTTGTCGAGTGTGGCGGCAACTGGCATGAAATATACTGGAACAGCCTTATATCAAAAATAATCCTCAAGGGCCGTTATTTAAAAGAAGGGAAAATAGAGAAAAAAAAGTCTGAATTTTTTTACAGTCTTTTTCCGGAATTTATCAGTGAATTTAAAAAAATCTATAACATAAAGCAGGAAAGTTTCTGTGATTTACAGGAAATACAAAATTCCTGCCTGAATAAATACCTTAATCCAAAATGGTTTTTAAGCGATCCCCTTACATGGGCGCATAGAATAAAAAGGGATGAATCTTTAATGATTTGCTCCAGATTTGATCCTTTGTTCAATAAAAAAACTGTCATGCAGCTTAAAAGGGAGCTGGGCAATCCGGAAATAATATGGATAAATAAATTTCATACCTCAGATGTTTTAAGCGACAGGAAATTAAACTCAGTTATTTTTGATTACCTTGGCAGGGATCAGATCAAAATAAAAAACTAAAAATCAATGAAATGTAGTTTCTTAAGCTGTTCGTTTTCCCCTATGAGGGTTAAAACATCAAATTCTGTAAATTTATAATCAACGCTCGGAGGTGTCTTAATATTTCCGTCCTTATCTTTGATACTTATAATTGTAACTGCATATTTTTTTCTAAGATTCAATTCAATAAGATTTTTTCCCAGCATGAATTGGGGCACCTTAAGTTCAATTATCGAAACTTCCTTGCTTAGTTCTATATAATCAATAAGAGTGCTTGAGCTTAAAGCCTTGCCTATTCTCTGCCCCATATCTTTTTCAGGAAAAACTACAGTATCTGCTCCTACCTTTTCAAGGACTTTCCCCTGGACCTTTGTACCTGCCTTGGCGATTATATGCTTTGCGCCCTTTTCCTTAACAAGCAAAGTTGCAAGTATTGAATTTTGAATATATTTTTCACCTATGCTTATTACTACTGCCTCAAATTCAGGAACTCCAAGAGTATCCAGCACATCAGAGTCAGTTGCATCAAGTTTCATTACATTGTCTATCTCAAATGAGAATTTCTGTATAATATCCTCATCATTATCTACTCCCAGAACAGAATGCCCTGCTTTGGTAAGTGTTCTGGCAACATTTATTCCAAAACGTCCAAGACCGATTATCAAAAATGATTTTTTCATGATTACTTTCCAACCTTTTTTTCTTTAAAATATTTTAATACATAAAATTATAATTAACCAATTGATATAGATTCTTCCGGTCTTTCTATTTTCTCAGGTCTGACTCTTGAAGCTATGGTCAGAGCAAGAAGGCTTATTCCCACTCTGCCGATAAACATAAGCAATATCAGAATCACTTTGCTGGGGATGGCAAGGAACGGAGTTATTCCGGTTGAAAGGCCGACCGTGCCGAATGCACTGGTTGTTTCAAACACCACTTTTATAAAACTTTCTTTCTCTATTATCATAATAGCTATTGAAGCTGTAAGTATAAGGATAATAGCAGTAAGTGTCAGGGTAAGAGCTCTGTATACTGTACCTCTGGGGATTCTTTTTTTAAATATGGTAATACTTGTCCTTCCTTTTATTGCTGCAGCACCGGAAAGGGTGATGGAAGCAAAAGTAGTAGTTTTTATTCCTCCTCCTGTACCTCCCGGAGATGCGCCAATAAACATCAGGATTACAAGCATAATCATTGTAGTTTCATTTAAAGCTGACATATCGACCGTATTAAATCCGGCAGTTCTGGGTGTGACTGACTGGAAAAAGCTTGAAAGCACCTTTTCACCAGTTTCAAGAGTTCCGATGGTCCCGGGATTTCTGAATTCAAGCATAAGAAATGAAGCAGCTCCAAGCAGTATAAGTATACCGGTTGTCGAAAGAACTATTTTTGCATGCAGGGACAGTTTTCTTGTCTTTTTTAATGCAAGTATCTCTGAAAGTACAGAGAAACCTATTCCTCCGATTATTATCAGTAACATAATAGTAATATTTAAAACAAAATCGCCTGTAAAGCTTGCCAGGTTATTGGAATATATCGAGAATCCGGCGTTATTAAAAGAACTTACGGAATGGAAAAGTCCATGTATAAAAGCATTTTTTAACGGATATGCATATTTAAAATGAAAAAGCAGTGTCAAAACACCTGTACCGATAAGTTCAATAATTATGGTAGTAGATGCAATTATAAGAAAGAATCTTGATGGAGAAAATATTTTGTTTGAACCAAAACTTGTATTTAAATAAAATCTGTCACCAAGATTGATTTTCCGGCCAAGCATCAGTGCAAAAATAGATGTAATAGTCATTACTCCTAGACCGCCGATCTGTATAAGGATAAGTATGACTGCTTTTCCATAAACAGTAAAAAATGTCGAAGTATCCTGGACAACAAGACCCGTCACACAAACCGCTGACGCCGATGTAAAGAATGCATCTATGATGCTAATGCCGTCTACAGTCATTTGGGGAAGCATCAGAATGAGGGCACCTGTTATAATGACAATAGCAAAAGCAAGAATAACCCTGTTTACTATTTTTCTCTGGCTTTTAAGGAAATACGATGATAAATCTTCCATTTTATTACCGCTAAATATTTAATTATCTAATTAATTTTAATAGAAAAAAATAAAAAATATAGTATTTGGATATATAAATGTTGAATTTTATACATTTGTTGTTATAATTGCAACAAGTAAAAATAATTTTCACTTAAAAGTAAATTGTAATTTAATTAAATTAGAAAAAATATTTAGTAATTTGTTGACAAATATTTTTTTTTGGTTAATATTTATATTAATTTAAGAAAGCGTGGCGGATTATATGTTTAATGAAGTTGATAAAAGTTATCCAATAGAGCTGGTTGCTGAATTTCTTGGCATAAACAGTAGGACTTTATATTATTATGAAAAATTTAATCTGGTTTGTCCGCTCAGGAGGGGGAGAAAAAGGTATTATTCCAAGGAAGACATTAACTGGCTTGAATATGTCCGTGAACTTATGTACGAACAGGGTATGAATCTGAGATCAATTATTATACTGATTAAGAGAAGAGACGCAGTTATACTTGACAGATGCCCTGAAGATGTAGTTCTTTGCTACAAAAACTATCTGGCAAGGAAATAAAACAGTAATAAGTTTGAGGATTTAAATCAAGGCGGATTTTGCCTGGATGACTTTATAAATTTCTTAAGTTGATAATTATTAATTTAAAAATTGACAGTATTTTAAAAAAGAAAGGTTGATTTAATTATGGGAAAAGCAGTTGGAATTGATTTGGGAACAACTAACTCGTGTATTTCAGTTATGGAAGGCGGTAATCCTGTTGTAATTGCAAACAGTGAAGGCGGAAGAACAACTCCTTCAGTTGTAGCATTTACAAAAAAAGGCGAAAGGCTTGTTGGCCAGCTTGCAAAGAGACAGGCGGCTTTAAATCCTGAAAATACTATTTATTCCATTAAGAGATTCATTGGAAGGCAATATGATGAAGTTGTAAGTGAAAGAGCAATAGTTTCTTATTCAGTAATCGGAGGCAAAAATGGTCTGGCAACAGTCAAGCTTGCAGACAGGGAATATACTCCTGAAGAAATATCATCAATGATATTGCAGAAACTAAAAGCAGATGCAGAGTCTTATCTGGGGACAGAAGTAACCGATGCAGTTATAACAGTTCCTGCTTATTTTAATGATGCTCAGAGACAGGCTACCAAAAATGCAGGGAAAATAGCAGGTCTTAATGTTTTAAGAATTATAAATGAGCCTACTGCAGCAGCGCTGGCTTACGGCCTTGATAAGAAAAAAGAAGAAAAAATACTTGTATTTGACCTTGGTGGAGGTACTTTTGACGTTTCAATACTTGAGGTTGGAGAAGGTGTTTTTGAAGTAAAAGCAAGTCATGGCGATATGCATCTGGGCGGAGACGATTATGATAACAGAATAATGAATTTTCTTGCAGATGAATTTAAAAAGGAACAGGGCATTGATTTAAGGCTTGACAGACAGGGGCTTCAAAGATTGATAGAAGCATCAGAAAAAGCAAAGATAGAGCTTTCAAGTGTTATGGAGACCAATATAAGTCTTCCGTTTATAACCGCGGATGCAAACGGGCCCAAACACCTGGAAATGAAACTGACAAGAGCAAAATTCGAACAGCTTACATCTGATCTGACTGAAAGATGCAGGATCCCCATGGAAAAAGCTCTGGCTGATTCAGGGTACAAGATTTCTGAAATTGATGAGGTGATACTTGTAGGTGGAGCAACAAGAATGCCAGTAATACAGGAACTTGTAAAAAAGATAACAAATAAAGAGCCTAACAAGAGCGTTAACCCGGACGAAGTAGTCGCAGTAGGTGCAGCTATCCAGTCAGGCGTGCTTAAAGGCGATGTCAAAGATGTCGTTCTTCTTGATGTTACGCCGCTATCTCTGGGAATTGAAACTCTTGGCGGAGTAATGACAAAGTTGATTGAAAGAAACACTACTATCCCGACAAAGAAGAGCGAAATATTCACTACTGCTGCTGATAATCAGACAAGCGTGGATATCCATGTTCTTCAGGGCGAGAGGGAATTTGCGCGTGATAATAAAACAATCGGCAATTTCAGGCTTGACGGTATCCCGCCTGCTCCGAGAGGGATACCCCAGATAGAAGTAACATTTGATATAGATGCAAACGGAATAGTAAATGTTATGGCAAAAGATACGGCAACAGGAAAAGAGCAGAAAATAACTATTACAGCGACTTCTCATCTTTCTGATGACGAGATAAATAAAATGGTAAGGGAAGCAGAGTCACATGCTGCAGATGATAAGAAAAGAAAAGAGTTTGTTGAGATAAAGAACAGGGCAGACGGGCTTGTTTACCAGACTGAGAAGTCTTTAAGAGAATATGGCGATAAAGTGCCGGCTGACATGAAAACAAAGATAACCTCCCAGATAGACAGTGTCAAGAAAATAATGGAAGGTGAAGATGCGGACGCTATAAAGAGGGAAACTGATACGCTGGAAAAACTTGTAGGAGAAATGTCGACTCTTCTTTATCAGCAGACAAGTTCACAGGCAGGAGGAGCAGGTCCCCAGGCACAGCCAGGTACAGACGGCTCGCAGGCAGAAGGTCAGTCTGGCGGGAAAGCAGAAGATGAAGATGTAATAGATGCTGAATTTGAAGCAAAAGATGATAAGAATTAATAAAAATATATAAGTGTATATAAATACATAATTATATATAAATATAAAAAACATTATTTATGATAAGGGAATATAAATAATATAAACAAATAAAAGATAAAGAAAAAGTAATTATTAAAAAGGTATAGTAATTTAAAGGAGGGGGATTAATATGCCTATAGTAAGATGGGATCCATTCAGCGATCTTGTACAGCTCAGAGATGATATCGGAAGATGGTTTGGTGGAACTGAAAAAGAAGGGAAACTGGAAAGAAAAGGCTCAGCCTGGTCTCCTGATGTAGATATAAAGGAGACAGAAACAGAAATAATAGTTAAGGCCGATCTTCCGGGAATGAAAAAAGAAGATATCGAAGTTTCTCTTGATAATGATCTTCTGGTAATCAAAGGTGAAAGAAAGTTTGAAAAAGAGGAAAAAGAAAAGGATTTTGTAAGAGTTGAAAGAAGCTACGGCTCTTTTTACAGATCTTTCACCGTCGGGGTACCTGTAAAGGAAGAGGAAATAAAAGCTTCCTATAAAGAAGGGGTGCTGGAAGTAATTGTTCCAAAAGCTGAAATCAAGAAAGCTAAAAAGGTTGAAGTTAAAACAGAATAATAATTATATTATTAAATTGAAAAGTCGATAATAAAATTAATATTTCCTGCCCATGTATTTCAAAACATGGGCAGGAGCTTTATATGAAAGAATAATTTATACGGTGGTTTTAAATGGTTGACTATAAGGATTATTACAAGGTCTTGGGAGTTGACAAAAAGGCTTCTGCTGACGAGATTAAAAAGGCGTACAGAAAACTTGCAAAAATGTATCATCCTGATGCCAATAAAAACAATCCTGCAGCAGAAGAAAAATTCAAGGAAATCGGTGAAGCTTATGAGGTTTTAAAAGATTCCGAAAAGCGTTCCCGTTATGACCAGCTTGGTTCAAACTGGAAAGCTTACTCAAGAACAGGGGCAGGTCCGCAGGGATGGCCCGGAGGAGCTCAGTGGCAGCAGGGTTCGGCATCTTATGACTTCCAGGGAAGCGGTTTTGATTTCGGAGATCTGGGAAGCGGATTTTCAGATTTTTTTGAAATGTTTTTCGGAAGAGGTTCTGACCAGAGATTTAGTGATTTTTCATCTGATTCAGCCCGCAGGTCAGGTTCAAAGCAGAATCAGAGAACAAGCTGGAGAAGCAGGAGGGCAACAGCCAAAGGCCAGGATGTAGAATCCAAACTGACAATAACTTTAAGGGAAGCTTACCTTGGTACTGAGAGGACTTTCAAAATCCAGACTACAGAAGGTAAGTCAAGGACTATTAATGTCAAAATACCCAGGGGCATCAAAAATGGAGGAAAAATCAGGGTTACTGGTGAAGGGGGCAGGAGCCCGAACGGAGGAGTTGCCGGCGATCTGTACCTTCTTGTGGAAATTACTCCCCATCATTTTTTTACAAGAAAGGAAAATGACCTGTACTGTGAAATACCCGTAACCATTAAAGAAGCTGTTTTCGGTGCTTCTATTGATGTTCCCACCTTTTCGGGAAGTGTTTCAGTAAAACTACCTGCAGGAACTCAGGCCGGGAAAACACTCAGGCTTAAAGGTAAGGGAATGCCTTTTATAAAGGGTGCAGACAATGGTGACCTTTATGCAAAGATAAAAATAGTCATACCGGAAAACCTGAACGACGAACAGAAGAAGATGCTTGAGGAATTTTCAAAAAAATATGACGAAAATCCAAGAGCAAAAATAATTATTTAGAGGTGATTTATATGCAATTTGATAAATTTACTGTAAAAGCACAGGAAGCGATTTCTGCTGCCAATACAATTGCTCTTGACAATGGCAACCAGGAAATTGCTGACATACATTTAATTAATGCTCTTTTGGACCAGAGTGAAGGAATAATCCTACCGCTGGTTGAAAAGATAAATATAGATGCTGCAGGAATTGCTGCAATATTTAAAGAAGAGCTGCAGAAGTATCCCAAGGTATCAGGGGATAATGTGCAGGTATATCTAAGCTCCGAACTTGGCAATACACTGAATATTGCTTCAAAAGTAGCCCAGCAATTAAAAGATGATTATGT
Organism: Candidatus Humimicrobium oleiphilum; assembly: GCA_002304935.1. Lineage (GTDB taxonomy): Bacteria > Actinomycetota > Humimicrobiia > Humimicrobiales > Humimicrobiaceae > Humimicrobium > Humimicrobium oleiphilum. Next base: position 46,959 of record DBPS01000048.1, on the reverse strand, counting down.
AAGTACCGAGCATCTCCTTATTGCTCTTTCCGAAAGCAAAAGCAAAACCGGAGAGATCTTAAGAAGGAGTGGTATTACAAAACAAAAAATATTCCAGGCTCTTGTAGAAATCAGAGGGAGCCAGAGAGTTACAGATCAGAATCCCGAAGATAAATACCAGGCATTGCAGAGATTTGGAAAAGATATAACTGAACTTGCAAGAAAAGGGAAGCTGGATCCCGTCATCGGCAGAGATGATGAAATAAGGAGAGTCATCCAGGTGCTTTCCAGAAGAACTAAAAATAATCCTGTTCTTATTGGTGAACCGGGAGTGGGCAAGACTGCGATAGTGGAAGGGCTGGCTCAAAGGATAGTTTCAGGGGATGTTCCGGAAGGCTTAAAAGAGAAGACTATTTTTGCTCTTGATATGGGAGCAGTAATTGCCGGGGCAAAATACAGGGGAGAATTTGAAGACAGGCTGAAGGCAGTTTTAAAAGAGATAACCAAGTCAGAAGGAAAAATAATTTTATTTATTGATGAGCTTCATACGGTTGTGGGGGCAGGAGCAGCTGAAGGTGCTATGGATGCATCGAATATGCTCAAGCCCATGCTTGCAAGAGGTGAACTGCATATGGTCGGTGCAACGACTCTGGATGAATATAGAAAGCATATTGAAAAAGATGCAGCTCTTGAAAGAAGATTCCAGACTGTACTAGTTCGCGAACCCGATGTCGAAGATACTATTGCGATACTTAGAGGACTTAAGGAAAAATATGAAGTCCATCACGGAGTAAGAATAAAGGATTCTGCAATACTTTCAGCAGCTATTTTGTCCAACAGATATATCACAGACAGATTTTTACCTGACAAAGCAATAGATCTTATTGATGAAGCTGCTTCCAAGTTAAGGATTGAAATAGATAGTATGCCGACAGAAATAGATGAGATAGAAAGAAAAATAAAGCAGCTGGAAATTGAAGCACAGGCTCTAAAGAAAGAGAAAGACAAATCTTCTGTTGAGAGGCTGGATAAAATAAAAAAAGAACTTGCAGAATTTAAAAGTGCCAGCGATACAATGAAAGCACACTGGCTGAAAGAAAAAGAAGCGATAAAAAGCATTCAGTCAGTAAAAGAAGAAATTGAGAAAACAAAAACAGAAGCAGAACAGGCTGAAAGGGAAGCTAACCTTCAAAAAGCTGCTGAGCTCAGATACGGAAAATTAATGGAACTGAACAAGCGCCTGAATGAAGAAAATGTAAAACTTTCCGAACTCCAGAAAGACAGGAAAATGCTTAAGGAAGAAGTAGATGACGAAGATATTGCAGAGATTATTTCAAAATGGACCGGAATACCTCTTTCAAAACTGATAGAAGGAGAAGTTGATAAACTTATTCTTATGGAAGACAGGATAAGGGAAAGAGTAATCGGCCAGGACGAAGCTATATCAGCAGTTTCAAACGCTATAAGAAGAGCACGGGCAGGTCTTGGAGATCCAAACAAGCCTATAGGTTCTTTTATATTCCTCGGACCCACGGGAGTCGGCAAAACTGAGCTTTCGAAGGCTCTTGCAGAATTTCTTTTTGATGACGAGCGGGCAATGATAAGGATAGATATGTCTGAATATATGGAGAAGCATACAGTTTCAAGACTTATCGGGGCTCCTCCGGGTTATGTTGGGTATGAAGAAGGCGGATATCTTACCGAAGCTGTAAGAAGAAGGCCTTATTCGGTAATACTTCTTGATGAAATTGAAAAAGCACATCCCGATGTATTTAATATTCTGCTTCAGATAATGGATGATGGAAGACTTACAGACGGGCATGGAAGAACGGTTGATTTTAAAAATGCAGTTCTTATAATGACGTCCAATATCGGAAGCCAGCATATAACCGGGCTGGGGAAGAAAGATGAAAAAGAGATAGAGAAAATGGTCCTTGATGCAATGAAGAATTATTTCAAACCTGAGTTTCTGAACAGGGTTGACGATATAATAATCTTCCACAGGCTTGGATTTGAAGAAATAAAGAAGATTGTTATTATACAGTTTGAAAAGCTAAAAAGAATGATGGAAAGCAGGAACATCAAAGTTGATATTTCCGATAAGGCAAAAGAACTAGTAGCCAGGGAAGGATTTGATCCCATTTATGGAGCAAGGCCTTTGAAAAGAGTAATACAAAATGAAATACAGAATACTCTGGCAATGAAAATTTTAAACGGAGAAATTAAAGAAGGAAATACAGTTATTATTGACACAACCGGTCCGGAAGATAAAAAGCTCGATTTTAAGATAGGTTAATTTTTTGGTTAAATCTTAAGAAAAAAATCCTGATCCGGCTCAATAGTAAGCCAGGTTTGGCAATAATGCTTATTAAACAATAAACAAAAATGACGGACTGCCAAAAATCAAAAAAGCAGTCTGTCATTTTCCTAGAATTTCCTTTGCTTCATCCTGAAGGTCCCAGAAATTCTTTTCAATATTTTCATGAATGTTGTTGATTTTTTCTTTGTAATTTTTACCTGGCTCTGTGGCTTCAAAATCACTTATTATGTTTGCAGCAATAGGATCTATGGGATTGCCGATAAAAATGTTTATTCTTCTGAATAGATTTAAAGCCAGAGCAGATATTCCCTCAGATACTTTGTTGTTTTCTGCTCTTATGCCAGCCTTAAGACCTCTTACACCCTGAATATAGACCGGGATTATGGGAAGTTTTGACTTATATGAGAAATAGGCAGTTCCTTTTTTGAAATCATCATAAACATCAGTCTTATTAAGTTTGCCCTCAGGAAAAATCGCAAGATTCAACTCTTTTCTTTTCAGGTTTTCCAGCATTTCCCTGAAACTGCCGAAATTTTTGTAAAGATTTTTCTGGAAGAGAGGTATTGCGTTTCCGACTTTTCTAAAGAAGAAATTTGTAAACTTAGTCTTAAAATCTTCCGATATTGCAAAAAAAACAAGTTTTTTCCCAAGCCCGGCAAGAAGAAGAATGGGATCAGCTCCGGTCACATGATTTATTGCAAAAATAACCTGACGGTTTACAGGGATTCTTTCGTAATTAAATACTTTTATTCTTATTATGATTTTAAAAATATTTACAATAATGATTCTTGGAAGCGAGTAAAAGAATTCCCTTATTTTTTCCATTTGTTTATTGTTACTATTTTTACATTTCCATGTTTATTATATGATTATATGTATTAAAAATATATTAAAAGGTTTCCAAAGTAAATTTTTAAAAAGGGTGAGGGAAATGATTAGGACAAATTCTTTTAAAGTTTTCAGGATATCCGGAATAGATATCAGGATTGATTACAGCTGGTTTGTTATTTTTGCACTGATTGCTTATTTCTTCGGGTTCTCATATTTTCCAAGGGTCTTGCCGGGTATTTCAATATGGCTTATAGCCATAATTACAATAATAAGTGCGCTATTGTTCTTTTTTTCAATATTATTTCATGAAGTCTCTCATTCCATAACTTCAATAAGAAAAGGAATACCTGTAAAACAGATAACCTTATTTATATTCGGTGGGATTGCGCAAATTGAAAAAGAACCTGATACGCCTGCAAAGGAATTCCAGATTTCCATAGCCGGACCTGCAGCCAGTTATTTTCTGGCTATAGTCTTCGGGGTAATATGGATAGTATCAAGGCAGATCCCTGTAATAATGGAACCGGCAAAATACCTGACAATTATAAATATAGCTTTGGGGACATTCAATCTTCTTCCAGGGTTTCCTCTTGATGGAGGAAGAATCTTAAGGTCTATTATATGGAAAGTTTCCAATAATTTTGAAAAGGCTACAATAATTGCTTCCAATGTCGGAAGGGGTATCGGTTTTGCCATGATAGCAGTCGGTATTGTATATATATTTCTCGGTGTCTTTTTCAATGGTATCTGGCTGATATTCATTGGCTGGTTTCTGCAGTCTGCCGCTGCCCAGGCAAATGCCCAGATTGCTCTGGAAAAATCAATCAAGGGGATAAAAGTAAAAGATGTCATCACTACTGAAATAGTCTCAGTTTCAAAAGATATCACTGTAAGGGAACTTATTGATGATTGGTTTTTAAAATATAAATATGGTAAATTCCCTGTTATCGATAGAAACAATAATGACAGATATCTCGGAATAATAACGCTGAATGATGTAAAAGAATTACCAAGAGAGAAATGGGATATTGCAACAGTCGGGGAAATTGTTAATACATATATCGAAGAAGATAAAATAGAAATGGAAACAGAGCTTTATGAGGCTGTAAAGAAAATAAATAGCGGGAATATAAGTGCGCTTGTTGTAATCAAAGACGGAAAGCTGCAGGGCATTCTTACCAAAACAGATATAATGCAGTTTCTGAAAATAAAATCTGAGTTTAATAGCTGAAAATAAATTGATTGCAGGAAGACTTAATCGGAATGCAGTACTTGTAAGGCTATATCTGAAGCCAATTCAAAGATAAATCATGATAATGAGACATAAGTGAAAAAGAAAAAGTAAAAAATCGCAGTAAGGGAAATAAAGAAATGAAATTTTTCAGGGATTATAAAGAAACAATCAGAAAAGAAGTCAGAGACATAAAAGCTATTTATAGTGACTGTGACGGAACGCTTTTCAACGATAAGGGAAGCATAGTAAACGATGCTGAAGGATCATATTTTTTTGGTGCAGTCCGATGCCTGGAATTACTGCATGCAAAAAACATAGATCTGATTATGATTTCAGGAAGAAACAGGTATCAGCTTAAATATAATGCACAGATGCTTAATTTGCATAATTATATTGCTGAACTTGGAGCCGAAGTAGTATACGACAGGGGCAAAGAAGTACATCTGAGTTATGATAAAGAAAATTTCAGGCACGATTTTACAAGTCTGGGTGAAGATTTCAGAAATGTAGCAGAACTGATGAAAAATAGTTTTCCCTCAAAAATAGATTGCAGACCTGAATGGAATAAGAACAGAAACACAAATATTCTGTTTTTAGGGGAGATAGATGTTGATAAAGCAAACATGATTCTGGCTGAAAATGGTTTTGAGGATTCGATGATTATGAATAATGGACCGACCTCTCTTTACGCTGCAGAATTTCCTGACTGCAAGACTTACTTCTATAATCTTATGCCGAAAGGAGTGGATAAATCCAAAGGTGTCAGGCTGGACAGGGAAATAAGAGGCTTTTCAAAAGAAAAATGTATTGCCCTGGGTGATTCCGCAGAAGATTTGAAAATGGCTGGTGAAGTAAAGTTCTTTTTTTTAATGAATAATGATATTCATGAAGAAGACCACATAATTGAGACTCTTCCAAATTATGATAATGTCTTTATAACTGAAGAGAAAATGAACCGGGGATGGGAAGAAGTAATCAAGTATTTGTTTATTTAGCCCCATTTATTATTTTTATTTTTAAAAATAAAATATAATTAGCTTGGGAGATTATAAAAATTTTAATAAAATTTTTTAAAAAGAAGGAAGAAGATGACTGATTTCATTAATGAAGCCCCGAACACAGAGTTTATACTGCAGCTTAAGAAAATTGGAAGTGCAGATATAGTTGTCGGTATTCCGACATATAATAATGAAGCTACGATATCCAACATTCTGAAAAATTGCGGAGAAGGTTTGAAAAAATATTATCCTGAGCTTAAAAGTGTTATTCTTAATGCTGACAGCGATTCAGAAGACAAAACCACGAATGCCATACAGAAGACCATGCTGCCAAAAGGTATTGAATGTATTTCGACAAAATATTCCGGAGTAAAAGGAAAAGGTTCTGCAATAAAGGAGATTCTTGAAGGTGCAAGAATCCTTGATGCAAAAGTATGTGTAATATGTGAAGCAGATACTCTAAGCGTAACACCTGAATGGATTTATAATTTGGTTAATCCTGTTTTAAAATCAGGGTACGGTTTTGTTGCCCCTTACTATATAAGAAACGAACATGACGCAACTATAAATAATACTCTTGCTTATCCACTTACAAGGGCTCTCTATGGCTTAAGGATAAGGCAGCCGATAGGAGGAGATTTTTCTTTTTCAAACGGAGTCCTGCAGGTATTTACAAGAGGGAAATACTGGAAAGAATATTCCCATATAGATAAATATGGTGTCGATATATGGATGACAACTACGGCACTTAATGAAGGATTCAGGGTATGCCAGTCTGTTCTGGGAACAAAACTTCACGAAAAAAATCCTCAAAGGGAAATAGAATCAATATTTATTCAGGTTGCCGGTACTGTCTTTGATCTGATGAAAAATTATGAGTACAGATGGCGTGATGTAATCGGAAGTATCCAGGGTTTCATTATGGGGGATTTTAAATTTGTGGAAGCTGAACGTTTTAAAGCAAATTATAATGAGCTGTTGCAGAAATTTTATGATGGCCAGGATGTTTACAAAAATATATGGAAAATTATTTTTGAAGATAATACCCACAGGGAATTCAGAAATACCCTGAGCGCCAATTCTCCTGAAAGTGTAACATTGTCTGTAGAACTTTGGACAAAAATAGTATATGAATTTGCCTGTGCCTATAATTTTGTCAGTCCCGAAGAGAGAGAAAAAGTATTAAAGGCAATGCTTCCTTTTTATTATTTAAGGACAGCAACTTTCATAAAAGAAGCGGAGCTTTTCAGTGACGAAATAGCAGATGCCATAATTGAAGGGAATGCCGGAGTGTTTGAAAGGGTAAAATGGTATCTGCTTGACAGATGGGATTATTATAAAAATAAAAAAATAAGGATAAATTTAAGTCCAAGATCTTTAAATAAATAAAGAAGCTTAAAAAATATTAAAAATAATTTTTAAAAGGAAGGTATGATATGTCAGAAAAAAATAAAGACGAGCATTCTTCCGGAAAGCTTATCATAGGTATTCTTTTTCTGATGCTTTTTACTTTATCATTCGGAGTTTTTTTAGGTTTTCTTTTTGCTCCTCAGACTGGAAGGAAATTCAGGGAAGCAATAAAGTACTGGCTGAATGAGATGGTCGAAAGAGGAAAATTCGGATTTGAAGAGGTAAGAGTTTTGGGCAGTGAATTTATTGATAAAAGCAAAGAAAAAGTCGAGCATCTGTCATCAAGGATATTGAACGATTCTCAGGAAGAATAAGCTAGTACTGTTATTAAAAAACTGGCACTTAAATTTATCATAGTTTAAGTGGTGTTTTTTATTGACATGCTTTTGCTACTATAGTATTATTTTTGCTTGCCAATTTTTTAATTAAAAGGTTTGGCTCAGGGTGCAAGTATTGATTTGCACTTTTTATGTTGTTTTGATATTTTTAAAATGACAGGTTTAAGTGGGCCGTTAGCTCAGTTGGTAGAGCACCGGACTTTTAATCCGGGTGTCGAAGGTCCGAATCCTTCACGGCTCACCATTTGCCCTCGTCGTCTAGCGGTTTAGGACACAGCCCTTTCACGGCTGCAACAGGGATTCGAATTCCCTCGAGGGTACCAATTTTCGGGCGATTAGCTCAGCTGGGAGAGCATCTGCCTTACAAGCAGAGGGTCGTAGGTTCGATCCCTACATCGCCCACCATTATTTTTCAGAGGCTTTTAAGGAGCTGTCGTCTAGCGGTTTAGGACACGTGCCTGTCACGCACGAGGTCGCGGGTTCGAATCCCGTCAGCTCCGCCAGTATTTAGTTGCTGTTTATATATTGAAATACGGTAATGGACTGGCCAATATGCCAGTGACATATTGGCAGGGATTCGAAAGGACGGACAAAGCGAAGCGCAGGAGTCAGCGTCTCTGCAGCGAACCGAAGGTGAGACGAAAGAACGAATCCCGTCAGCTCCGCCACTTTTTTTTAGGGCGAGATAGCTCAGTTGGTAGAGCAGTGGACTGAAAATCCACGTGTCCGCAGTTCGATTCTGCGTCTCGCCACCACTTCATTCAATCAGGGCCATATTTTATTTGAAAACTTTATCACTCCAAAATAATTCTAAACAGACAGTTTCAAGGATACCAAGGGGCTATATAATTTTAAATAAAGAATGCTATATTGCAACTTAATCAATTTCTAACCATAAATAAGTTACTTAAGGCATTTTTTTAAGACTAATTTAAAAATCAAATCTGACTCTTGATAATTTCCCGGATGAATTGAAAAATCTTTAAAGTCTTTAATAAGTATTAAGAATAAAATAATTTAGAAATTCAGAGGGAGATAAAATATGGATATTTTTACATACTTTATATGGAAAATGCTTTTTATTTCCTGTAATAATAACGTCTATTTTGCTGGCATATGCAACTTCCAGTAATGGTTGGTCATCTTTGTCAGGAAGTAATTCTTTTAAAGGTGTTGGGCTAACATATACGCCATCTTCTTTTATTTGAGAAATGATTGATTCTATATGTTTAAAGTTAATATTAAATTTTTTTCTTTTTAATACTTCTTCATATTCAGTTAATATCCTGGCGTCATAAGCTAATCTTATTTTGCCGGATAAAATAAGATTGATAATTTTTGATGCATCACTAAAGGATTTAATTAATCCGGAAATAATTACATTAGTGTCTACAACTACAATCACCTATTTCTCTCCGATCTTGAGGATTTTATTTCGTTTTCAATTTCTTCTTCAGACAGTTTGTCTGTTCCTTTTGATGCTGATGCTTTCTGTATTTTTTCAAGGGCTAACAGTGCCCTGGCTCTTCTAAGTACTGAGATTGAGCTTTCCAGATTTTCTGCTTCCACCGAATTTAAAATAGCTATGGGTTTACCATTTGAAGTAATAATAATATCATTATCAATTTTTAATTGTTTCCAAATATCACCCGGCCTTATTCTGAAATCTCTTACACTTACAAATTTCATTAAAATTCCTTTCTTCATAATTAGACTACAATAAATATACTTATTATCCTACAACTTGTCAATTACAGATATAAAGATTCTGCTTTTTATATATAGGTATATAAAAGATAAGATTGTTATTAAATAATACAATTGCTGATAGGAAAAATAGCTTTTTAAATTCTGGAAGTGATTTAAAATTCAAAGCCGGTCTCATCATGGAAAAGTTATATTATTGTTTCTGCTAATTTTGAATTGGGAGCTGCTTTAGTTAAAAAATCCATTATCTTAAATATAGTGTTTATTAAAATTATCTGGGTCACAAAGCTTAGAGGCTAATCTCATATATTAAAAATTCATAATGACATTTTCCCTGAATAAGATAAGAGTGATAATATAATTTAATAACGACACTATAATAAAAAAAAGTATTGACATTCATTTGGCTTATACAATAAAATATAAATATGAAACGGTTCATAATATACCGATTCATATTTAAAATCGACTTACTAACAAACAGGAGGAATTTAGTGAGCCAGATAAAGAAGAATATAATTTCTTTAATCATCATTTCTTTAGCTATCATCACAGGTATTAGTCTTTTAGCTGGATGCTCCCCATCTTCTGCTAGTGAAGCAACCGGTTCTGAATCAGCACAATCACAGGAGCAGAACGAGACATCGTCTGATAACGGACAGTCAGAAAAAAAATTTGAAGACCAGACTCTTACAATAACAGGATCCACAACCCTTCTGGAAGTTGCGCAGATGTGGGCAGAAGCTTTTATGACTACAAACGGTGGAAAAATAACTGTTAATGGCGGTGGCTCAGGAGAGGGCATAGCCTCTCTGCTAAACGGTACTACTGATCTTGCAAACGCTTCCAGGGAAATGAAGGAAGATGAATTTGCAGCAGCAGAAGCAAACGGACAGGATATAAAAGAATATGTGGTTTTGTTTGATGGCATATGCGTCATAACAAGCAAAAATATTGATTTAAAGGAACTTTCAATAGAGCAGTTATCAGATATTTTTACTGGCAGGATAACGAACTGGAATGAAATCGGTGGCCCTGATGCCGATATAGTTGCAGCTGCAAGAGATACAAATTCAGGTACAGGTGAATATTTCCTTGAAAGAGTAGTGCAGAAAAACAAAACAGAAAAAGACAATGATTATTCAGAAATGTGCCTGAGATTGCAGTCAAACAGTGATGTTGTAAACCAGGTGGCAGGAAATGAAAACACTATTGGCTATATAGGAATCGGCTATCTTAAATCAGCAGGTGAAAATGTAAATCTTGTTGCTGTAAAAGACGGCGGTTCAGCGGTTTTACCTTCAGTTGAAACCGTAGCAGATAAATCCTATCCGATAGCAAGAGACCTTTATATTTATGGAAATTCCGGAACTATGACTGAAATAGCAAATGCTTTTATGGAATTTGTTTTGGGTCCTGAAGGGCAGGCTCTGGGACAGGATGCAGGATTTGTCGGAGTTAAATAAAATTAATTTTTTTCAAACACCATAATAACTTCCCTTGATATTAATGACAGGAGACTTGAAAATAGAAACAAGCTCCTGTCATTAATTAACGGAATCCGCGGTTATTAAGCCATATAGTCAGCCCTTATTTTTTTGAGTATGAACGATTGCATCTCTTTAACTTTTCTTTACTGGATTTAATTTATAAACTATAATTTCAGGCAGCTTGTAAATGATTTATTTGGAGATGATTATAAATAAAATTTATATAAAGAATAAAGAATTTATATAAAGAATAAAAATTATGTGGTAAAAATTATTATATGCTAAGAATTGCTAAAATATTTCTTTCTTTATTAATGCTCACAATAATCTTCTCTTTTGTTTTTTCAGGCTGCAGCAGCAATTCTCAATCAGTACAGACTGGGAACGGCAAGCCTGGAACAGATGGTTCTTCTGACGAATCTTCTGATAACGGAGCAGGAAAAAAGTTTGACGGGAAAACGCTTGTACTGACCGGTTCAACGACTTTGCTCGAAGTAACAAATAACTGGGCAGAAGAATTCTATAAAGAGTTTGGTGGGAGGATAACTGTTAATGGCGGCGGTTCCGGTGAAGGAATAGCTTCTCTAATCAATGGTACTACAGATATAGCAAATTCTTCCAGAAACATAAAAGATTCTGAAATTAAGAACGCAGAAGAAAACGGCATAACAATACGTGAAATCCCTGTTTTATATGATGGTATTGCCATAATTGCTTCTGAAAACATAAATATAGAGGAAGTTACATTAGAACAGCTGGCGAAAATCTATACTGGAGAAATTAAAAGATGGAGTGAGCTGGGAGGTCCCGATAAAGAGATAATACTATTTGCAAGAGATACCAATTCAGGAACGGGCGAATATTTTCTGGAAGAAATAATTCAGAGAAAAGGAACAAAAAAAGATAGCGATTATTCTCAGATGACAATAAGGCTGAATTCCAATGCAGAGATAGTAAATAATATATCAGATACTGACAACTGTATAGGATATGTAGGTCTGGGATTTGTAAAACCTGAAATGAACATCCTTTATATAAAAGAGGATGATTCATCTCAGAATGTAATGCCTTCAATAAAATCTGTCAGAGAAAGGATATATCCTATTTCCAGAGAGCTTTTTGTTTATGCCGATGAGAATAATATAAGTGACATTGCAAGAGGATATATTGATTTTATATTAAGTGAAAAAGGGCAGTCAATAGGGGCTGAAGCCGGATTTGTCCCGGTAAAATAAGGAATAATTTTTTTAAAATATATATTGAAAAATATCTAAATAAATATTGAATTAGGGTTATCAACTTTTTAGTTTTTAGAATAAGATAAGAAGTGATTTTTTAAAAATATAATGAAATCAAAGTTAAATAATTTTAAAAATTTTCTTATAACAAGATTCATTTTTTTAAATGGGATTATTTCCATAGTAGTGCTTACTGTAATACTTATATTCCTTGTTTATAACTCCATTAAATTTTTTTCAGGCTATCCTATTTTTGATTTTCTTACAGGTACCAGATGGTCTCCGACATCAACTGAAAAATTCGGACTTCTTCCGCTTCTTGCAGGTTCCACTCTCATAACGGTTGGAGCTATAATAATTGCACTTCCGCTTGGTGTTGGGGCAGCAATTTATATAGGAGAACTTGCACCCAGAGCTGTAAGGGAGACATTAAAGCCAGTAATCGAAATCCTTGCGACAATACCTTCGGTAGTAATAGGCTTTATAGGTATTCAGCTTATTGTGCCTCTTATTAAGAGAGCATTCGGCCTTCCTATAGGGCTTACTGCACTTGCAGGCTCAATAATGCTTGCTTTCATGAGTCTTCCTACAATAATATCCATTTCGGAAGACGCAATAAATGCTGTTCCCATAAAATACAGGCATGCTTCACTTGCACTGGGAGCTACCAAATGGGAAACAACATATAAAGTTGTGGTGCCTGCTGCAAAATCAGGAATAGTTGCTTCTATCATGCTTGGCCTTGGAAGAATAGTGGGAGAGACAATGACTGTTCTTATGGTTACTGGAAACTCTCCAAGAATCGTCTTCTCCTGGCTTCAGCCGGTCAGAACTATCACCGCCACTATTGCAGCTGAAATGGGGGAAACCGTAAGAGGAGGCCTGCATTTTTCTTCCTTGTTTGCAATCGGCCTGGTTCTTTTTATCATAACGTTTCTGATAAATTTCATAGCTGACAGGTTCATCGGAAGAATAAGAAAAATGTAAAAATTAAAAAAAGGTTCCTGTTTGTTTTACAAATTTTGCCAATAAAAATAAAAGCTGAAAATTAAAATGAAAAAAAGATACTTGCAACAGAAAATATTTTATGGGCTTCTGCTTTTCTGCACGCTTGTAGTAGTGGCTTTTGTACTTGGCATCATAATTTTTCTTATCGTAAAGGGTGTCAGAGCAATAAATCTGAATTTTATTCTGGGTTTCCCTGAAAACGGGATGAGAGAAGGTGGAATATTCCCGGCAATCCTGGGAACACTTTACCTAATGATAGGCACCATAATATTTGCCCTGCCAATCGGTATTTTTGCAGCCATCTATATAAATGAATACGCGGGAAAGTCTAAAATAACCAGGATAATAAGACTCTCGATAATAAATATGTCAGGCGTTCCTTCTGTTGTCTTCGGTCTTTTCGGGCTGGGATTTTTTGTTCTTTTCCTCAGATTCGGCAAATCAATCCTGGCCGGCTCACTGACACTGGCGCTTATGATCCTTCCTGTAATAATTACATCTACAGAAGAAGCTTTAAAATCAGTGTCTGATACTTACAGGCAGGCTTCGCTTGCGCTGGGCGCTACAAAGTGGCAGACAATTTATAAAGTAGTGCTTCCCCAGGCACTTCCAGGCATTATAACCGGTTCTGTGATAGGGATAGGAAGGGCGGCCGGTGAAACTGCACCGATAATTTTTACAGTAGCAGCTTTTTCACAACCCGGACTTCCAAAATCAATACTTGACCAGGCAATGGCTCTTCCTTATCATCTTTATGTTCTTGCAACCCAGGTTACCAATCCTCCTGAAGATATGCTGTGGGGGACAGCACTCGTATTGCTTTTTCTTGTATTGTTCTTTTCTGTGATAGGAAGCATTATAAGGGTAAGACAGAGGCTGAAAAAAAGAGAGCTATCATAATGCCCGGGTAAAAACAAATATATTATATTTATAAGCTTTATATATTTTAATTTATTGTTAATATATTTAATATGTAAGTTTTGTTATATTCAATATTATTAAATTTAATATTTTCTTAATGGAAGCAAAAGACCATGATTAAAAAATTTCATGAAAAATTACAGGAAATAACAAAAAATGTAAACCTGATGGGCAGACTGGTGCAGGAAGCGGTTGAAGGAGCAACAACTTCACTTACAGAAGACAACTCTGAGATTGCACAAAAAGTCATTGACGGTGATGACAGGATTGATGATCTTGAAATGAGAATTGAGCAGGATTGCCTTTTTATTCATGCAGAATATCAGCCATTTGCAAAAGATTTGAGACTTATAAATTCCATGAATATTATTGCCATATATCTTGAAAGGATAGGAGACCTGGCAGTAAATCTAGCAAAGATAACCCGCAGGCTGGAAAAGCACAAAGCAATGTTTATGACTCCAGAAATACTGGATCTTGTCAGGGAAATGGCAAAACTTGCAAAAACAGTTCTTGCCGATGCACTTAAAGCTCTAAAAAATCATGATGCAAAACTTGCTGCAAAGCTGGATGAAATAGATATGGAAGTCGATGAAATACAAAGAGTGATTTTTAAGAAACTCTTTGCATCTGCAGTAGGAAATGATGAGATAAACAAGGAAGAGTTTGCTCTTTATCTTTCGAACATTTCTCTTGCAACAAGGTATCTTGAAAGGATAGGGGATCAGTCTGTCAATATTGGAGAGAGAGTCCTTTTATTTTTGACCGGTGATTATAAAGTACTTCACGATGATATGAATGAAGGATAAATTTTTAATAATATCATAATAATTTATAATAAACTGTGGTATAATATTAGTTTGTAAATAATAGTAATTCTTAATTATAGAGAAGGGTAAAATAATGAAAGAAAAATCACTTGCAAATCTGCAGGCAGCTTTTGCCGGAGAATCACAGGCTAACAGAAAATATCTTGCTTTTGCCAAAAAGGCAGATGCTGAAGGCTATGCACAGGTTGCAAAACTTTTCAGGGCTGCTGCTGAAGCAGAAACCATACATGCACATGCTCATCTTGCTGCAATGGGTGGGATAAAAGACACTGTTGAAAATCTTAAAGAGGCAATTGGCGGAGAAACACATGAATTTCAGAACATGTATCCCCAGATGATCAAAGATGCAGAAACTGAGGGAGAAAATTCAGCAAAGAGAAGCTTTAGCCATGCAAATTTTGTCGAAGAAGTACATGCAAACTTATATAAGTCATATCTTGAAAATATTGATAACATAAAAGAAGAAGATATATGGGTATGTCCAGTATGTGGTATGACATTTATCGGCAAGGCAGATGACAAATGCCCGGTTTGCTCTACACCCAGAGAAAAGTATATTTTAATAAAATAAAGACTAAATAAAATAAGAGATAAAAATTTAATAATATAAAATATTTAAAAATTAGAAAGCTACTTTTTATTAAGTAAAATGATTTATTCAATCATCTGGCAGCAACTACTGCCAGATGATTTTGTTAATGGGTGCTGTATGGTAAGACTGAAATTTTCTGCAAACAAAATAAATAATCCAATTCTCATAAGACTGCTCAAACTACACAAAATATGTTTTATTTATTGTTCGAAAAAATGAAGACCTTATGTTTTTTAATGATATATAATAATAAATTAATGACGGCTGATAAATGATAGTGATTAATAAGGTATTATCCTTGTAAAACAGACAGGCTGGTTTTGTAAGAAAAAAGTAATAAATAATAAAAATGATACAAATAAAAAAAGATAATAAAAAATCACTGAAAAATATGACTGAAAATTCCGGAAAACTTTTTATATGCTCGACACCTATAGGCAACCTCGGGGATGCGAGTTTCAGGCTTATCGAAACTTTAAAGAATTCGGATCTTATAATAGCTGAAGATACAAGGACAACCTTAAAGCTTCTTGCCAGATATGATATAAAAAGACAAGAGCTGCAGAGCTATCATGATAATTCTGCTTTACAGAAAGCCGAGGACATAATCGAAAAACTAAAAAATGGTAAGAATGTCGCAATAGTTTCTGAATCAGGAACGCCTCTTGTCTCAGATCCGGGATACAAGATTGTAAAAAGATGCATAGATGAAAAAATACCTGTTACTGTTATTCCGGGTCCAAGTGCAGCAGTAAGCGCACTTGTGGCATCAGGACTTCCGGTGGACAGATTTATTTTCATAGGATTTTTGCCCAGACAAAACCAGAAAATAAAAAATGAGCTTGAAAAATTAAAAAATCTTCCATTTACCCTGATATTTTATGAATCACCCAACAGATTGCTAAAACTGATGGATATAACCCTGAAAATTTTTGGCAACAGAAATGCCTGCATTGCAAGGGAAATGACAAAAATTTACGAGGAATACTTAAGGGGACGTATAATTTGGCTCCTTGATGAAATCAAAAAGAAAGAAAATGCAGGCAAGCCCCTTAAAGGAGAAATTGTTTTTGTCGTTGAAGGAAACACAGAGGTGAAGTCAAAAGATTATAATACTGACGAAATCAGAACTCTGCTTTGCGGCTTGCTAAAGAAGGGATTGGATAGAAAAGAAGCATTCAGGGAGATAATGGCTGAATATAATATAGATAGAAAAACCCTCTATAATATTTATATTACTATTAAATAATTAAACTGGCAGCAGCGATATTTCATTTAAATTAATTTTAAAATAAGTGCTTATTTGTGCTATATTTCTTTTTTAAAGTAAAATAATTATAAAATCTATATAAAAACAAATAAAAGGAAATTCAGATGGATTCTAAAAAGGAAAAATTTTATATAACTACAGCAATACCATATATGAATAGCAAGCTTCATCTCGGATTCTTTTATGAGGCAATACTGGCAGATGTATGTGCAAGGTTTAACAGGCTTTTGGACAAAGATGTATTTTTCCTTACCGGCTCGGATGAACATGGTCAGAAAATAGAAAAAAGCGCTCAGGCAAATAATATGACTCCAAAACAGTACACAGATATCATGGTCCACGATATGAAAAGGCTGCTTGAGCTTTTTGAAATAAGCAATAATGCCTTTATCAGGACAAGCGATGAAAAACATGAGAAAGTTGTCCAGAATATTCTTTTAAAATTAAAAGATAACGGTGATCTGTATAAAGGCCATTATGAAGGCTGGTACTGTGTACCTGATGAAACCTTTTTTACTGACAGCCAGATAGTTGATGGAAAGTGCCCTGAATGTGGAAGGGAAGTTGAATATATAAAAGAAGAGAACTATTTTTTCAAGCTTTCAAAATACCAGGATGCAATACTGGAACATATCAAGAAAAACCCAGATTTTATTTTACCTGAGACCAGAAGAAATGAAGTCCTTGGCCTGATTGAACAGGGATTAAAAGACATCAGTTTTTCAAGGACTACCGTAAAATGGGGAGTTCCTCTTGGATTTGATTCCAAACATGTATGCTATGTATGGGTAGATGCTCTTACGAATTATCTTTCTGCACTCGGTTATACCCTGGAAGATGAAACTCTTTATCAGAAATACTGGCCGGCAGACCAGCATCATATCGGTAAAGATATTCTTAAATTCCACACCCTTATCTGGCCGGCAATACTACTTTCACTGGGTCTTCCTCTTCCAAAACAGGTAATAATCCATGGATGGGTAATGCTTGGCCACGAAAAGCTTTCAAAATCTAAAGGAATAACACTTGATCCTGATGAATTGTCTGAGCGTTACGGGGTAGAGCCATTGCGATATTTTTTAATGAGGGAAATATCATTCGGGCTTGACGGTTCCTTTACCCATGATCTTTTTGTTAGAAGATTTAACTCTGATTTAAGCAATGATATCGGAAATCTCCTGTCACGGACCATGGTAATGATTGAAAAATATTGTGACGGTATTGTCCCTGAAAATAAAAATATCAATAAAGCATTTAAGGAAAAATGGGAAGAGGTCAGAAATTATTGTCTGGAAAGTGCCGGGGAAGTGCGATTTAATGATTATATTTCAAAAATATCAGAATTTGTGAACATGGCAAACAAATATATTGAAGACAGCCAGCCATGGAATCTTGCAAAAAGTGATGATGCAGGGGATAAGGACAAACTAAATCTCATACTATATACTCTCATAGAATCAATAAGATTATCTTCCCTGATGTTGTCACCGATTATGCCGGTTGCAAGCAGGAAGATCCATGAGCAGATAGGCATAGAGTTAAAAGGAGATGAGTTTGATCTCAGCACAATGGGCGAATGGGGCAGCTTTAAGGGACAGACAAAATTAAAAGAAAGAGAAATACTATTTCCAAGAATTAAGGAAGAATAATCCCTGTTTATAAAAGGATAATTCATGAAACATATTTTTTTAAAAATTAGCATATTAGAACCACTTTTTTAGAATGGAATGAAAAATATGACAAACGATGCTACAAAGAAACCTGAGAAACAAAATTTTTTTATAGATACCCATGCGCATCTGGACATGATTGAGAAGAAAACACCGGAAGAAGTTGTAAATGAAGCAGCCAGCTCAAAAGTAAGGTACATAATCAATACAGGATCAGATATTGAAGGAAGTTTAAAATCGGTAAAGTTTGCAGAAAAATTTGAAAATGTTTTTGCAACAGTCGGTGTGCACCCGCATCATGCTGATACATTTTCTTTAAAAGAAATTTCATTGCTGGAAAATCTCATAAGAGATAATAAAAAAATAGCTGCAGTTGGTGAAACAGGTTTTGATTATTTTAAAAATCCGGTTCCTCAGACTGACCAGGAAAAAGCTTTTGTTATGCAGATCGAACTTGCAATAAAAAATAATTTACCTGTCGTAATCCATGACAGAGATGCTCATAAAGATACATTAAGGATTATTAAAAAATATTCATCTGAAAAACAATTCAGGGCAGTTCTTCATTGTTTCTCCGGAGATATAAGTTTTGCGCTTAAATGCATAGAAGAAGGAGTATATATATCATTTACAGGCGTACTGACTTTCCCGAATGCAAAAAATATAAAGGAAGTAGCAAAGATAGCACCAATTGAAAAAATGTTTATTGAAACTGATGCACCTTTCCTGGCGCCACAACCAAAAAGAGGACAGGAAAACTACCCGTCTAATGTTGTTTTTATTGCTCAGGAACTTGCAGAATTAAAAGAAATGGAACTTGACGAAGTTGCAGCTGCTACTACCAGGAATGCAGTACAGTTCTTCGGATTAAATATTTAATTTTTTCTGAAAGTATTTAAAAACCTGTTTTATTATTAAGCTTTACTATGACAGAAAAACCGATAAATCCAACTTACATAAGCACTCCTTCCCGCACGATGGAAATACTCAGGCATTTCGGCATAATTTTAAGAAAAACATATGGGCAGAATTTCCTGATAGATACCAATGTGCTAAAAAAGATTGCCAGTTTTGCTGATGTAGACGAAAAAGATACTATTCTTGAGATAGGAAGCGGGATAGGGAGCCTTACTGAAATAATTTGTCAGCGCGCAAAAACGATAATTGCTGTCGAAATCGATACTTCTCTTGCAGGGATATTTAAACAGATTTTTGAAGACTATATAGATAAAAAAATATCTCTCATAAAAAATGATGCAATGAAATTAAACTATTCGGAACTTGCAGATAATTACGGGATAACCAAATGCGTATCCAATCTTCCTTATAAGATTGCTGCTCCTGTTCTTCTAAAAATATTAAGTGAAACGCAAAAAATAACAGACTTTTATGTGACCATTCAGAAAGACATTGCTGAAAGAATCCTGGCAAAACCAGGCGACAAAAACTACAATGCATTTTCTGTAAAGCTCAATTTCTACTCTCATTTTGTAAAAAGTTTCGGTATCTCAAGAAGCTGTTTTTATCCAAAACCATATGTCGATTCCGTAACTGTTTATATCAGAAGAAATGAAAGGTTCCTGCCAAGCTCAATACTTTATAAAATCAATCCTTTGATTGTAAGTGACGTTTTGAAGAATTATGAACTACAGATTTCTTTTACGCAGGACTTTTTCCGTTTTGTTGAAGATTGCTTTTATCACAGAAGAAAGAAGCTGATCAATTCTTTAAATCTCAGGGGTACGTTTTATAAGGATAATGAACAAAAGATAATAAGAATGCTGGAGAAATATGGTTTCTCAAACGATACTCGTCCTGAGGAAATCAGCCTGGAAATATTTTTATTATTATTCCTAAGCATAAAAGATGAATACAGCTACTTTCTCAAAAACGGAGATATTTGAATTTTAAAAAAAACTGATATAGAATTTACTAACTTTATTTTTTAAGGATTAATACTTCTGAAGATTTTCAGCTTTGGGGAGTCGCCAAGTGGTAAGGCAACGGGTTTTGGTCCCGTCACTGCGAAGGTTCGAATCCTTCCTCCCCAGCCAGTCTTGGGGACGTATAATCTGGTCCCCTTCCGGCTCTTGGCTCTTCACCAATTAACGGGGCATCCGATCTAACAACAGGTTCCTTTTCTTTGAGGAAGAACCCAAGAACCATATTAATTATGAGGTCTTAATAATTGTTTTTAAGCAGGCAGAAAGTTTACCTGTATGATTCACCGTCCACCTTCATCATTGGATAAGGGCCATCACATGGAAAGTTGGGAATCTGGGCAGCAATTTGTTCAACGAGCTTTTTTAATGATTCAGCGTCTTTAGCATCATATTCACAGACTATTTTTGCCACATCTCCCTTATCATCAAGCTGAATCCAGCTTGAAACCCAGTAAGCATCTGTGGTAGAGAAAGCTTTTGCAAGTTTTGCCACCCCTTCAGCCTGAGAAATTGGTATGGGTTCTGGTATTGCATGAATTAGCATCATCTTGGGCATATTGTTCACCTCCTTGTAAGATGAATTTACATCTTATTAATGAAGTCCAGCTTCTGCTTTAGCTATTATAGTATTAACTGCTTTTCTTGCTATCGGGCCTTTGGCCACCTGACTGGCAAGCGATAGCCTGTCGTTTACAGTCCAGTGCCTTTTTATCTTGTCTTCTGCAAATTCATAGGTGCATATATTGGCTGCTTTAACTTTTATTCCTCTGTAAATACCCTCGTAAATGGACTGATGAATCCCCTTATTTCCTTGTATAAGTATTCCAACTCCATCAATTACAAACTTTAGATCTTTTAGATTGTTTGTCATCCAGCTGATATATCTTCTTATCTCATTCTTGCCTTTAAATGTACCGTTAGGAGTAAACCACTCAGCATCATCAGTAAAAGTTGAAACTGCCCTTTCAACATCTTTCTTTTCTAATGCATCAACAAGATTTTTAGTTACACTTTCAATTTCTATTTCATTCATCTCACTCACCTCCTTTTATTTATAAGCTTCAGTTTAAAATAAAAAACCAGCTACACTTAGCTGGTTTCGCTGTTGGTATTTTGCTTTTCTATACAATTGGCGACCAACTGATATAGGAAAAGCAGCAATACTACTAAATTGTTATTTTATTTAATTTTGTAATAAATGTTATAAATTGATTTTACTACTTTGAAGGTAAAATACAAATTTTAATAGAAATTTAATTTAATAACTCTATCCTTGTATGAAAATATCCGCACTTAAAGTCTGCAATTTAGTTCTAACTTTGTCCACTATGCTCAGCCAAGTTATAAAAATAATTTATTAACTATAATATTTAGAAAGATTTCTATAATAGTTTTCGTGGCTGCCAATCATTATAAGATTTAAAGTATCATTTTCAAATTCATATGCAAGCAGGAAAAATTGTTTTTCAATGTGAAATTTATAAACCCTGACACCACTTAAAGTTCCCTTTTTTTCCTGACCGATTTCCGGATTTATGGCTATTTTTTTAATCTCTTTATCTAGTAATTTAATCTGGCTTTTATGAAGTTTTTTCTTTTGTTTTTCAAAAAGAGGTGACTGAATAATCTTAATTTCTAATCACCTTCTCCAAAAATATAGGGAGTTCCGATACCTTCTTTCAACTGCTGCCTTCCAAGTAAAATATCTTTTATTGCTAAAAAAGATAAGTCGGGATTATCTTCTGCGATTTTACCAATAAAAGCCCAGTATTCAACCTGCCCAGCCATAGATCTCCTTGATATTTTTGCAGAAATTTTTGCCTCGTCTACAATCTCTTTTGATATTTTTATTGCTGTACCCATAAATGCTGCATCTCCTTATTAATTATATAGTTGCATATTAACATATTATACAACTATATACAACTTTATTGTAAGCATATAAGAAAATTTATATTTGGATTAAATGTATTTAATTTTTTTAATAATCTCTCTCAAAATTATTTTCGAATTTTGTATATAATATTTTTTATAGATATAGTGAATAAAGGCGCAGGGTAAATATAAAATTAAATTAGGAAATTCAATTCAGATATAAAAATATACTCACTTAAGCTCAGCAAATTAGTTCTAACTCTGTCCACTATGCCCAGCCACTTAAGTTTGTATATCAATATAATTTTATACTTTTTAAAATCTAAGATATTTACTTTAAAAGTACTATATACGCTCTTGCAATTAAATATTTTTAATATACAATGTAATTACATTGTAATAACTTTAAAACGGGTGTTAAATGAAATCAAATTTAATAAAAATCGGGAATTCAAAAGGTATAAGGATAAGTTCGAGTATTATTAAAGAATGTGAACTGGAAAGTGAAGTTGAAATAAAGGTAGTTGATAAAAAAATAATAATCGAAGCTGTCAAGGAACCTCGCGCAGACTGGAATAGAAGTTTTCAAAATATGCATAAAAATAACGAAGATGCCCTTTTAATAAGTGACGATAACATTTTTGATAAGGATTGGGAATGGTAATTAATCAATACGATATTTTTTGGGTGGACCTCAATCCAACAATAGGTCATGAAATAAAAAAGGTGAGACCCTGTATTGTCCTTTCACCAGATGAGATGAATTTCAATATTGATACAATTATTATCGCTCCAATGACTACAAAATCAAGGAGCTATCCTACAAGGGTTAAAATCATTTTCCAAAAAAAGCCTGGCTGGATTATTCTGGATCAAATAAGAACAATTGATAAAATAAGGTTAAAAGAAAAAGCCGGACATTTAGATGAAATAGAAATTACAGAAATCAAGGGTATTTTGAAAGAAATGCTTATTGATTAACGCATATTAGGAATTCCGTTCAGGTATAAGAATAACTTTATTTGGACTCATGATTTTAGTTCTAACTCTATTCAATATTCCCAGCCACAGTAAGACATATTTACCAAAGGTATCTTAATTATTGGTTGAAATATTATTTCTTAATTTTACGATTTATTATTGATCTATTTATTACAAGGCTCCAGATGTTTTTAATATACTTACTGTCTCTGTATGTCCATTTAATGAAGCATGCTTCAATGCGGTCCCACCGACGATATCTCTGGCATTAATATCAGCACCATTCTCAATAAGCAACTTTACTGTTTCTGCATATCCATTCACTGATGCATGTATCAACGCAGTCCAGCTACTATCATCTTTAACGTTAATATCAGCGCCTTTTTCTATTAGTAACTTTGCTATTTCTGTGCGTCCATGAAATAAAGCCCACATCAACGCTGACATGCCAGAAAAATCTTTTGAGTCAATATCAATACCTTTTTCTAAAGATTCTCTTAATACAGCTACATTATCTTCCAGCGCTGCATCTATTAAAACTGCTGCATCTCTTAAACTCATATTTCCTCCTAAAATTATTTTAAAGATAGCAATAGCAAAAATGGTGATTTCTTTGTGATATCTAATATAATTATAAGTCTTATTTAATATATTAAATACTGCTAAATAAAATATTTAATGATTTAAAATTGAATTTTAATAAATATAGTAAGCAATACGAAGTAGTAAATATTGATTAAATTTATAAATTAGGTTCAGGAATAATAACACCTTCACTCAGGCTCAGCAATTTAGATTTAACTCTGTCTACTATGCCAAGCCAATAACACACATTAGCTAAAATATCTTTATCATTAACTGAAATTTAATTATTAATCTATTTGGTTCTTCACCAAATAACGGGGCATTAGTTCTAACAAAAGGTTCTTAATCAAAAATATGAGTATTAAATCTTAAAAGTTATTTTTACATTACCTAACTGTTTATCAATATCTTGTCTTTTTCAACAAGTTTCCCTGATGTATATTTATGGATAAGGCTAGCTATCAATGTCTGATAAGGAATACCTTCTTCCAAAGCTATTCTTTGTATATGTTCAAGGTCTCTTTGAGAAATACGAATATTTATTCTTTTATTTTTGGTAAATGTTGCTTTGGCATATTCTGAATGCTTTTTTATTTCTTTTTCCATATCAGATATTTCAACATATTCGTCATTTTCATATTCATTCAAAATTTCTTTTTCTTCATTATCTAGCTTATATTTCATTTTTTACCTCCAGATATTTTTTTGTAGCTTTTCTGCTCGGAATGATTGTTTTTAAAAATATTTCTTTTTCATTCTCTATNNTTATTGTGTTTTAATATAGCACGTAAATTTTTATTCTCTATATAATAAATAATATCTTCAAAAGAAATACCTCTCTCTTTTTTAAGTTTTTCGTTTTTATCATTATTCCAGGAATAATATTTCATGTATATAATGTAATACATTGTGTGCTTTATGTCAACTCTTATAAAGAAAGCTAGTCATTGATATACTCTCATTTAAGCTCAGCAAAATAGTTCTAACTTTGTTCACTATGCCCAGACAGAGTTGTTTAGAATCTGGCTCTGGCTCTTCACCAAATCTCTTAAATAAAACTCTAATATTAACCTTTGACATTAATAACGTAATACGTTAATATATGCACATGATTATTTCATTTCAAGATAAGGAAACAGAAAAGATATGGAACCAGCAATATTCTAGGAAGTTACCAAGAGACATACAAAGAATCGGGCTTAGAAAATTAATAATCATAAGCAGGGCAAAAGATTTAAACGATTTAAATGTCCCACCAGGGAATAAGCTTGAAAGGCTATCAGGTAAAAGACAGGGACAATATAGTATTAGAATAAATGATCAGTTCAGGATTTGTTTTTACTGGGAAAATGGTTCAGCAAGTTTTGTCGAAATAATTAATTATCACTAAGGAGAAAAAGAAATGGAAAAGATTAAAAATATAACACCAGGCGAAATTCTTTTGGAAGAATTTCTTAAACCATTAAAAATAAGTGCTTATAGGCTGTCAAAGGATACTGGCATGCCTGCAACAAGAGTTTCACAAATTCTTAAAGGTAAAAGAAGGATAACTGCAGATACTGCCCTGAGAATGTCAAGATATTTTGGCAATTCTGCAGACTTTTGG
This sequence comes from Candidatus Humimicrobium oleiphilum, assembly GCA_002304935.1. Taxonomy (GTDB): domain Bacteria; phylum Actinomycetota; class Humimicrobiia; order Humimicrobiales; family Humimicrobiaceae; genus Humimicrobium; species Humimicrobium oleiphilum. The sequence continues at coordinate 22,133 of DBPS01000048.1, read as the reverse complement.
ATGGGTATTCAGGATGAGTTTGATTTAAGGGAAGAGATGCAAAAAATTAAATTAGAATTAAATAGAATACCAAAAGTTTCGAATATTCAAATCTTTCAGAATTAGTTAAAACTTGTTTTTTCCTGATATTCGAACTTAAAGAATTTCAATTTCAATTTTGAAAGTTCTTGTTACTAATGGTCTTGCCCAGCCAATCTTGGGGACGTATAATTTGGTGCTTTTAGAATTCGAGATTATAGACTCTTCAGCAATTTGTTAGTCTTTTATTTTGTAATTCCCAGATATTTCTTAATATGATTAGCCAAATCATTATCAATTTCCAAATGTCTTGGAATAGGTTGCTTTTGGCCAGTCTTAGGATTAATATAAATATCGTGTCTTGACCCGGACCTGTAGAATATGCACCCTTCTTTTTTTATTTGCTTTAGAAGTTCACTTCGTTTCATACAGAGATTTCTTTTAGCTGATAATCTGAGGGAACATCATCCATTAGCATTAATTTATAAGCATCTTTAAGATTCTCTTCAAGTTCTTCAACGGTTTCACCCTGACTCATAATTTCAGGATGTTCAAGAATTTTACCTAACCAGAATTTTTTACCTTTCCAGTAAACCATTTTAATTTTTGTATACACTATTATCACCGGATATTTAAAATGTGATTATTTATAATTTAAAACTATTGATATTATACCATAATAAAGCCTTGTTAAAAATCAATCTTTATGGTTGGAAAGGGTATTAATTTTATTAAATAGTGATTTGGATTGTAGGCAAATAATTATATTAAAAACTCAATTCTGGTATAAAAATATACCCATTTGAGCTCAACAATTTAGCTCTAACTCTGTCTAC
>DBPS01000048.1:311-21252 GCA_002304935.1 Candidatus Humimicrobium oleiphilum | reverse complement strand
TTGATAAATTAATCAAGGAGTTATTTTATGAAAAAAATTAGGCCAGTTTCAGATTTAAGGAATAATTTTGCCGAGATTTCAAGAATGGTGCATGAAACACAGGAACCGGTTTTCCTGACAAAAAATGGATATGGAGACATGGTAGTTATGAGTATTGAAGCATATGAAGCTAAGCAATTTGAAAGTGAAATATTCCATAAATTAAAAGAAGCACAAACAGAAGCAGAATCAACTGAAATGCGCTACTCTCATAAAGAAGTATTTTCTAATTTAAGATTAAAAGTTGCTGAAAAAATCAACAAGGATTATGTATAAGATTAAATATCTACCCATAGCACAAAAGGATTTACAAGATATTACAGTATATATCCTTGATAATCTTAAATCACCTAAAGATGCTATGGATTTTATTGATATCCTTGATAAATCTATTCTCGGACTTAAACAATATCCTTATTCCTGCAAGTTATACCATCCCCAAGAATCTCTTAAAGCAGAATGCAGGTTTTTACCTGTAAAAAATTACCTGGTATTTTTTGTAGTGATTGAAAATATAGTAGAAATCCACAGGATTATTTATGCAAAAATGAACCTTGAAAAGATTATTAAATAATCTACAAATAAACAGTTGGGCAAATTGTTAATTTCGAAAAATTAATTCCGGTATAAAAATAATCTTGTCTGAACCAGCAATCATGGTTCTAGCTCTGTCCACTATGCCCAGCATATTTTACAATTTATCACGCAGCGATATTTGGGTTAAATTCTTCTATTTTATATTTTAAACCTATAGTGTCTTAATTATAAATGGTTCAAACTGTGGATGCTTTCGCCAGGGTGCAGTATTTATCCAGATTGTATTTTATGCTACCCAGCCTGACAAAAAAATTTACATATCAAACGATTTTAATTATATAAAAATATATGTAAAATATAATAATAATTAAAGTCAGTAAAAATAAATAAGATATTTATGAAGAAAGTATTGATATTTATAATAATTTTATCTCTACTTATAATACCTGCACTGATGGGACTGGAAGATTTTTCTGAGTTTTCTCTTACGGATGGAGACCTGGCTGAAAAAAACAATGAAAACATTTTATTTCAGGATTTCCTTAAGACCATAAAAATTAAATCTGAATATTCCAAAGAACAGCAAAAATACATTTTATCAGGATCAGCCAGTGTTAAGTCGAATCTAATTTATGAGATAGAAGATCCTTTTGGTAATTTTTCTGGAACAGATAGCGGGGAAGGAATAATATCTGCAGAATATGACCCTCTGACAGGTGGTTTTTATGGAACATTGCTATATGAGCAAAAGTTTAATGGCAAGCATAGCAACAATGGCACATTGATTTGTACTGTTTCATCATTTCAGGGAGAATTCACTGGTATTGCAAACCCTGGAGACAACATAATCAAATTAACTTTTCAAGGAAAAAATCTGACAAAGAACATAAACAATATAGTTTTAAACATAACTTTTACAGTAGAAGGAGTATTACCTTTTTTACAGGATACCGGGGAAATACCCAAACTAGCTGAAGAACCTGCGCTAGAACAAACTTCAGAAGCATCAATAGGTGAAGACTCTAACCTGAGAGTACAGCAGATTATGACAAAATCAGGGTATCTTTATATCAAAAGAGCTGGAGCTGAAAAACCTGAAATTGCAGATATCAATACAGTGATTTTTGTGGGAGATACGATTATAGTACCGAAAAATGCTGCTGTTATTTTAAAGTTTAATTCATTTGAATTGTCTGACATATATCTCAGAGGTGGAACTGAATTTGAAGTTAAAAGCAAATTCAAAGTAAAGACAACCGGAGAAATTCTTTTAAGGATAGGCAAGGATCTATCAAAATGGCTTTCCGAGGAAAACACAAATAAAAAATTCGAAATAGAAACCAACAGAGCTAACACCTCCATAGAAGGAACAATTGTTGTTGTAAAGGATGATGGGATAGTAAGCAGCTTAAAGGTTGTTGAAGGCGAGGCAGAATTTAAAGACAATTCAACAGGACAATCCGTGTCTTTAAAAGCGGGAGAGATGGCTGAATCTTCAAATTCCGGATTGTCGGATATACAAAACTTTGATGTTAAAACAGAGAGTATTTTATGGGAGAAAGAATTTGAAACCACTTCAAGTGAGGATGATAGACTTTGGACAATAATTTTAATTATTCTGGTTTTAATCGGAGTAGCAATAATAGCGGTTATAGCTGCTTTGTTATTTATATTAAATAAACGAAAGAACACAAAAAATATAAATTAAAATTTTTTTTGAAATTATGTAGCATTGGGGACGTATAATTTGGTCCTATACAAAATTATACTCTAACGAGAGATCCTGCATTAGATAAAACAGACTTCTCTAGTAAAAATATTATACTAAATTTAAGGATAGTGTCTCTTCACCAAATAATTGGTCATCATCGGAAAGCCGTATGCATTTTAAAGCCTTTAAAGTTTTTATATATGCAGATTTAGTTTTTATCCCGTCAGCACTTAATATATAAAAGGAAAAATCCTGTATCTCACTTTACTGGTGTATTTATCCCAAAGCTCTCCGTATTTTGCTTTGCAGACTTTATCGTCATCTGCCTGTCGGGTCAGCATAAGACCTATATAATAAGCCGGGTAAAGCCACACCATCCAAATCCCGAAATATCCTGCGGCAAGAGCTACGGCTACAGCTTGTATTATTTCTCCAAGATAGTTGATGTGACGACTTGCACCCCAGAATCCATTGGCAAGCAGACTTAGTTTACCGTCACTAAGTACCTCAGGTTTTATCCAAAGGAATTTTCTGCCTGGCGTAATTTTAAAGAAATACTTCTGCATATTTGCACCGCGCGTCAATGCCCACCCGCAGAGAAATAATACCCCGAATAGGACTGTAAGCCACCCTGGATGATCAGGATTGGGAAGATGAGCAGTAAACCAGAGTGAGACAGAATAAAAATAAGGGTAGAACGCAAGACAGCCGAATCCTAATTTGAATCCGACACGTTCAGCAATAAAATCATATGTCCATAAATGTATTTTTTCGAATATCAGATAATCAAAGCAAAACCACGTTAACATTGCGCAGCCGAGAAGAAAACCATAATTAATATTTTCAACATTCATTATATGATACGCTGCATAAGAAAGAACATTTAATTGAAGCATGACAGCACCGATTAAATAAAACCACATTTTTGCATCAATAAGACCGTCTCTGAATTGCGAATCTTTTACTCTCCCAAACCAGAAATCGGCAAAGAAAGTTCTGCCTGTAGACGGATGTTTGAGAACAATATATAAAGAATACGTTAATCCGATAACACAAGCACTGATAAAACCTGACCATCGGGTTTCATACAGCCATGTGTATGGAACTATATCAAAATACCCAAGCAGAAACCAGATGAGAATACTTGCCAGAAGAACAAATATACCATTTATCCTGTAATTCATTACTTTGCCTGTTATTTCATTTTTTACATATCCCTTAATTTTTTTAACCGGGATGATGACGTGTAAAAGAGTGATAACCAGATATGCGACGAGTGGGGTGATCAGACCTAAAAATAACTTCATGACAAACCTCCGGTATTTTTCGACATTATATCAATCGCGGCTTTTCTGCTTAATAACCGCGTAAGTACAAAACGGCCGATTTTATTTATTACTCCGGGAACTATAATCGGGCCTCTTCCCAAAGCATCCAATGTCTGTTCAGCGACCTTACTGGCTTCCAACGTTCCGGGTGCTGGTCTTGTTTTCTCAGCCTTATGATAACCAGGGGTGAGAATTGCACCTGCACAGCAGGCAATTACATCGACTCCGTGCGGCTTTAGTTCTTTCCAGAGGCCTTCGGCTAAAATGGTATTAAATGATTTTGTTGCAGCATAAGCAGCAAGGTTCGGGCTGCCCTGTGCCCCGGCAATAGATGACATCAGCACTATTCCTCCTCTTTTTTGCTGTATCATAGATGCAGATAAAAGTTTTGCAAGAAGCAGTGGTGCTTTTACATTTACAGCAGTTGAAAGGGCCAGATGATCTTCGCTCATATTTTCAAATAAACCGATTGGAGCAAACGCAGCATTGTAAACAAGTAAACTAATTGAAACTTTAAGATTGCTGATTAATTTTTTCACATTTTCGTAATCTGCCATATCCGCTGCAATGGAAATCACATCGATTTCATATAGTTCTTTAATCCGGGCTGCTGTCGCCTTCAGCCGGTCTTCCTGACGCGCAATTAAAACAAGGTTCAATCCACGCTGCGCAATAGCCTCTGCAAAAGCAGCCCCTAATCCGTCAGAGCCTCCGGCGACTAAAGCATACTGACCGTATTTTTCTCTGAATTGTATATTTTTCATAAAAATTAACTTATCAAAAATAACTTACCAAAAAAATTAAGAAGAAATCTTTCGGATTATTAATGGTGTCAGTCAGTCGACCTTTTAGAAATTTATTTTAAGAATAATTCCTGTTTTTATCAACTAAAAAATGTCGGGGACGTATAATTTGGTCCTACACAAAAAATAACGACGGGCTCTTCTCCAAAAATGAGACTGATACATTCAACTCTTCAACAATTTTATTAATCTTTTATTTGCGCTATCTAAAAGATGTGTTTACAACTTTTAAATATTTCTTAATTTGATTATTTAAAATTTAAAACTATTGATATTATATAATAACAGCACCTGGAAGGTGAGTTATTATGAATTATAAGTTATATGAATTTGAAGCGGGGATTAAAAAAATACCGTGCGAAAATCGGCAAACAGCCAGGTGATATAATAAAGGTAACAATTAAAGAAAGAAAAGTTCATAATAATTGAATCCAAAAAATAGTATACAGTAATTTTCTGGCAGAAGATTGTGTTATGGTCACAATCGTAGAAGGAGAGAACTCAAAATGAACAAATTTATTAAGCCAAAAGTTATCCTGCCTGTCATTCTGGGGATTATTATTGGTGGACTACTCTTTGCTTTAGGTGAGTATGATGATGCACCGGGATTGTGTGCTATTGGATTGTCAGCAGGTTTTATCCTAATTATGATTGGAATCAATAAAACAGGCATTATTAAAAAAGGATTGCTAGCGCCAATCTTACTGTTGTTTTTCGCTGCTTTTATTGCATTGATCACCACATCAATCCTGCTTGATGGCGAGTTTGGTGACAGGCCCTGGTATTCTGCTTTCGGGTTCGGAGTAGTCATCGTCTTGTTACTCGTGGGACTATTCAGAATACAAAAATTCAAGAGATCAAAATCATCATAAAAAACCGCAGTGTTGAACCCTGTATTTTTACAATCGCCAAAGCGATTTAAATGCCAGTACCTGACTAATGGTCAGTTTTGATGCCAGGGATTAGCTATCAGCTGATACAGAGGTTTTTCTGATTTTTAAAGGTTGGCAAAGCTGCCTGGGTGTTGAGCTATAACATACTTCCTTTCATTATAAAACAATAGTCTGATTTGGAGGTGACCTGCTATGAAATTAGATGGGCTTGGTATCTTTGTAAAAGACATGGCAACGATGGTTCGCTTTTACAGGGATGTTCTGAACTTTGAAATCCAGGAAGATGAAAATACATCAAATGTGTATCTGGTCAAGGATGGAACCTTGTTTTTATTATATCGCCGGACCGACTTTGAAAAGATGGCAAACAGAACCTTTGAGTATGCGGATAAAATTAATGGTCATTTTGAAATTGCCCTAAGCGTTGATAATTATGAAGCGGTTGACCTGACATTTAAAGAAGTCGTATCCAAAGGAGCGATACCTGTTTTGGAGCCTGCTACTGAGCTCTGGGGGCAGCGCACATGTTATATCTCTGATCCGGAAGGTAATCTGATTGAAATTGGTTCATTTAATAAATAAGCCCGGGCAACGGGAAAAGACCTTAAAAGACGACAACATTCGGTATCAGGCATTCCTGCTATTACAGAGCAAATCGAACCTGGTCTGCAATATTAAATAATGATGATATAACCGATAGATTTGGCGCATGAAGGTGAGAGCACTAAAAATCCAGCAGATAAAGATTTATCAAGGTTAGAGAGTAGGAATATGATGTGCAAAAATCGTATAATACCGCTTCCAGGGAATAAACCAAAGGCATGATTTAAAAGGATACAGGATAATTTATATATCTGTGCCTAACGAGTGAACAAGTTGGTCGGATGAATTATTTAAGGTTAAGTCGATATAAAATTTATGAAATATACCAAACAACATGGTTGAAATATGCTTAGATGTTTATTAGCTTTGATGCTAAATAAAAGTATGGTTTTTTATATACTATGAAGATTGGAGTTAGTTAAATGTTGGACTTAGGCTGGGAACGCTCAACACCAATTATTGATATAAAGACTGAAAAATTAAAAAGTATATTTACTGAATATGATAATACACTATCTGTCACAGATTTTAGTACAATACAGCTTGGATGTAAAAATAGCAACTTTATTGTTTATACGAATAAAGGCAAATTTTTATTAAGGATAGTTAACAAAGCCGGCTTTAATAACGAAATTATTGCTTATGAATTAGTTAAAGGTAAGATAAATATTCCAAACCTATTGTTTCACACCACGAAAGATAAAGAGAATATTTTTGTATACCAGTATATCAAAGGAGTTTCTCTACAAAAACGTATCATTGAAAGCAATCAGTGTGACAATTCTTTGCTGGAGCAAGCAGCTAAAGCAGTTGCTATGATACACAATACTCCAAAAGAAAAAACTATTGGACTTGCAGAATGGGATGTGCCGCTATTTGAAATGTGGTACCAATATTTTTTAGATAATCCAACGGTTAGAGCGCTAACAGGTGTGGAACTGCGTGAAAGAATACAACGATTGATTTTAGACAAACAAGAATTTATATCAGAAATTGATAGTTATAAATCATTTATTCATGGTGACTTCCGACCTGCAAATATTCTTATTGACGAACATGATCAATTGTTTTTTGTTGACTGGGAAGACGCATGGTGGGGGCATTCTATTGCTGATATAGGCCAGTTTTTAAGATATCGCAAGTTTTTCAATGATACTCATATCAATTTATTTGAGCAAACCTATAATACATTCGCAGACAAAAAGCTTCCTGATAACTGGCTCGAACTATGTTTATTTAGAGATTTAGTTAATCCATTGCAGCTACTTTCATCAAATCAAGATGCACCTTTTCGTAATGCAGATTTAATAAACATAATAGAAGGAATATTAGCTTATTGGGATTACTAAATACCCTGTGCAGTAAGAGTATTATATGTTCATTGTATATTTTAGTCCTATTTATTCATGTCCCATCCTCCTTTTCTGGTAAATAAAAAAGAAAAAGAGTGGTTCATAAAAGATGCAAAAACTAAAATAATTATATTTAAGATAAGATATCGAAGCCTTTTAATTTAATACCAGAAAAGTAGTTCCGATTCTGGCTCCAATGCATAGCTACACTTGGTATAAATATTTATTATTTATATCTTGTTATTCAAGTAATCAGCATGATATATTTTTAAAGTACTAAAGTTCATAAGGAAAAAAACTTATGTAACAGATGTAATAATTATAATAATACAAGTAATGGAGAATAAACAGAAAAATGAAGAAAGTAATTAGTGCAGTAATTATCATTCTTATCATTTCGGCTTTGGCATGCTTTTCAATTGCCTGTGGAAAACAGGAAGTACAGACATTGGAAAATCAGTCTGAGGAAACAGCAACAGCTGCTCAGGCAGAAGAGGCTGTAACAGATTCTGAGGTGACAAGTTCATTAACCGAGACAGTTTCTGAATCATCACAAGATAATGCTCCGGATCCTGAAATGGTTATCGAATTTAAGGACGCTGTCCTTGAACAAGATATTCGGGTACTGCTAAACAAGCCTGAAGGCGATATAACCGTAGCAGATGCGCTTAAGGTAACTGTTATTGATTTTTCAAAACAATACGAAGACGATGAAGCCATTAAGATACAGGATATTAGCGGGCTGGAATATTTTACAAATCTTGAAGAACTGGGCCTGATGTTTAATAGTGTAAGCGATATAAGCCCTCTTGCTTCCATGACAAAGTTAACAAAACTAAGTCTGGGTGCAAACGGGGTAGAGGATATAAGTGTTTTTACAAACCTTACTGAACTGGATTCCCTGCAGTTTTTCAGCAATGAGCCAGTTAAAGATTTTACACCTCTGAAAAGTCTTAATAAAATGGGCTATCTGTTGCTCGGCTATAATAATATCAGTGATGCAAGCTTACTGTCGGGAATGACAGAACTCTGGCATCTGGATCTGGCAAATACACAGATTAGCGATGTAACACCGCTGGCAGAACTAAAAAATTTAAAAAAGCTATTTTTAAAAGGTAGCAAAGTAACTGATTTCAGCCCGCTTGCCGGAATATATGAACAGCTCGAGGAAAAGGACTTTGAGCTTGGGGACGTATAATTTGGTTCCATTTCAATTTAAATAATCCGGCTTATAGAAATAAACAGAAATAATTACTCAGTATGTAGAATGTTTTATGCTGAAAAAAATTCATCTGCCCTAAAAATAAACAGGATCGATATATTTTTAGAAGGAGAAAATAAAAAATATTTTACGTCTCAGTCAATTCATTCTAATTATATTCAATATAACAACGACATATGGTATATTTATCACATTCTGCAAAAAAATATACTGCTTAATAAAATAATTAGATTGGAGGGGATATATGAAAAATAATGATCCGATGCAAAAGAACGGGTTAGGAGACTATCTGCCAAGCCGTAATGCTGTCAGGGGTGAACATGCGGGGATTACCCGTGAAAATGGCGCCCCGGTTATTAACAATCAGGATACAATGACTGCAGGGCCAAGAGGACCGCAGGTCGTTCAGGACGCCTGGCTTTTGGAGAAGCATGCCCACTTTAACCGGGAGGTTATACCTGAACGGCGAATGCATGCCAAAGGTTCCGGAGCTTTTGGTGAATTTACAGTAACACACGATATCACCAGATACACCAAAGCAAAAATATTTTCCAAGATTGGGAAAAAAACCAAAATATTCATGCGTTTTTCTACAGTTGCAGGAGAGCGTGGAGCAGCTGACGCAGAAAGAGATATCCGCGGTTTTGCAATGAAATACTATACCGAAGAAGGAAACTGGGACCTTGTAGGCAATAACACGCCGGTATTCTTTTTCAGGGATCCAAAAAAGTTCATCGACTTAAATCATGCGGTTAAGCGTGACCCCCGGACAAATATGCGAAGCGCCAACAATAACTGGGATTTCTGGTCATCGCTTCCTGAAGCTTTGCTCCAGGTAACGATTACTATGAGCGATCGTGGCATTCCTTCCTCTTACCGTCATATGCATGGATTCTCCAGCCATACATACAGTCTGATAAATGCTTCAAACGAACGAGTATGGGTAAAATTTCATTTTCGAAGCCAGCAGGGTTTTCAGAGCCTGACAGATCAGGAAGCTGAAATGGTGGTGGCAAAGGACAGGGAAAGCCATCAGCGAGATCTTTATACAGCTATAGAGAAGGGTATACTCCCTAAATGGACCATGTTTATTCAGGTTATGACAGAAGAACAGGCGAGAAAAATGCCTTATAACCCATTTGACCTGACAAAAATGTGGTACAAAAAGGATTTCCCGCTGATTGAGGTGGGTGAATTAGTGCTGAATAAAAATCCCGATAATTATTTTGCCGATGTTGAGCAGGCAGCCTTTAATCCGGCAAACAATGTGCCGGGTATAGGTTATTCTCCGGATCGTATGCTTCAGACCAGACTTTTTGCTTATGGAGATGCACAGCGTTATCGACTGGGCGTAAATCACCACCAGATTCCAGTCAACAGCCCACAGGGAGTCAGCAGTCCTCACAGCTTCCATCGCGACGGCAAAATGAGAGTTGATGGAAATATGGGCAGCGAGCTTCATTATGAACCTAACAGTTATGGCAACTGGACTGATAATCCTTGGACTGCTGAGCCTGTTCAGAGCGGTGGCGATATTTATCAGTATGACTTCCGGGAGGACGATCACGATTATTTTACTCAGCCCGGACTTCTATTTCGTAATATGAGCCCGGAGCAAAAGCTGGTACTTTTTGAAAATACAGCGCGAAACATGGGTGACTCGACACTGCAGATTAAGCACAGGCATATCAATCATTGTTATATGGCTGATCCTGAGTACGGCAAAGGAGTAGCCGAGGCGCTTGGGATTTCCATTGATGACGTAGATCTTACACCAATGAATTCTGACAGTCACGATACCTGGGTGAAGGATAATTCTCGCGGGTCTTCGGATCTTAACGTACCCACCATGCCTGCAAATCCTTCTACTGCAATGGATCTACCGCAGAACGGTCGCGATACTAATGTCAAAGATCCTGCAAGCCTGTACAGCTGGGAAAATGATCCTCAGCTGTTGTAAAAAGCGTTAAGTCATATTTGTTATAAAAGCTGAATTTTAATCTGTAAAGATGGGGTTAAAAACAGAAGCTCAGGTTTTGAGCCCCATCTTTTCAATATTGTAATAAAAGTTCTTTATTAAACCTTTTCTGGATAATCTTTCTTTTCTTACCATATTGATAAGTCATATTTATGCCAAAAGTGCAAAACAGCAAAGAAGAACTTAAAGTAAAAAGGATCTTAAATAATAAAAGGACAGAAAAAAATAAGAACAAAAAAAAGAATAGCCATTGAAAAGGCGACAGTGAAAGCAATGATATACCTTTACTGTAAAGCAAATCATGATTCTTTTACAATTCCCTGTTATGACTGTGAGGAACTTACAAGCTATGCATTTCTGAAACTTGATAAATGTCCCTATGGCAATAATAAGCCCGCCTGTTCCAAATGCAGCATACATTGTTATGAACACAATAAGAGAAATAAGATAAAAAGTGTTATGAGATATGCTGGTCCAAGAATGCTTTATACTCATCCGGCTCTTGCAATAAAGTATTTATTAACAAAAATAAGATTTGGATAATGTTTGGAATTCATTTATATCTATAGTTAATTATTTATATCTACGGTTAAACTTTTAAAAGACAGAGCTTTTCCTTGGAATGGGTACTGTCTTGTGAAGGATATTAGTGAAGGATTTTACTATTACATGCAAAAAGTACTACTGATATCAGCGGCCTATTGTTTATCGGGCAGGATTGAAAATTATTAATTTTATCTTGTAATATTAATAATCAGTATGATATATTTTTTTTATTTTTATATTTTCCATTACAGAAATAACCTTTTAAACTCATTATAGCTTTTAACATAAACAAGAAAGGAAAATACATGATGAAACCAAAAACAATCATGAATGCAGTATTTATTATTCTTATTATTGCTTCACTATCAATTTTCTCAGTTGCCTGCGGCAGTCAGGAAAGCGCAATACAGGAAACACAGGCATCTGAACAGCCGGCAGCAGAAGATACAACAACATCAGCCCAGGCAGCTGAGACAGAAGCCCCGGAAGAAACAGCCGGAGAATGCCCTGCTGCAACAAGCGTAAGTGTCGAATCTACCAATGGGGCATATTCAGACCATATGCCTATAAGCTGGGACAGCATGGGTTCTCAGTCAGCAAATCTTTCACACTCAACAAACAATACTGGTGTTTTTATCTACATAGCCAATTTTGAGACATCTGAAAACTTAAAAGACGTAGAGCTTTCTGATGGTCAGGCAGTTATCCAATTTACATTAACCGTTACAGGCCAGGGCGATCCGGTTCCTGTAAGCGTTGGAAGTTATAATGTAAAAGAATGGGTTGATAATTATGTAAATATAGGCATAAGGCTTTCCGGCGGAACAACTGTTTCTATTTCCAGTTCAGATGTTTCCACAGGTGATTTTGAAATAACATCTGTTACCGACACAGAAATATGCGGGAAATTCAATATTGATGAAAAGTGGACTAAAATGTCTGGGGAATTCAAGGTTCCCATCACTGAATAATTTGTAGCTTTTAAAGCTTGTAAAAACCTTTTAAGGGATCGGATATTTATGGGGACGTATAATCTGGCCCCAATATCCGATCCCTTTTTTTTGGGGACGCATAATCTGGTTCCAGATATTTTATTCTTGCAGCATACATAAAGATTTGTTTCCATAAAGCCAGGAAATATTTCTCCAAGTCTTAATTAAATCGGAGTTTTCAGCTTTGTTTAGAATCATATATAATATTAATTAACTTTTTACTGTTACAGATTATAGAGGTTATAACTTAGACTTATAAGAAGTTATTTTATGAGGTTCATTCATGCAATCAAAATATCCGGAAATCGGAGTCTGTGGTCTTTCATGTCGTTTATGTCCCGGATACGTAATAAAAACAAAAAGCAAATGTCCAGGCTGCAAAACAGACTACCGTCTCGGAGGCCCCTGCAGCATGCTTCATTGTGCAGTAAAGAGAGAAATTGAATTTTGCGGTGATTGCACAGAAAAACTAAATTGTGAAAAATGGAAAAAGCATCGGGAATCCGGAAAGAGCCATGATTCCTTTAAATGTTATCAGAAACTTGAAGATGATATAAATTATATTGAAAAATTCGGACTGGATGAATTCAGAAAGTCACAAAAGCTTAGAGAAAAGCTGTTACTGTTAATGTTAGACAATTTTAATGATGGAAGATCGAAAAACTACTACTGTATTGCTGCAACGGTGTTTAAAACAGATGAGTTTGAAAAAGCAATAGAAAAAGCCACAAATATGTCCATCGGTCTTGATATAAAAGAAAAAGCGAAATTGATGCATTCTATTTTAGATGATATGGCTGTAAAGAATAATTATTTTTTAAAACTTAGAAAAAATATCTAAACAGATTTTTACTTAAATCTAAATAATCTTAGTCCATTAATAACAACAAATATTGTAAGACCTACATCTGCTACAATAGCAAGAGACAGGTTGCTCAGACCTGCAAGAGCCAAAACCATGAAAACAAATTTAATAATAATTGCAGAATAGATATTAAATTTAATGACATTATAACTTTTTTTGCCAAGTCTTATGGTATAGGGAATATTTAACAAATTATCATTCATTAATGCGATATCTGAATTTTCTATGGCAACATCTGACCCGACTGCTCCCATTGATATTCCTACAGAAGCAGTTGCCAGGGCTGGAGCATCATTCACACCATCGCCAAGCATTGCCACATAGCCATATTCTTTTCTGAGCCTTTCTATTTCCCCAGCTTTGTCTTCCGGGAGCAAACCGGCTTTCACTTTTTTAATACCTAAATTTGATGCGATATATTCAGCAGAATCTTTATTGTCACCAGTCAGAATAATCGGAGTGACGTCCAGATTTTCAAGTGAATTGATTAATCCAGCTGATTCTTTTCTTATCTCATCCGTAATTGCAATAATACCTGTAATTACATTATTTTCACTCATAACAATCGCGGTTTTCCCCTGAACCTCAAATTCATTCACCTTGTCAATTATTTCTTTGTCGATATTAATTTTTAATTGCTCTTTAATGAAACTCAAATTACCCAGGTAATCTTTATGGTTGCATATTGCACAGGTTCCGGCAACACCTTTACCCGTTACGGATTTAAAATCCGAAAATCTGTGCATATCAATACCTTCTTCTTTGGCTTTATTTAAAATACTTATGGCAATGGGATGTTCTGAAAATGATTCAAGACCAGCCGCGCAGGCAAGCACATCTTTTCTGTCATATCCGTTATAAGTTACAATATCTGATACAACAGGTTCTCCTTTGGTTAGAGTTTTTGTTTTATCAAGTGCAATAGCTTTAATCCTTCCCATATCCTCCAGATATTTTCCGCCTTTTACCAGTATCCCATTTCTGGTTGCATTACCTATGGCAGAAAATATCGTAACAGGTGTGGATATTACAAGTGCACACGGACAGGAAATTATAAGAAGGGTCAGAGCCTGGGTAAACCAGTAATCAAACGGCTGTTTTAAGACAAAAAAAGGTATAATCACAAGAAGTACTGCAATGCCAAGAACTGAAGGACTATAGTATTTTGCAAATTTTTCTATAAATTTCTGGGAAGATGTTTTTTTCTCAGTAGCCTTGTATGTAAGTTCTATTATTTTTGAAAGTGTGTTATCTTTTGCTTTTTTTGTAACCTTTATTTCAAGGTATCCATTTCCATTCTGGGTTCCTGCATATACAGGATTACCGGCAAATATACTTTTCGGGATAGGCTCACCAGTTATGGTAGATTCATCAACAATCGAATTGCCCAGGACCACAACTCCGTCCATCGGGATTATATCTCCAGGTTTTATGATAATAACTTCTCCGACATCAATATTATCAATTGGAATATTTTCGTTCCTGTCTTTTACAGCTGCAGATTTTGGCGATTTTTCAATTAGCGACTTCAATGAATTCTGGCTTCTTTCTATTCCAAAATCCTCCAGGCTTTCACTTATTGAAAATAAAATTACGATAATGACTGCCTCTTCAAACTGCCTTAAATAGAAAGAGCCGGCTACTGCTATTGTCATCAGCAGATTAATGTTTGAAAATCTTAATCTTATAAGACTTTTCAGGCCACTGTAAAAAATTTTCCAGCCGGCAGCTCCTATAATAATTAAAAATAAAGGAAGTTCTATCCAGAGATATAAATGTTTGTCAAAATAAGAAAGAACCAGAAAAGGAATAATGATAATCAAAGATGCAAGAAGCCATATAAATTTTTTATTTTTTAATAATTCTTTCATTTACGGAAGCTATCTTTATTTAAAAATTTTCAATTATTGCTAAACTCGGTTTTCTTAAATATATTCTGGAACTTTAACAAACTATTGTTTCTATAATAAATATAGTATAAAAAAAATAATATCTTTTTTTCTACATACTGCAATTATTCAGGTTTTTATCATTAGCAGTAATTTAATTGCCAAAATTTTTCCAAAATCTTTCTTCAGCAAAATTTTTCCAAAAATTATTAGAAATTTATTTCCAATGGGAGTATTTTATTAAATCAGAATTATTTCGGTTACTGAATAATATAATATCATGCCGATTGTTACCAAAATTTTTAATAAAGAAAATGAAATACCTGCTAATTGATACCTAATTGAGAAAAGTTGGTTATTCTTAATCTGAGAAATTACAATTATTGCATATTAATCAGGTGAAAAATGATTAAATTAATAATTGATAAATATAATCATTTCATAAATAATTTCGGATAAAACAGTAAAACAAAAATCCTTATAGATTTACAAGAAGAATTGCAGAAAAATTACAGGAAATCAGGCAAAAATGTTAAGAGCAAAGAAGGAAAAACTGAAAAACAGATTTAATATCCCGAAAAATGTATTTGCACTGGGATGGGTAAGCTTTTTTAATGACTTTGCTTCTGAAATGGTCTATCCTGTTGTCCCGATATTTCTTACATCTTTTCTCGGAGTTCCTGTTTCAATTGTAGGGATTATTGAAGGTATTGCTGAGTCAACTGCCTCGATACTTAAAGTCTTTTCCGGGTGGTTTTCTGACAGGTTTCAGAAAAGAAAACCATTTGCCGTTACAGGATATTCTTTATCCACTTTTTCAAAGGTTGTTCTGGGGCTATCATATATCTGGCCTTTTGTTCTTATTGCAAGGTTTCTGGACAGATTCGGAAAAGGGATAAGGACATCAGCAAGGGATTCTTTAATTACTGAAAGCAGCCCTGAAAACATAAGAGGCAAATCATTCGGATTTCACAGGGCACTTGATACGCTGGGAGCTGTTTTCGGTCCCCTGGCTGCGATATTATTTCTTGCAATATTTAATGACAACTTAAGGCTTGTTTTCTATATAGCAGTAATTCCCGGAATAATAGGGGTTATCTTACTAATTATCTTTGTCAGGGAAAAAAAGAAAAAGCCATTATCTTTTGCTGATTTAAAACTTAGATGGAGAGATGTCAGCCCCTCGTTTAAGACATTTTTATTTGTAAGCACAATATTTTCAATAGGGAACAGTTCTGATGCTTTCCTGATACTGAGAGCCCAGAACCTCGGGCTTACAATAAAATTTACAATTTTCGCTTATGTCCTTTTTAACCTGACCTACTCAGTTTTTTCTGTTCCTGCAGGAGTTATCGTTGACAAAATAGGAGCAAGAAAAGTGTTAACAATAGGTTTTCTCATTTTTGCTGTTGTATACTTTTTCCTCGGTTTTATTAACAGAAGCTTTTATATCTGGTTTTTATTTCCGATTTATGGAATATATATGGCACTGACTGAAGGTGTAGGGAAAGCATACATATCACTTCTTGTTCCTGCTGAAAAATCAGGTACTGCTTTTGGAATTTACCAGACATCTATAGGCATATGCAGCTTTCTGTCCTCTCTTATTGCAGGCCTTATGTGGAATTATGTTAATGAAAGAATCCCTTTTTACTTTGGCAGCATGGCAGCACTTATTGCCGCTGTTCTTTTTATTTTTATGAGCAGAAAGATAAAGTCGTAAAGTAAGTTTTAAAAGCCTCAAACCAATTCTAAAAATCCCTAATCATCTGAAAAATAATACCTGCAACCAGAATCTAATTTTAAAACCGTATTAATACTATCTATTTTTTGCGGTAATCTCATTCATGATATCAAGCTGGATTTTCTGGATTTCCAAAAGTCTCTGCCACTGCTCTGTCAGAAGATTATCAATTCTCTCATTAAGATTTCTTATTTCAAGTTCTGCCTTCAGGTTTACAACATAATCGTTTCTTGCTCTCAGCCTGTCTTTTGCTTCCATTCTGTTCTGGCTCATCATGATAATCGGAGCCTGTATTGCAGCAATACATGAAAGTATTAAATTTAAAAGTATGAAAGGGTATGGATCAAAGTTTTTACCCAGCAGATTAATTGAATTTAGAATAATCCACATAACCAGAAGCGCAAGAAAAATTATAATAAATCTCCAGCTTCCACCAAAAGTAGCAAGTTTGTCAGAAATCTTTTCACCAAAAGTTAATTTTTTATCAAATTCTATATTAATATTTTGAGAAATTGTTTCCTGCTCTTTTAAACTTGCAAGTACTTTATTTTCAAGATTGCTGAGTTCACCTTTTTCCTTTTTTAAAATTTCTTCAACATAGTTTAATCTTATATTTCTGATGTCTGTCTTGCAGATATAGCCATTGCCGGTACAGTCTGGAAATTTCTCTTTTATGAATTCAAGTAAAGGGGTATCTATGAGTTCCAAAGGTATAATATCGGATTTTTTCTTGTGTTCTTTGCATATCTGGCATATTTGCTTATCTTGGGTATTTTTCATTTTGGCTCCCTTTAAAATAAATTTGGCTTATATTTATAAAAATTATACTCCGATTAAATTAATTATACCTATGGATCCTTAAAATCAATTTAAGTATTATCAGTCTTAAATCCTGGTGGGGAGGGAAAGGAAATAAAGATTTAAATAAATTTGTATGGGAAAACATTCTTAATAGTATGAATTATTGTAACTATTGAAAAATTAAATTTTAAAGTTTTATAATGTATCGGATTTTATAAAGAAACTTACTCATATCTGGTAATGGATTTAAATAAAGATAATTCAAAAATCCAGGTGATTTTCAGCTTTATTCCTGGCTGCTTTCCAGATCAGCCGCTGTCTGCAGGCCCTGTGCTACTTCTGGAATTATTCCTTTTTTAATATATACCGGTTTTATTAATTTTCTCAATGCCGGAAGCCTTAAAAGCAAGACAGCTCCGCAGATTATACTTATTATTCCGCTTATCATAATTGTCAGCGGAGCTCCTATTCTTTCAGCAATTGCTCCTGCGGCAAGACTTCCAAACGGAGCTATTCCCAAAAAAGCCATAGTATAAAAACTCATTACGCGACCGCGTTTGTCATCATCAGTGATTGTCTGCAATATAGTGTTGCTTGCAGCAATTATTGTTATAAAGCCTAATCCTGCAAAAAACAGGAATGCCAATGAGAGCATAAAGTATTTTGAAAAAGCAAATACCATGATTGTAATTCCGAATAAAAAAGTTGAAACAGCCATTATTTTTCCCAGTCCCAGAATGGTTTTTCTAGAAGCCAGGTATATTCCACCTGTAAGTGCCCCTACTCCGGTAGAAGCCATCAGGTATCCAAGAGTATCTGACCCACCATGGAGTATGTCTTTTGCGAAAACAGGCATTAGAACCGCATATTGAGTTATCGCAAAGCTTAGAACCGCAAGCAAGATAAGCAGATCTCTTATCGGTGGAAATCCGAAAGAATATTTAAATCCCTCTTTTAATTCTGAAACAACATTCCTGTGCGCATTTGTAGTTTTTACTTTTTTAATTCTCATAAATAAAAGTGCGATTATCACTGCAATAAAACTTACTCCGTTTACTGTAAAACATATTCCTTCACCAAGTTTTGCAACTATGATTCCAGCAATTGCCGGCCCGACTAGTCTTGTCACATTAACCAGTGAGGAATTCAATGCAATAGCATTACTAAGATCTTTTCTGTCTTCAATCATTTCAATAACGAATGCCTGTCTCACAGGCATATCAAAAGCATTTGTTAAACCAAGAATAATACTGAGAATCATAATATGCCAAACCTGGATAACTCCGGTCAAAGTCAGTGCTGCAAGCGAAAAGGCCTGCAACATGGAAATAGCCTGGGTAAAAATAAGCGTTTTATGCTTATTCCATCGGTCAATATATACTCCTGCAAAAGGTGAAAATAAAAAACTCGGAACCTGGCTTAAAAAAGTAACAAGCCCAAGCATGAATGCAGAGTCAGTCAGTCCGTATACCAGCCAGCTCATTGCTATTACCTGTATCCATGTTCCGCTTAATGAAACCAGCTGTCCTGAGAAGAAAAGCCTGTAATTTCTGTGGCTAAAAGAACGCAGTACAGTTTTAATATTTGAATTTGTGTTAATTTTTTTATTTTTTGCCAGCATATCCAGATATTTTTAAAATGCTCCTTTATCATAAATTTTATCCATACACCGGATTACCGTATTTTTTCAAAATATCAGGATACATCTTTTGCAATCATATTTATATAAATCAAAATTATATTTTATAAAACTAATGTTATAATACTTTATTATGATTAGAGTTATTATTTTTGCATTTCTTACCGGTCTTTCACTGATTCTGGGTGTAATTATCGGCACCTCTTTTAAAATAAAACAAAAAGTAATTGCAGCAATTATGGCATTTGGTGCTGGTGTTATGATATGTGCCTTAACTTTTGGCCTCATGGAAGATGCTTTTAAATTCGGAGGATTTGATGCAATAATTATTGGATTTTTAATCGGAGGGATTGTATTTATTGCTGGTGATTTTTTAATTCATCTTTTTGGTGGACGGCACTATAAAAAGAAAAAACCTTTTAAAGCTGTACGTGAGACAAATGGAAAAGCAATAGTTTTTGGAGCGCTTCTAGACGGAATACCTGAATCCATTGCTTTGGGCATAGCACTACTGAGCCAGAACGGTATTGGAATATTAATGGTGGGTGCGATTTTTTTATCAAATTTACCTGAAAGCCTGTCTTCAGTAGATGATCTTGTAAAAGAAGGATTATCGAAAAAGAAGATTTATATAATGTGGCTTATAGTTAGCCTGGTTGTAATAATAACAACTATCTTAAGCTACTTTTTTTTAAAAAATCTGGACACTAATATATTAGGCATGATTTTGTCATTTGCAGCCGGCTCTATTCTGGCAATGCTTGCTGACAGCATGATTCCTGAAGCTTATGAAGAGGGAGGATATCTCATAGGCTTTTTGACCATTCTTGGTTTTTTAACTGCCTTTATTTTGTATAAACTATAAGGGGACGTATAATTTGGTTCCCAATTATATTAAGTCTTAAAAAAAAGATGCACCATCCTGCTTATAATCACAAAACCATAAGATAAAATAATAATCAATATCAGGAATCCTGGAGGATATCTCTACCTTAATCAAGGGTGTCCCAAATATTTAACCGATGAGAAAAGCTTATAAATAAAATTATTTCTATAAAAAGCTGCTTATTATATAAAGTATAATATGCAGAATATTTTTAAATCTGGTTGATTAAAGTTTTTCATAGTAATAAAATTTATGTATTTTGTAAGCATATTATAAAAAAGGAGATTGTAACATTATGAACAAAGCTTTAAAGAAATCAGTGTTTATGGCACTTATAACGATGGTTTTAATTTGTTTTACTTTACCTTCTTTAATATATGCTGATACAGAAAAAATAGTTTTTAGTTCATATCGAGATGGTGATACTTCAGAAATCTATATAATGAATATTGATGGTTCAAATCTTGTAAAACTCACAAATAATACCGGCAATGACAGTGATCCTTCATTTTCATCTGATGGTTCAAAAATAGTATTCGATCATGACAAAGGTAGATATATAGAAGGGATAGGTACAATTGTAAATAGAGAGATTTGTTTAATAAATATTGATGGTTCAGGCCTGATTAGCCTTACTAACGATGATTATGAAGATTATTATCCTTCATTTTCTCCAGACGGCTCAAAGATAGTCTTTACTTCAAATCGTGGTGGAGGGGAAAAAATTTATAAGATGAATATTGATGGTTCAGAGATAACTTGCCTGACAAGCGCTACAAGTGGCAATGAGGATCCTTCATTTTCTCCAGACGGTTCAAAAATAGTGTTTTATTCAAATAGTGACGGTGATTATGATATTTATATTATGGATGCAGATGGATCCAATAGGACAAATCTGACAAATAATACTAAACATGATTTCAGTCCTTCATTTTCTCCGGATGGTTCAAAAGTAGTATTTACTTCAGTTCGTGACAGTGCTGAAGAATATGGCCCTGCAGAAATTTATATAATGAATTCAGACGGCTCAAATCCCTTAAGGCTTACCAATAATACATATCGTGAATATAACCCGGTATTTTCTTCAGACGGTTCAAAAATAGTGTTTACTTC
>DBPS01000048.1:0-250 GCA_002304935.1 Candidatus Humimicrobium oleiphilum | reverse complement strand
ATACTTAACAGGGCTCCGGATGAAGAAGGATATAAAGGATGGGTTGAAGCACTCGTAAGCAATGAGCTAAGTGCAGCAGAGCTGGTATGCCGATTTATAAATAGTGATGAATGCCAGGCTGATATATCCGGCTATAATAATGAACAATTTATTACATTTTTATATAAAGTACTCTTTAACAGAGCTCCAGATACCGAAGGTTATGAAAACTGGCTTGGCAACATGAACGAAGGCATGAATAAAAATGAAG
>DBPS01000053.1 GCA_002304935.1 Candidatus Humimicrobium oleiphilum | reverse complement strand
ATAGTCTTGCATAATTTCTCCAAACTATTAAATTGTTGATATTTATTTGAAAGAACTAAATAAAACTTTAATTATTTTTATAAAGAGACATATTGCTTTTAAATCATTTAACTTTCCAGGCTATAAGTATCAAATAATCATATAACCTGGAAAGTATTCTTAATCATCAAATATATAATGGGTAATTACAAAGTTTTTAAATAAAAACTATTATTTAGTTTTTGCCCAAAACTTTTAATATACCTTTTTTTATCTTTTCAACACTTGGTATCATTTCCTGTTCAAGTATATAGCTATAGGGAACAGGGCAGTTTCTTCCAGCGATACGTATAGGAGGTGCATCAAGATAATCAAATCCTTTTTCAATTACTTGTGTTATTACTTCACCCATGAAGCTGCCGAAACTTGCTGCTTCCTCTACGCAAAGTAATTTTCCTGTTTTTTCAACAGATGTCATTATAGTATCCATATCCAGAGGCCTTATTGTCCTTAAATCAACAACTTCACAGTCAATTCCCTGATTTGCAAGTTCTTCCGATGCTTCAAGAGATTTCTGAACCATATATGAAGAAGCAACTATTGTAAGGTCTTTACCCTGTCTTTTTACTTCTGCTTTACCCAGTGGAATTGTATAAATACCTTCAGGGACTTCCTGGGCATATTTTTTATTCTTATAAAGTACTTTGTGTTCCAAAAATACAACAGGATTATCGTCTTTAACTGAAGATATCAATAAGCCTTTTGCATCATATGGACAAGAAGGCATAACTACTTTTAATCCCGGAACATGCGCAAATATTGCTTCAAGACTTTGTGAATGGTGAGGTCCGAATCCTGCTCCTCCACCTGATGCTGTTCTTAAAACCATTGGTACTTTTGCTTTACCACCAAACATGTATCTGATTTTTGCAGCCTGATTATAAAGCTGGTCCATACCGCATCCAATAAAATCAGAAAACATTATTTCAAGTATTGGTCTCATACCTGTTACTGCAGAACCTACGCTTGCACCTATTATAGCTGCTTCAGAAATTGGTGTGTCTCTTACTCTTTCTTCTCCAAATTCTGCAAAAAGTCCATTTGTAAGACCAAAAGAACCACCGTATAAACCAATATCTTCACCAATAAGAAAAACACTCTTATCTTCCTTCATTACTTCTCGAATACCATCTCTTATCGCTTCCAAGTAGGTTAGTTCACTCATTATAATTCTCCTTTTATCTAAAATTTAAAAAATAATAATTATTATTCAGCATAAACGTCTGTTTCAAGCTCACTAAGTTCAGGATAAGGGCTTGCTTCTGCAAAAGCTGCTGCAGCTTTGATATCCTCTATTGCTTTGTCTTCGACTTTTTTAGCTTCTTCTTCTGAAAGAACACCGGATTCTATTAGATATTCTCTATATCTTACAATTGGATCATATTCTTTCCACTGTTCTACTTCATCTTTTGTCCTGTAAACCTGGGAATCATGCTTTGAATGACCTCTCTGACGATAAGTTAAAGCTTCTATAAGTACAGGTCCTTTACCTTCTCTGCAAAGCTGTGCAAAATGATAAACAGTATTATAAACATCAACAATATTGTTGCCGTCTATTGTAACTCCTGTTACGCCATAAGCTGCTTTTCTGTCCGAAATCCTTTTTATTTTTGTCGATTTTATTATAGGAGTCGACATACCGTACTGGTTGTTTTCACAATAGAATATAAGAGGCAGATTCCAGACTGCAGCAAGGTTTAAGGATTCATGGAAAACGCCGGTATTTGTTGAAGCATCTCCAATAAAACCAATAACTACTCCATCATTTTTTTGCAATTTGTTTGTCAGAGCAGCTCCAGCTGCAACTCCCATACCGCCACCAACTATACCATTGGCACCCAGATTATAGGTATTCATATCAGCAATATGCATCGAGCCACCCTTGCCTTTACAGTATCCGTTGCCTTTGCCAATAAGTTCAGCCATCATGAGATTTAAATCAGCTTCTTTTGCTATACAATGTCCGTGCCCTCTGTGATGTGATACAATCCAGTCATTTTTCCTTATGGCATTCATTGCACCAACTGCATTTGCTTCCTCACCTATATAAAGGTGGCAGGTCCCGTAAATCTGACCTTTTAATATAAACTGTTCAACTTCCATTTCGAAATATCTTATATGAAACATTCTCTTAAGCATTTCGATTTTCTGCTCATTTTTCAGATCTTTGAATTTATCAGCTACCTTATACTCTTTAAGATCTGTTAATTTGTCCTTGATGATTGTGCATTCTCTTACTGTGCATTCCTTCAACTTAATATCCTCCTCTTATAATAATAATCAAACTTAAAAAATATTTGATAAACATATTAACGCCTTATCACACTAACTTCGATAACAATATACAGAATATCTATATTCTTATCAATAAAAACTTTAATTTTATGAAAGGATTTCCCGAAGTTCTGCTATTTGATTAAAAATTTCCTTTAAAGGGCCGTTTAATATTTCCTCACGTTTCCTATAAACCTTATTATAAAGCTCGTTATTTGCTTTGATAGATTTATAAGTTTTCTTTACCTTAACCCATTCATTTATTGTGGTCTTGATATCAGGTATATCTCCGGCACCATAAGCTGCCAGCACTACATTACCTATTCCAGCACCTTCGCTTCTCTGCAGGGTAATATAATCGCTGTTTAAAATATCTGCTTTCATCTGATTCCACAAATCACTTTTACTTCCGCCACCGATTACAGTTGTCTTTTTAATATCAATCCCTATTTCTCTACATACATTGACCCATGATAAATATTCAAAAGCAATAGATTCCATTATTGACCTGTAAAGATTGCCCAGACTATTTCCGCCCGATAAACCTAACCATGTAGCACTTGCATTTGGCCATATAGGATTAGACCTACCCTGGAGAAAAGGAAAAAATAGTACTGCTTTCGAACCCATTGGAATATTTTCAATTACCTTGTTCATTTTTTCATAGGAATCATCTCTTCCTTTTTCCCTTAATATCTCGTCTCTGAACCACCTGAGACTTAATCCGCCTGCAGGGATAAATCCCCAGTAAGTGTATTGATTATCCAAAGTGCTGAAACCGGTATTAAGCATTCCTGTTGCAGATATATGGGCTGAAAACATTTCAGATAAAACAGTAAAGATAGCGGCTGTGCCTGCAACATCAGAACATGAGCCATTTTCCATAACTGCAGAACCAAGATTAGATTGCATAATATCTCCACTTCCTGCAACAAGCGGAATCCCTTCAACAAGGCCTATTTTTTCTGCTTCCTTTTTACTTAAAGTTCCTACTACGTCCCACGGCTTGACTACTCTGGGAAGCAATTCATATGGTATTCCCATTTCTTTTATCTGCTTTTCTGACCAGTTTCTTTTTTCTGCATCATATCCTACTACCCATCCTGACAAGTGTCCCCAGTCAATAAAAGCATCCCTGGCTTTTAACTCTCCCAGTCTTCCTAATACATATTGGGCAGCAGAAACTGTTTTTCTTATTTTTGAAAAAATACTTTTTTCTTTATTCATAAACCATTTTAATACCATTGGCGGCATATAAGCAGAAACTTCAGGATTTCCTGCTTCTTTTGCCCATATGGGTTCTGCATTCTTATTGACATAATCAGCTTCTTCTGTAGCTCTGCCATCTAAAAATGGTACATAAGGCCCAACAGGATTCCAATTATCATCTATTGGAACAAGTCCGCAAATAATCCCGCTGCAAGATATACCTTTTACATTTCTGGGATCAATCTGGCTTTTTTTCATACACTCGGCAATCCCATCAGTGACAACATTATAAAACTGATCAGGATCCATTTCCGCCCAGCCGGGATTAGGATATTTTATTTCATGCTCCCTGTAAGCTTCGCTGATTAAAGTGCCATCTATTGAATAAATAGCGATTTTTGTACCCATGGTTCCATTGTCAAAACCGATGTAATATTGATTCATTATTATCTCCTGAAATATTTACATAAACTTTAATTTAATTTCTGAATTTTAATTAATATAATAATAAAAACTACTCAAACTTAAGCTTTTATTTATTAATCCAGTTTGGTTAATCTTTTCTTTCTCTGCGAAACCATATTCGTTATTGAGTCAAAGGAAATAGCTGCTACTACTACTATTCCACTTACTGCTGTCTGCAGATAAGGTGAAACACCAAAAAGAACTATGATGTTCTGTATAACAATAATAATAGCAACACCTATGATTGCACCCAGCGGATTTCCTATACCTCCAACAAGTGAAATTCCACCGATAACACCGGCAGCAATTGAGTTAAGCGCCCATTCTGAGCCGATACTTGGCTGTGCTGTCCCAAGTCTTGCTATCATGATAAGCCCTGCAAGCGCATAAAGCATGCCTGCAAATGAGAATGCAAATATTCTTACTGGTGTTACTGGAAGACCGAGTATCTTAGCTGTTTCCCTGTTATTTCCGATAGCATACATATACCTGCCAAGCCTGGTAAGCTTTACGATTATCAAAACGATTACCAGCACTATCAGCATAATAACAAATGGCATAGGCAGAGGTCCCAGGCTTCCCTTGCCAAGAAAATAAATTGATTCAGGGATGTTTAATACTGCCTGGCCTTTTGTTATGGTAAGATTGACTCCGTTCAATATGCCGACCATACCGATTGTTACTACAAGTGAATTAAGCCGCAAACCTGTAACAAGAGCACCATTTATGAATCCTATAAAAGCACCCAGGATAAGGATTAAAATAAAAATGATAAATGGGTTAAAATTTGTCCTTACCATAAATATTCCTGCTATAACTCCGCAAAGGGCAGAAGTCGTCCCGACTGTCAGATCTATTTCTCCCAAAAGCAATATACAA
>DBPS01000009.1:89064-90234 GCA_002304935.1 Candidatus Humimicrobium oleiphilum | reverse complement strand
ACAGGAATAACAATTGCTGAATATTTCAGGGATATGGGTTATTCGGTTGCGCTGATGGCAGACTCTACATCAAGATGGGCAGAGGCAATGAGGGAGATATCAGGAAGACTGGAAGAAATGCCCGGCGATGAAGGTTATCCTGCATATCTGGGAGCAAGGCTTGCATCGTTTTATGAAAGAGCAGGTTGTGTAAAATGCCTTCAGAAATCAGATGGGCTTGAGGGGGCAATAACAGTAATCGGAGCTGTATCTCCTCCGGGAGGAGATTTGTCAGATCCCGTTGTACAGGCAACGCTAAGAGTTGTCAAAGTATTCTGGTCTCTTGAAGCGCGTCTCGCATATGCAAGACATTTCCCTGCAATCTCATGGCTGAATTCATATTCTCTTTATAATGATAATATAAAAGATTTTGTGGTAAACAATGTAAGGGAAGATTATTTCGATATGCAGTCAGAGGCAATGAATCTTCTTGAAAAAGAATCTGAACTTGAGGAAATTGTAAGACTTGTCGGGATAGATTCTCTTTCCGGACAGGACAGGCTTGTGCTTCTTACAGCAAAAATGATAAGGGAAGATTTTCTTCACCAGAATGCATACCATGATGTTGACACTTATTCCACCATTGACAAACAATACAAGATGATAAAAACAATTATCTATTTCTATAATCAGGCGCAATATTATTTAAAGATGGGTGCAGATATAGAAGATTTGGAAAAGGTCAGCATAGGAGAAAAAATTGCAAGGATGAAATATATCCCCAATGATGAGACATCCAGAATAGATGAGCTGGAAAAAGAAATCGAAAACGAATTCAATTCACTGATTAAGCAATAAATAATCACAAGAGGTTAAGATGTTAAAAGAATACAGAAGCATTACAAACATATCCGGCCCCCTTATGGTTGTCGAAGAAGTCGAGGGCGTCAAATATGAAGAACTTGTTGAAATAAAAATGGATGACGGTACCTCAAGAAACGGAAGGGTCCTTGAGGTTAATGAAGACAAAGCTCTTATACAGGTTTTTGAAGGAACCACCGGTATAGATACCGAGAAGACAAGCGTCAAATTCACAGGCAAAGGTATTCATATGTATCTTTCCCCTGACATACTGGGAAAGATATTCAACGGTCTGGGAAAGCCTAAATCAGCAAATGACCAGATTCTTCC
>DBPS01000009.1:88487-88949 GCA_002304935.1 Candidatus Humimicrobium oleiphilum | reverse complement strand
TTCGTTGCAATGGGCATAACTTTTGAAGAATCCCAGTATTTTGTAGAAGACTTTACCAATACAGGCGCCATAAACAGAACAGTTCTAATATTGAATCTTGCAGATGACCCTGCAATCGAACGTATTGCAACCCCGAGAGTCGGACTGACCTGTGCTGAGTATCTTGCTTTTGAAAAGAATATGCATGTACTTATAATAATGACAGACATGACAAATTACTGCGAAGCATTAAAAGAAATATCCGCAGCAAGAAAAGAAGTTCCCGGAAGAAGAGGATATCCCGGATATATGTACACCGACCTTGCTACAATTTATGAAAGAGCAGGAAGGATCAAAGGTNNTGTTTTTACCGGTTCAGGCCTTCCACATAACAGGATTGCAGCACAGATCGCAAGACAGGCGGCAGTGCTTGGCAAAGAAGAAGAATTTGCCGTGGTTTTCGTTGCAATGGGCATAACTTTT
>DBPS01000009.1:0-88416 GCA_002304935.1 Candidatus Humimicrobium oleiphilum | reverse complement strand
TATGCATGTACTTATAATAATGACGGACATGACAAATTACTGCGAAGCCTTAAAAGAAATATCCGCAGCAAGAAAAGAAGTTCCCGGAAGAAGAGGATATCCCGGATATATGTACACCGACCTTGCAACAATTTACGAAAGAGCAGGAAGGATCAAAGGTAAAAAAGGTTCGATAACACAGATACCTATTCTTACCATGCCTGAAGATGACAAGACTCATCCTATCCCGGATCTTACAGGCTATATTACAGAAGGCCAGATAATTCTTTCCAGGTCGATGCATAAAAAGAAAATCTCACCTCCCATAGATGTCCTTCCCTCGCTTTCAAGGTTAAAGGACAAAGGAATCGGAGCGGACAAAACAAGAGAAGATCATGCAGATCTCTTCAATCAGTTGTATGCTGCATATGCAAGAGGAAAAGAAGTACAGGAGCTTGCAGTCATACTCGGCGAGGCTGCTTTAAGCGATATTGATAAAATATACTTTAAATTTGCAGAAGATTTCGAAGCTTTTTATGTATCTCAGGGAGAATATGAGAACAGAACTATTTATCAGACCCTTGATCTGGGATGGAGGCTGCTTTCTGTTTTCCCGAGAACCGAACTCAAGAGAATAAGAGACGGATTTTTGGATAAATATCTTCCTTTATTCAGGAAAGAAACCAGCGATAAAAATAATTCTGAGACAGTCAGGAGTCAGTAATGCTTCTTAATGTAAATCCGACCAGAATGGAGCTTCTCAGAATAAAGAAGCGCCTGAAGATTGCGCAAAGAGGACACAAGCTCTTAAAAGACAAACAGGACGAGCTATTAAGACAGCTGCTTTCCATGATTGAAGAAGTAAAAAACCTGAGAGCAGAGATCGAAGGTAAATTTCAATCCATACTTGAAGGGTTTATGCTTGCCAAGGCAAAAATGGGACCTTTTCAGACAGAGCAGGAGCTTATTTCTCCTGTCAAGGAAGTTAATGTAGCAATAACTGAAAAGAACATAATAAGTGTTAAAGTACCTGTCTTTGAAAAAGAAGTAAGCGGCGAAATGATCCCGTATGGTTTTCTTAATACAAGCGGCGAGACAGATGTATCACTAATAAAGTTTGAGAAATTCCTTGAATCCCTTTTCAGCCTTGCTGAAAAAGAGAAAGCGGTGCATCTGCTTGCAGGCCAGATAGAAGAAACAAGAAGAAGAGTAAATGCGCTTGAATACAAACTCATGCCTGATCTTGATGAAACCATCAATTTTATAACAATGAAACTTGAGGAAACCGAAAGATCAAGCATTGTAAGACTGATGAAAGTTAAGGATATTGTAAGAAAGCATTAGAATCAAACCTGCTTTTTATTTTTATTTCCAATAAATTTCTACTGTAAGATTTTTTATTAATAACATATCTTAATCATTTTTAAAAATTCCTGATTCTGCTTGTTCCCATATTCTGTTAAAATCTTTTAAGAGGATTTTTTAACGATTGAAAAAAACTGGAAGATTTTTTAATCACTTTATTATTTGTCAGGTAAAGATCGAATTTTTAAAATGTATGTCATTCCGAATAAGAAATTAATTAAAATAAATACAGCTGATAAAAAGCTATTGTTGCAAAATATCGGAACAATAGCAGGTATGTTAAATGATGAAAAGGTAATTATTCTTCCAGCAAAAACGATGTATGGCATTAGCGCAAGGTTTGATTCCGGAAAAGCAGCATTAAGAATCTACGAGATGAAAGAAAGACCTTCAGATCTGCCCTTTATTATTCTTATATCAAAAACTGAAATTCTTGATATGCTGACTGCAGGTTCAATAAATAATTCAAATAATCTGATAGATTTCTTCTGGAACAGGGAAAATGTAAAACCTCTGACAATAATCTTTAAAAGAAATCCCGGGCTTAAAGAACTTTCAGGTATTCCAGATATAAAAAATACCATTGCTGTCAGAATGGCAGAATTTGATTATATCAGGCAGATAATTGATAAATCAGCACCGATAATATCAACAAGCGCCAACATCTCGGGAACTGGTAAAAATCCTTTGGAAATATGTCAGATTCCTGATAAAATTCTTAGAAATGCAGATATGATCGTTGAGCATGAAAATAAGCTGCTTGGAATACAGTCCACCATAATAGACATGAGTGATGATACTGATTTTCCAAAACTTATCAGACATGGCGCTGTACCTTTCGATGAGATATTGCAAAAATTATAAATAAAAATATAATTATTTAATTTGCTTATTGAAAGTTTTATCTGGAATGTATCTATATTGATTTTTTAATTAATCTTATTTTTTGGAAAGGAAAACCAAGTGCGAATTCTTAATATTGGAAGTCCGGTTTTAAATAATAAAGCCGATAAAGAAGTTGAGGCAATTATAAATAAAGAAATCGACAGGCAGAATGAGAACATAACTCTTATAGCAAGCGAAAATTATGCTTCACCTTCAGTCCTCAGTGCAATGGGCTCTGTTTTTACAAATAAGTATGCGGAAGGATACCCCAAACACCGATACTATGAAGGCTGTGAATATGTTGATGAGATTGAAACTCTGGCAAAAAACAGGCTTAACGAAGTCTTTAACTGTGAATACAGCAATGTGCAGCCACATTCAGGCGTACAGGCAAATACTGCCGTATTTCTGGCAATACTCAAACCTCATGACAAAATACTCAGCATGAGCCTGAAAGACGGCGGACATTTAAGCCATGGAAATGTAATGAATATTTCAGGCCGTTATTATGAAATCCATTTCTACAATGTAGACAGGGAGACTGAGCAGATAGATTATGAAAGTATCCGTAAAATGGCAAAAGAAGTAAGGCCCAAACTTATAATAGCGGGAGCCAGTTCTTATCCGAGAATAATAGATTTTAAAAAATTCAGGGAAATAGCTGATGAAATAGGAGCTTATCTTATGGCAGATATTGCCCATATCGCAGGTCTCATTGCAGGAGAAGTCCATCCCACATCAATCGGCCTGGCAGATTTTACAACAGGAACGACACATAAAACTTTAAGAGGACCAAGGGGCGGTTTTATAGTTTCTGATAAAAAGTATTCCACACTTCTGGATACGGGAATATTCCCGGGTACCCAGGGAGGGCCTCTCGTGCATATGATTGCAGCAAAGGCTGTTGCTTTCAGAGAAGCTCTTGAACCAGATTTTAAAAAGTATGCAAGAAATATTATTGAAAATTCAAAAATACTTTGCGATTATCTGAGAAATGACGGATTTAAGATAGTATCAGGAGGTACAGACAATCATTTGTTTTTAATTAATCTTGAACCTCTTGAAATGACAGGCCAGGATGCTTCCTCAACTCTTGCTTCGCATAATATAGTTCTTAACAAAAATGTCATTCCTTTTGACAAGCTTAATCCAACCCTGACCAGCGGAATAAGGATAGGTACAGCTGCAGTTACTACCAGAGGAATGGGCAAAGAAGAAATGCTAAAAATAGGCGAATGGATTTCATTTGTGCTTAAGAACTGGCAGAACAAGATAAAAATAGCTCCGATAAAAGAAAAGGCCAGAAAGCTTGCCCTTGAATATCCTGTGTATACATATTAGAAATAAATTTAAAATTTTCTATCAGTACCAGCCGACTATATATTTGACATAAATAAGTATATTGCACACTATCAAAGCAAGAAAAGATGCAGGCATAGCTAGTTTTATCCATCTCCCCCAGCCTATTATGGTACCTTTTTTCTCCATGGCAGAATAAGCAACAACATTTGCTGAGGCACCAATAGGAGTCAGGTTTCCGCCGATATCTGTTCCAAGCGAAGTCGCCCAGACCATTATTGAAAGTGCCGGAACTGCAATTATTTTTGCAAGATCTCCGAGGACATAAGCCATGGAAAGAGCAAAAGGTACATTATCTATTACTCCGCTGGCAATTCCTGAACCCCACATAAGCGTACTGAGCAATGCTACCGGATTATCCTTAAAAGTATTGCTTACAAAGTCTGCAATTACCTTTATTACTCCTGTATGTTCAAGTCCGCCAACAACCATAAACAATCCTATGAAAAACAGAATGACTTCATAATCTATCTTGACAATTATTTTCTCCGCTTTTTTACCCATAAACACAAGCATTATAAATCCGGGAAGCATTGAAGCCAGAGGAACAATCAGGGGTATGTGCAGATACTGTTCTATATACGTATGTGTAGTAAGCAGGATTACAGCAAAAGCAAAAGCTATAAGACCGGCTTTAAATTCTTTTTTATCCGTTATGGCAGCAGCCGGATCCATTTTCTTTATTTCGTCCAGAGGAACGTCGCCGACAGCTTTTATCTTTTTCCTGTTTACAAGAAAACAATATCCCAGGGCAACTGCTCCTGCCACTATGGTTATCGGTCCATTATGAACAACAAAATCATTGAAGAAAAATCCCAGTTTCAACCCGAGTATAACGTTTGGAGGGTCCCCCACAAGTGTTGCTGCCCCGCCAATGTTTGCAAGAACGACTTCGGTTATTACAAGAGGGATAGGGTCTATTTTCAGCATCCTGCATAATTCAAAAGTAAGAGTGGCAAAAAACAGCATTACAGTTATACTGTCCATGAATCCTGACAGCAGAAATGTGATAATGGGGAAAACAAGAAAAATCTTCATGGGCGAATATTTAAGCATTCTTGCCGTAATAAGTGCAAGATAGGTAAAAAAACCTGAATCGGAAAGGGCTGCTACTATTATGAACATTCCGAATAACAGGCCTATTGTCTCCCAGCTTACATAACCTATTGCATCTTCCAGGGTAAAGACTTTAAAAACAATCAGAAGCAGTGCTCCGAGAAAAGCAATGACTGTTCTGTTGACTTTCTCAGTTGCGATTATAATGTAGGTTATAAGAAAAATAACTAATGAAACAATTACAGGATTCACTTTTATGCCTCTTGCCAGATCTTGCCAAAATGTTTTTATAAATATAAACCCATTTTAAAAATATTTTTGTTACAGAAAATTGTTTAGAAAATTCTAAAAAATTATAGCAAATTTAAAAATTATTACAAAAAACGGAATAAAGGCCGTATTTCAGTATATTGAAATTAATAATACCCTTTCCAGGTTATTGTAATCATTTTTAATTTCGATTAAAGCATTTTCAAACCTGCTTTCTGATATTTTTTTAAGATCACCAAATGTAACAGGATCTGTTTCAAAAATAATAAATGCTGTTTCTTTGTTTATGTAGTCATTCATCCTGTCAAGTATGGCTGAGTAAACTTCAGTACCTGTACTTCCGGCAATAAGTGCTTCCCTTGGTTCATGCTCTTTTATTTCTTCAGGAAGATTTTCAAAATCTGTTTCTCTTATGTACGGAGGATTGGATATTACCATGTCAAATGCAGCAAAATAGCCGTTATCAAATTCAGAATCATTCTCAGGCAGAATATTACAATTAATGATTTTTAAAATACCAGGATATTCTTCTTTTAAAATCAGCCTGGCATTTTTCTCCGCGACTGCAACAGCTCCTGCGCTTCTTTCTGTTGCAATAACTTCAAGAGATATTTCAGGACAGATTTTCTGGATTTCGGTAATAATGCTTAAGGAAATTGCTCCGCTTCCGGTGCCTATTTCAAGAATCTTTGCTTCTTTCTTTTTTAAAGAAAGTTTTTTTAATTTTTCCAGAGCCTCATCTACAAGAAGTTCAGTTTCCGGACGTGGTATCAGCACTCTTTCATCCACAAAAAGCTTTAACTTCCGAAAATAAGCTTCTTTTGTCAAATACTGAATTGGTACATTTTCCAATCTTTTTGAAATAAGTTCCCTGTATTTTTTAAGCTGAATGTCTTCAGGTATCAGATCATAATGAAGATAGAGTTCCATTCTCGTAAAATTCAGAATATGTGAAAGAAGAAGTTCTGCGGAAAGTCTGGGGTTGCTTATGTTTTTCCGTTTAAAAAATTCTATGGTCCATGAAATCAGTTTGTTTATAGTCCAGACTTGCTTCTGCAATTCTAAACAGTTCCTATCTGTTCAAGTTTCTTTTCTTCATCTTCGAGCTTTAGCGCATCTATAATTTCTTTCATCTCCCCCTCAAGGATCGAACCAAGCTGATGGGTAGTATAATTTATTCTGTGGTCGGTAATCCTGTTCTGGGGAAAATTGTAAGTCCTGATTCTCTCGCTCCTGTCTCCTGTCCCTATCTGTGAGCGCCTCATCTGGGTTTCCTGGTCAAATTGCTTCTGCTGCTCTATTTCAAGCAATCTTGCCCTGAGTATTTTCATAGCTCTTTCCTTGTTTTGCAGCTGGGACTTTTCATCCTGGCAGGATATTACAATTCCGGTAGGTATATGTGTGATCCTGACTGCGGAATCAGTTGTATTTACAGACTGCCCTCCCGGTCCGCTTGACCTGAAAACGTCGACTCTTATCTGGTTTGGATCTATCTGTATATCAACATCTTCTGCTTCAGGCAGGACTGCTACTGTTACGGTAGATGTGTGAATTCTTCCACTTGACTCAGTTATCGGTATTCTCTGAACTCTGTGAACGCCAGATTCATATTTCATATCACCGAATGCGCCTTTACCATTTATCTCAAATATTATTTCTTTAAAACCGCCTATGCCCTGAGGGTTTGAGCTAAGTACTTTATGCTGCCATTTCATGCTTTCAGCATATCTTGTATACATTCTGTAAAGGTCTCCTGCAAAAAGTGCTGCCTCGTCTCCTCCTGCGCCACCTCTTATTTCAATAATAATATTTTTATTATCATTGGGATCTTTCGGGGTTAAAAATCTTTTTATCTGCTTTTCTATCTTTTCTTTTTCCTCAATACTGGCTGCAAGTTCTTCTTTGAGAAATTCTTTCATTTCCTCATCTTTTTCATTTTTAATAAGCTCTCTTGCATCCTCGATTGCATTTAACTGTGTCCTGTATTTTTTGGCAAGATCTATTATTTCCTCAAGGTCGGCTATTTTTTTTCCGCATTCCTTTATCGTCTCAATATCATTGCATTTCCCGGCTTCAGCCATTTTCTGCATTATTTCAGAATAATTCTTTTCATAAACTTCAATTTTATCCAGCAATTCAAATTCAGCCATAATCAACACCCCGTATCGCATTTGGAATTTTTCAGTGAAGTTTCTGCTTCAAGAACTTTCTTAAAAGAAGCAACTGCAACTTCAACCTGTTTGTCATCAGGCTCCCTGGTCGTCAGTTTCTGAAGAAGAAGCCCTGGAGAAAAAAGAACCCTTACAAATTTATTATCAGAATATTTTCCGGCAATCTTTATAAACTCATAGGAGATTCCTGCTATTACAGGTATTAGCAGTACCCTTGAAATAATTCTAAGATAAATCGGTGGTTTCCCAAGTATTGCAAACACGAAAACAGCTACAATCATTACAATCAGCAGGAAGTTGGTTCCACATCTCATATGCATAGTTGTGTATTTGTTTATTTTTTCAGGAACAAGTTCTTCATCATGTTCAAAAGCAGCAATTGTTTTGTGCTCTGCACCGTGGTATTGAAAAAGTCTTCTTATATCTTTTAAAAGCGATATTATAAGGATATAGGACAAAAAGAAAGCAATTCTTATAACTCCTTCAATAAGATTGAATAAAAAAGCATTTTCAATTCTTGACTGGAAGCTTCTGCCAATCACAGTCGGCAGAACAAAAAAAACACCCACTGTAAACAGAACTGCTATAATTACAGAAATCGCCATCTCTTTTTTTGAAAATTTGATTTCTTCTCCGGTTGATTCATTTATCGAATAATTAAGCGCTCTGAATCCGATTGACATGCTTTCAACAAGTGATACTGTTCCTCTTATGAAAGGCCAGCCTAAAAACTTATGTTTTTTTGAAACCGGTTCTGACTTGTAGACATTGGTTGAAATTGTATCATCCGGCTTCCTGACAGCAATAGACCAGAAGTTTTTACTTCTCATCATTACGCCTTCTATGACAGCCTGTCCGCCTATATCACAGACCTTCTTTTTGGCTTCAGGCATCAAAATCACTTGCCTTTGGGGGATTCCCGCAGGAATATTTGCCTTCCGGACAGGGCATTCTGAGACAGTTTGGCCCAGAGTTTTCAAAAACTGAAGGAGCAACCTTCTTTGCTTCTTTAAGCATTATGGTTGCAAGCTCTCTTATTTCTGTCTGTGCTCTGTTGCAGCATCGGACTGTAAAGAAATGCATGAGTTCACGTGCATTCATTGTAACGATCATTTTTGTCTCACTCGCATTTGGCAGGATATATCGTGCATCTTCAGCTTCAATTCCTTCATT
The DNA here is from genome assembly GCA_002304935.1 of Candidatus Humimicrobium oleiphilum. Taxonomy (GTDB): domain Bacteria; phylum Actinomycetota; class Humimicrobiia; order Humimicrobiales; family Humimicrobiaceae; genus Humimicrobium; species Humimicrobium oleiphilum. The sequence continues at coordinate 80,158 of DBPS01000009.1, read as the reverse complement.
TACCATTTCTTCATAAAATTCATGGGTTTCTGAAACAAGGTTATTGAACCTGTCGCTAAATTTTTTATTGTTTTTTATTGAATCAGGCAAAATATACTCATAATTCTCAATAAATTTGACATATCTCTGAGACTGCTGATTAAAAGATGCTATCCTGTGTCTTACAAGCTGGTGGCTTAAAGCTCTTGAAATACCTTCAATCCCGAAAGAAAAATAAATATGCTCTGTAGTGCTGTGATGGCCGCTTTTTATAACAAATCTGACAAGTTTTCTTGCAGATTCAATATCCAGTTTTTCATCAAGATCTTCAACGCCTACAGGTGAATAGCATAATCTTGCTGCAACAGCAACAAGCCTTTCCGGATCAGGTGTATATCTTATTAGTTTTACTTTCATATTAATTCCCGGTAAAAATTAAAATGGCAATTATAAATTACGAAATTCTTTTAGCCAAAGATTGATTTTAATTATTTTCGATAAAAAATATGGCAAAAGAAAAAACAAATTTATTAAAATTATATTTTATTTAATCTGCTTGATATAACTTACTTTAATAAACAAAAAAATATTTACAATAATTATTTTGGATTGTTTGTTTTCTGTACTTTTTTCATCATCTTTTTAAACCTGTCGACTCTTCCACCACTGTCAATCAGTTTTTGCTTTCCTGTATAAAAAGGATGACAGGCTGAACAGATATCAAGCTTTAGCTCTTTTTTGGTTGACCTTGTGGTCCAGGTATTGCCGCATGAACACGTTACAACACAATCAAAATATTCCGGATGACCTTCCTGTTTCATTAAAAATCTACCTCTCTATTAAAAATATTTTTCATGAAAAATTAAAATATAAAGCTGCAGGACATTGCCGCAACAAAATAATTAAGCAAAATATATTACCATAAAAATCAGGCAAATCAAAGGGTTCTTGAATTAAATGGAGATTCTTCACTCTTGAAAGTGTTTTTTATGATATGAAGGAAATCTCTGTTTGTCTTTGTTTTTCTTATATAATCTATCAGCTGCTCAATTGCTATCTCAGGTTCCTTATCGTATAGTATCCTTCTGAGCCTCCAGACAAGATTGGCTTCATCCTCACTCATCAGCAGTTCTTCTTTTCTTGTTCCAGAACGGGTAATGTCGATTGCAGGGAAAATCCTTTTGTCTGCAAGCTTTCTGTCCAGATTTATTTCCATATTTCCGGTTCCCTTGAATTCTTCAAATATGACTTCATCCATCCTGCTTCCTGTATCTATAAGGGCAGTTGCAAGAATTGTAAGGCTTCCGCCATTTTCAATATTTCTTGCTGCACCGAAAAATCTTTTGGGAGGGAATAAAGCTGTAGAGTCCACACCACCGGAAAGCACTCTGCCACTTGCAGGAGTTGAAAGATTATAAGCTCTGGCAAGTCTGGTTATACTGTCCAGAAGTATCAGTACATCTTTCCCCTGTTCAACAAGCCTTTTGGCTCTTTCCATAACAAGCTCTGATACCTGTATGTGATTTTCTGATGGCATGTCAAATGTGGAACTTATTACATAGCCTTTAACCGATCTTTCCATATCAGTTACCTCTTCAGGTCTTTCATCTACAAGAAGAACCATTATTACTACTTCGGGATTATTTGTAGCTATACTGTTTGCCAACTCTTTCAGAATAGTTGTCTTGCCTGCCTTGGGGGGAGAGACAATAAGTCCTCTCTGACCTTTTCCGATAGGAGCAACAAGGTCGATAACCCTGGGAGTTATGCCGCCATGCACAGTCTCAAGCCTTAATCTCTGCATAGGATATAAGGGAGTCAGCGCCTCAAAAGGGACCCTCCTTCTCATGGCATCAGGCTCAGAACCATCTACTTTTTCTATTCTTAAAAGAGCATTATATTTTTCATTCTCTTTCGGTGGCCTGACAACACCATATACTTCATTTCCCTGCCTTAAATGAAATTTCCTGATCTGGGATTGTGAAACATATATATCGTTTGCACCTGGCAGATATCCGGATGTCCTTAAAAAACCATATCCGTCTGTAAGTATATCCAGGATTCCTTTCATTCTTTCTTCATAAACTTCTTTTTCAGCATATGATTTCTTAGCTTTTTCCGGTTCAGCTTTTTCCTCTGATACAGCAGTTTTTTCAGCTTCTTTTACCTCGATCTCTTCAAATTCTTCTTCATTTCCCTCTTCAGTTTCCACAGGTTTCGCTTTTAATTTTTCTTCCTGCTGTTTTTCTTCAGGCAATACATTATCTGCCTTGCTTTCTGAAAATTTCAAATGGTTTTCTTCTCCTGCAGGTTCCTGTATTGTTATAGTTTCCTTTGATGTTACATCGACAGTTGGTTTGGCTGCCGGAGGATTTGTGATTTCGATAATCTTATTGATTAAATCAGACTTTTTATATTTTGTTACGGAAGTAACCCCAAAATTTTTTGCTATTATCTGTAAATCAGCGAGAGTCTTGGTTTCAAGAATCTGCCGGTTATCCGTATTGTTTTCACTTTCCACGAAAAATTACCCCTTTCAGTAAGATAAATCTATTTTTCTTTTTTGGATTTATATAAAAAATTAAAATTATTGCTTCAAAGATTAAGAATAAGAATTAAATAAAAATGGGAACGCTTCAAAAATGAAGAAATCACCCTAAAATATTAATTTTCACTAAAAAAATAGTGCTTTTACTGATATTAAATACTAAATTTAAAAAAATCAAGTTATTTTATTTTTTTGTCATCTACATTTTAAAAGTGAACCGTTTTTTTTAAATTTATGATTTAAAAGTGAACCATTGCTTAAGCTATAATTTAGTTCTAAAAGGAAAGACTTGAAAATGAGTGCGGGTTTATCGGTGATGAATCAGCAAAGCAGGAAATAGTCAAAAAAATTCAATTTTATTTTGATATAGCTGAAGATTAATCAGTCAAAACGCTGGTCCGGTCTGTCTCTTCCCGCATAATCAGACCAGCCCTGTTCTTCCCAAAAACCTTTATAGTCATAATCCACTATTTCGATCTCGTTTATCCATTTTGCCCACTTCATACCGTATTTGTCTGGCAGAACCATTCTTACAGGATATCCGTGATAATCCGGAAGAAGTTCTCCGTTTATTTTATATGCAAGTACCACATCTTCTCTTAATGCCTCATCAATAGTAATGCTTGTTGAATATTTATCTGCACAATAAAATACTACCTCCAGAGCATCTTCTTTGAGCCCGGCTTTTTCCAGAAGATAGGAAAACGGAACTCCTGTCCAGAAAGCACTGCCTATCATGGGACCTCCCATGGGGTTGGAAATTGTTTCTAGAGTTGCGTACACTGTTTTCTGGGGCATTTTTCTTATATCATCATAAGTAATGAAAAACTCGTTTTCCACCAGCCCTGAAAATTTCAGCACCCATGTCTCTGTACTGATCTGGGGCGTTGAAGATATCTGAAGCCTGAAAAGTTCTTCTTCTGTGATATAAGTTATCACACTTTCAGAAACCATGTTCTCAGATAAAGGAAGAGTGTAATCAAATTCACCTACAAAATCAAAAAGAAGAGGATTTTTAATCCACATATTTGTCTTGCCGCCGTCTATCACTATTTTTAAAAAACCATCTTCTGAAGGATTCAGGTACTGACCGTCTTTTTTCCAAACAAGATATATATTGTCATTTCTGATTTCATTATTACTGAGCACAATAGAATAAAAATCAGATGCAAATACAACAAGGTTTTGGGAATTGTCCAGTATTTTCAGGGATGAAAGTATCTCGTTTAATCTGATACCGGTATAATTTACTGAAATGACTTCCCCGTCACTTCTCTCACCTGTGGCGGAAAAATCAATGATTTTATCCTTGAATTTTGTAACTATATCAAGAAAAGTTATTTCCAGCTCATTTTCGAGCATTCCCGTAAATTTCATTTTTATTTCAGGGATAGAAGCCGCAAAATCTAAATCATCCTTTATGAGGTCTGCATTTATATCACCTGGGTTAAAATCTGAAGCAGGATTCTGCTCCCTGGCAATCGCTGCTTTTTTAATTTCGTTTCTTCCTATGAAATACCCGAAAAATGCCAGACTGGCAGCCAGGAAAATAATTAAAAGTATGGCTATGGTTCTCCTCTTCATCTTTTTATCCTGCCCTGAATGCAAAATATGTAAAGCCGCTTATGAATATAATTCCTGTGACTATTAAAATCATATCCAGAATCTTATTTGTGGCTTTATTTCTGATTAATGCAAGCCTGATACCGATAAGGGAATGGACTGTAAAAAGAACAAGAAAAGCGATATTCAGCCAGACAGAGTGAAGAGTGTTTGCAATCCCTCTGTTTAAAAAAGTGAAGTGTCCGGTATTTGTATATCCCGTAATCATTATTGCTATAAAAAGAGGGAGCAAAACATAACATAGTATTCTGTTTAATTTTATGAGAAATCTGTTCATCCTGGTCCTGATATCTGATTTTTAAAATATTTTAAAAAGATAATTTAAACAAATCGGAAAATTCAGAATATAAAATAATAAAATTGAAAATGACAAGTAAAAAAGGTTTTATAAAACTGATAGAAAAATTGCTATTTAGATTATTATATATAATAATTTTTTTCATAACAATCATAACAATTATGAATAGAATGCTTACTTCTAAAATGATACATGATCCGGATATAGATTTAAAAAAGAATGCTTTCAGCCGGGAAACAAACTTCATACCCGGATTCCCCTCTGATTTTATAATAGGTACTGCAACAAGCGCATTTCAGATTGAAGGAGAAGGAAATACCGAGTGGAAGGGTTTCAGGGGCAGGGATGGGACCTTGCTGGGAAAAGCAATAGATCATTATGGGCGCTATAAAGAGGATATGGAATACATATTGTATCTTGGAAACTCCTATAGATTTTCAATGGACTGGTCCGGATTGCAGAAAAATCCTTTTTCAAAACTTGATGAAGATGTGCTAAAACATTATAAGTATATATTTGAAACCCTTAAGAAAAATAACAAAAAAGTATGCCTTGTACTTAATCATTTCTCTAATCCCGGATGGTTCATCAGGAAAGGCGGCTGGCTTTCAAAAGATTCAGTGGATATGTATATTGATTACAGCAAAAAGGTTTTAGATACTTTTCATGAGAATATTGATATCGTAAATACTTTTAACGAACCGAATGGATACGCATTCCTGATGCATATATCTCCGGAATTTCCAGGAAGCAGGTTTTCTCTTATAAGATGGCACAAAACATTAAAAAATATGGCAGAAGCTCATAATAAAATATATGACTTTATAAAAGAGCAATATCCTCAAATCCTCGTCGGTATTTCGCATGCATATATGTACATGGAGCCGGTCAGCAAAAAAAATATTTTCCAGAAAATGATAATAAAATTTGCTGACAGAATTCAAAATGAAGGTGTCCATGAACGCTTTACCAAAAACGGGAAATTCGACTACGTTGGATTTTCTTATTATGGAAGACTTCTTATAGACAAGACAGCAATTCTGGCTAATACGGAAAAGGGTAAAAAATTCCTGGACGAAAATGGACTGAAGCATGATGATATTTTTGAAATTTATCCGGAAGGGGTCTATAGAAATATAAAATTTTTTTATGAAAAATACAAAAAACCCATACTTGTAACTGAGAATGGAAATTCAACAAATGACGATGATTTGAGAATTGAAAGTATCTACGGACATCTTTTTTTTATTATGAAAGCAATTAATGAAGGTATCCCTGTAATTGGTTATTTTCACTGGTCGACTTTCGACAATTTTGAGCTTGCATACGGGCCATCAAGAAGATTCGGGCTTGTAAGTATTGATTTTAAGGACCCTCAGCTGAAAAGAACTATCAAGGAATCAGGAAAATATTTCCATCATATTGCTGAAAATCTGACTTTGTTCAAATATTAGCTACTATAATTGAATAATAAAAAACATGTACTTTAATCCAGGTTTTTCTATTTTCAAAAACCAAATATTATTTATCGTAATTATTGCTATTTAACTGATTTTTTTGTTGGGAACCAGTGAGTTGTTCTATTTGCAATCCTGACCAGTACAAGCATTACCGGAACTTCTACAAGTACACCTACTATGGTTGCAAGAGCAACTGGCGAATTCGCACCAAATAAAGAGATTGCAACAGCTACTGAAAGTTCAAAAAAATTGGAGGCTCCTATCATACCTGCAGGAGCAGCTATATCATGTGTAAGCTTTAAAGCTTTTGATGCAAGATAGGCTATAAAGAAAATCAAAAAAGTCTGGATTACAAGAGGAACTGCAATTAAAATTATATGAAGAGGATTTGCAATTATTACGTTCCCCTGAAAAGAGAAAATTATTATAAGTGTCAGAAGCAGGCCTATAATAGTTACATTATTGAATTTCGGTAAAAACTTATTTTCAAAATAATCCATACCCTTCCGTTTTAAAACAAGGAATCTAGTAAGAACACCACCTGCCAGAGGAATAACTACAAATAAGACAACAGATAAAATAAGAGTCAGCCATGGTATTTTGACACCACTTACACCTAGTAAAAATGCTACTATGGGGGTAAAAGCAAAAAGAATAATCAGATCATTTGTAGCAACCTGCACTACTGTATAGGCTGGATTTCCTCTTGTCAAAAGACTCCATACAAAAACCATTGCTGTGCATGGAGCAGCCCCCAGAAGAATAGCACCTGCCAGATAATCTTTTGCAAGTCCCGCAGAAATAATCGATTTGAAAACCACATAAAAGAAGAAGAAAGCAATTCCATACATTGTAAAAGGTTTTATAAGCCAGTTGGTTACCCATGTAATAAAAAGCCCTTTCGGATTTTTCCCGACATTTTTTATGCTGGTAAAATCTACTTTCATCATCATCGGATATATCATAAACCAGATAAGCACAGCAATGGGTATAGAAACCTGCGCGTACTCAAATCTTCCAAGAAAAGCCGGTACTGACGGAAGATATCTCCCAATAAGAATACCTGCTACCATACAGATTACAACCCATAAAGTCAGATATTTTTCAAAAAAACCGATACCCTGGACCTTTTCTTTTGCCATGAAAACCTCTCTTCATGCTTTCTCAAACTTTTAATATTATGTTACATTTCTTCGGATATGAATTGCTTTATTTCTTTTAATCCTGGAACTCTGCCCACAGTCTTGATTTTACCGTTTATCATAAGTCCGGGAGTCTGCATTATTCCTGTTTTCATGACATCAGCCATATCAGTCAGATAGATTACTTCAGCTTCAATTCCTGTATCCCGGACAACCTGCTTTACAATTGCAAGAAGGTTTTTGCAGTTCCTGCATCCCGGTCCTATTACCTTTATTTCCATTTGTGCCCTCCTTTCTAAAATCCTGTATAAAATAAGTAAAAAGCAAATAATAATATTATCATCCCCATTGTTATATTGAAGACTTTGCTGTATTTCTCAAATTTCTGTGATGATGAAACTTGTTTTACAAAACCTATTGAAGTACCTGCGACCAGAAGAAGGACGCTATGACCAGCTGAATATAAAAGCAGCAGAATTATTCCCAGCACGATATTCCCTCTTTCAGCAACCATGGCAAGAAGGACAACCAGTACCGGTGTTGCACACGGGGAAGCAAAAAACCCTCCGAGAATACCTGCAAGAACCGCACCCGAATAACCTTTTTTATTCTGTTTACTGATATCAGCCTGTGCAGAAATTACATTTATTATGCCCCACATCTGCAAAGCCATTAAAACCATCAGTGTCCCAAGGATTATATACCACCAGGAACCGGCATTCTGCATAATTCTTCCGAAAATTGAAGCAAGTACTCCTAATATGGTGAAGGTAATTGTCATGCCGAAACAGAATACAATGGAATATCTGAAAGCTTTTTTCGTATCATTTCCTGCATAACCCCCTACAAATCCAATGACAAGCGGAACACTTGACAGGGAACAGGGAGTAAAAGAAGTCAGAACGCCAGCCAGAAATGCAAAAACAGGCGCCAGCCAGAAATTTGAAATAATAATATTTTTTATTGTTTCAAGCCAGTCGTTAATCATTTCATTCCCATATCTTCAAGTATTTTTAAAATAGAATTTTTATCCATGCCGCCTTCATGAGCTGTAAAAAAGTGCATGCCGGTTTCTTTATGCTGATAGGTTATCAGATTACTGCTCAGTACATCTGAAGGCACATATGGTGAACCGTCAGGATAAAAAAAGAATTGCGTAGGTATCACTCTTAAAGGAATTTCACTGGCAATGTTCGGATTTTTCCAGACGTCAACAAATTTTATGACTGCCTTTCCCTGCAGTTCCTCATTCAGTTCTACCAGAACCGGTGCCATCTGCCTGCAGGGCTGACATGAATCCGCACCGAAGTCTATCATAACCGGAAGTCCGAGAGATAATATTTCTTCAAGATTGAAATCATAGGTAGCATCAAGAGCATACTCAGGAAGAATAGGTTCAGCCGGTGGTTTTTTCGGATAATTTTTAAGAAAATAAATGCCTGCAATAATGAAGACTATCAGCACAGGAACAAATATCTTCACCAAGAGAGCTTTTTTCCTGTTTTTATCATTTGCCGTATTCTTATTAATAATCGGATGCCCGCTCTCCCCAATCTTGTTTTCTTCATTGTTGTTAATATTATTTTCATCCATCGCGTTTACACCTTATCCTGCTGTCATCTATATAGTTGTTTAAATATTCAAAGCCTATAAAAATAAAAATCCAATTGCATTAAATAAATAACCTATCAAAACAATGCCTATAATTACAATAACTGCAAAAATAACAAGTAGTTTCAGTTTAACTACTTTTTTTAGCATTATCATTGAAGGCAGCGAAAGTGCAGTAACTGCCATCATAAAAGCAAGCACAGTCCCTATTCCCACACCTTTTCCTGCAAGAGCTTCTGCAACAGGAAGAGTCCCGAATATATCTGCATACATGGGAACGCCGATAACTGTAGCTATAATGACTGAAAACATATTTTCCTTTCCGAGAACAGCAGCGATTATATTTTCAGGAATCCAGTTATGTATCAGCGCCCCGATACCTACCCCTATCAGTATATAAAGCCATACTCTCTTTATAATTGAAGTGACCTGGCTTTTTGCAAAAAGAAGGCGGTCCTTTCTTGAAAATTCCGGGGTATCAGCCTGTGCAAGTCTGTTTTCCAATACAAAAGGCTCTACATATCTTTCCAGTTTTAATTTACTCATTATGCTTCCGCCGACTACAGCAAGCACGACACCGACAATAACGTATGCAATTGCTATTTTCCAGTTAAAAATACTTGCAAGAAGAAGTACTGATGCAAGATCAACTAGAGGTGAAGATATCAGAAAAGAAAAAGTAACTCCGATGGGAAGACCTGCTCCTACAAAACCTATAAACAGAGGTATTGACGAACATGAACAGAAAGGAGTTACAGTTCCAAGAAGCGCTGCTATCGTATTTGCCCCTATTCCTTTAAATCTTCCAAGTATTTTTCTGGATCTCTCTGGTGGAAAGAAGCTCTGTACTATGGAAATTCCGAAAATAAGAATAGACAGGAGTATAAAAATCTTAATTGTATCATATATAAAAAAATGCAGGCTTCCCCCGATGCGTGAAGATATATCCAGCCTGAAAACCTTTTCAACTAACAGCTGAATTAGCCTGTAAAGCCATTCCATTTTTAATAGCTGATCATTAAGCCATGAAAAAACCGAAACAAAAATATTCAAAACCTATCTCCTGTTCATTAAAAAAAACTAATTAATTTTCCTTTATCTTTTTTGTCCCTGCTTCAACTATTTGAAATATTCTTTTAATTTTTTAAAGTTTCCATCATTTAAAGTGTATTTCATCCATGCCCCTTCCCTTCTGGCATTTACAAGACCGCAGTCAGTCAGTATTTTCATATGATAGGAAAGTGTTGGCTGGGTTATTTCAAATGCTTCCAGTATTTTGCATGCACATAACTCTTCCGAGGAAAGCATGTCCAATATCTTTAGCCTGGTCTCATCAGCCATACCTTTAAACATCTGGACAAAATCATGATATTTTTTTTGCACAGGAATCACCTTGATAAAAAATCATATTAATAATATAGATATTTATCTATGATATAGAAAATTATCTATATTATATTTATTTTTAACAATTTCTGTCAATAAAATTACCTATTTTTATTCTTTATACATGGAATCAAGCATTTTAGCCGAAGATTCTGTTTTAAAATAGTTTTCTCTGACAAAGTCAAATTCACTCATGGGAACAAAACCCTCATCAAGATTTACAAGAAAATCCGCTTCCACTACTATACGGAAATCAGCATCATCTATTTTGTCATAGCTATGATGGCTTCCTACTATAAAAGACACTCTCTCTATAATGTCTTCATTAAATCCAAGAGGTTCCAGTATGCTTCTGACTATTGCAGGCCCCTCTTTTTCCTGATACTTTGCATCTGAGGAATTATATTTTTCACGCGATACTTTAATACCTATATCATGAAGTATGGATGCAAGTTCAAGCGTCAGCTGATTTTCTTCAGGAAGCTTTTCCAGTTTGCCTATAGTCCGCGCAAATCCATATACTTTTAAAGTATGATTTATCATTTTTCTGTCTTTTTCAAAATAAGAAATCATAAATTCAACAACTTTTTCAATCATTTCAGTCTCCTGTTCAGAATATTTTTTTGATATCGGGAAGGATATTGTCCGCGCTTGATAAATTTATGTTAATAATTCTATGTACTTTTCTGGTTAAGAATAATTTTTAACAAGAAATATTTCTCTTAATTCTGCCAGGCTGCCTGCAAAGGCAGAATCTGTCCGCTTTTTTTGCTTTTTCTTCGTCAGCAGCTGTCTGGCTGTCATCTTTAAGTAAAGAAATTATAAGTTTTATATATTTTCTTTTTTTCTCTTCAAGACTTTCGTTAATTTCATAATTCATCCACTTGCCTTCCCTGAATCCTTTTATCAGACGTCCGCTTTCAAGTATTTTCAAATGGCTTGAAACCGTTGGCTGGGACAAGCCTATTACCTCTTTTATTTCACATACACATAATTTCTTCTTCTTATAAAGAAGCGCCATTATCCTTAATCTTGTAATATCAGACAATGCCCTGTTAATTTTTACTATTTCTTTTAACATAACCACTTAAAATATTTCTTCCTTAATCAATATTCATATATATGCCTTACAATTTTTATATTTTTCCAAAATAAACAACTGGTTTTTTAATTTAAAAACTATTAAGGCATATTTATTTTTATCGATATGTTAATTCAAATCAAATTACTTGACAATTTAATTTTTTATCAGATAACATATCGATACATATAAATATATCTATATATAATGATTTTATTTTTGAAAGGCAGGTTATAAAACATGGTTAAAAAAGCAAAAGTCGAAGTTTTCGGAATCCCGGAACAGAATGCCGGCAGCGGAGCCTGTAGCTGCAGCTGCGGCGGCTGTGGCTGCCCTTCCATAAGGACAGATGAGCTTTACGGGAAAATGGAAGTATTTATAAATGGCAGTGATGTAAAAGATATTACAGAATTAAGTTTTATCGATATAGAAAATAATGATCTGGAACAGTATGGTAATGTTAAAAAGGCAATAGATATCGGATATCCTTTACCACTGACACGCCTCAACGGAGAGCTTGTATTTTACGGGGATATAAAAGGTGCTGCATTATATAATGAGATTAAAAAATTAAATATAGAATAAGCAAGGGATTTAAATGGAAGAAAGAGATATAAAAAAAATTGTAAGGGAAGGCTACTCCAAAATTGCAAAAGAAAACTCATGCTGCTCATCTTCTTTTAGCAACTGCTGCGGACAGAGGGGAATAGAAAGAGAAATAAGCCTTGAAATGGGATACTCTGATGAAGATTTGGAAAAAGTCCCTGAAGGTTCAAATCTCGGTCTCGGTTGCGGTAATCCTGTTGCAATTGCGTCTCTTAAAGAAGGTGAAATTGTTCTTGACCTTGGCAGCGGTGCAGGATTTGACTGTTTTCTGGCGGCAGAAAGGGTAGGACCGGATGGAAAAGTCATAGGTGTCGATATGACCAGCGACATGCTGGAAAAAGCAAGAGAAAATGCAGTTAAAGGAAATTTTTCGAATGTAGAATTCAGGTTGGGAGAAATTGAAAATATTCCATGTGCTGATAATAAAATAGACGTTGTCATTTCTAACTGCGTTATTAATCTGTCCCCTGATAAAGACAGGGTATTTAAAGAAGCTTTCAGGGTATTAAAACCAGGAGGCAGGATGATGGTATCAGATATAGTTCTTATAAGAGAACTTCCGGATTATATAAAGAATGACATTGCTGCCTATGTCAGCTGTATATCTGGTGCAATATTAAAAGAAGATTATCTGGACTCCATAAAAAGAGCTGGCTTTATAAATATTAAAATTATAGATGAAGTCAGATATCCTTTTAACAGCCGGGAAGATTATGCATCAAGCATTAAAATATACGCTCAAAAAAGCTTTTGATTAATACCGGGTTATCAAATATTATATAAAAACCACAATAACAAATGATGAAACCAGGTATTTATAATTTATTTTTTAATTATTAATAACAAGTTATTTATTTTCTAATAAAGAAATAGGAGGGAATATGAATGAAATGTTTTGTTTTCAGTGTGAGCAGACTGCCGGTGGCAAAGGATGCATAAAAACCGGTGTGTGCGGGAAAAAACCAGATGTAGCCAATAATCAGGATAAGCTGACTGCTTCTCTAGTAAATCTTGCCATAGCTTCGGATGGTAAAAGTCCGGGCAGAGAAGCTGATGAACTTGTAATGCAAAGTCTTTTTGCAACAATAACAAATGTCAATTTTGACTATAACCGTATCGAAGTATTAAATTCACAGGTTCAAAAGGAAATAATCAGATTAAAAGGTAGCAATGATTTTAATGCAGAATCACTTTGGAGCGGAGATACAGACATTGTTTCTCTTAGGTCAACGCTTTTGTTTGGCATGCGGGGAATGGCAGCATATGCGTGGCATGCTTATGTTCTGGGTAAAAGTGATGATGAAATCAACGGTTGGTTTTACAAAGGTCTTAAAGCCATGGCCGAAGAGCATAGCATTGAACAATGGCTGGATATTATTATGGAGTTCGGACAGGCAAATCTTAAGTGCATGGCTCTTCTTGATGAAGCAAATACCTCTGCATACGGACATCCTGTTCCTGCAAAAGTCACAACAAATGTTGAAAAGGGGCCTTTTATAGTTATAACAGGACATGATCTTCTGGATCTGAAGCAGCTTCTTGAACAGACAGAAGGCAAAGGGATAAATATATATACGCATGGTGAAATGCTACCAGCTCATGGTTATCCTGAATTAAAAAAATATTCCCATCTTAGGGGAAATTTCGGAACTGCTTGGCAGAATCAGCAGAAAGAATTTGCTGATATTCCTGCACCGGTACTATTTACGACAAATTGCCTTATGCCGCCCAGGTCCAGCTATGCTGACAGGGTGTTTACCACATCAGTAGTGGGATTTCCTGAAATGAAACACATCCCTGAAGGTAAAAACGGAATTAAAGATTTTTCTCCTGTAATAAAAAAAGCGCTTGAGCTTGGAGGCTGGGATAAAGATATGCATTTCACAGGAATAAACGGTGGTTCTGAGCTGATGACCGGATTTGCTCGGAATACTGTTCTCGGAGTTGCCGACAAAGTCATTGAAGCTGTAAAAGCAGGAGCAATAAAACACTTTTTCCTTGTAGGCGGATGTGACGGGGCAAAACCTGGCAGAAATTACTATACTGATTTTGTAAGCATGACACCGAAAGATACGGTTATTCTTACCCTTGCCTGCGGCAAGTTCAGATTTAATGATTTGAATATAGGTGAGATCGGGGGTCTTCCAAGAATAATGGATATGGGTCAGTGCAATGATGCATATTCTGCAATTAAAGTTGCTCTGGCACTTGCAGATGCATTTAATTGCGGAGTCAATGAACTACCACTGGCACTTGTACTTTCATGGTATGAACAGAAAGCGGTATGTATATTGCTTACGCTTCTTTCTCTCGGAATCAGAAATATCTATCTGGGTCCGACATTGCCGGCATTTGTGTCTTCCAATGTTTTAAATGTGCTGGTAGAAAAATTTAATATTTCTCCTATAAGCACTCCTGGAGAGGATCTTAAAAAAATACTGGGATGAGGAGAGATTATTTAAAAAATTATTTGCTGATATTGCCGGATGACTAAAAATAACGTGGAAATATAAAAGTTTTACAGCCTGGCTTTACTTTTTTACTGTCTCGTTTTACTGACCAGGCTGAATTCACTTTTTCCGTCTGGTGGCCGGACTGGCTTTGGTTCCATAAAATTTCTTATGCTGCTCCGCTTCCAGTATCACTTTTCTCATATTTTTTATAATCACGATAAAAGAACATTATTATTAATACAGAGATAGCAGCAAAAAAAAGTACGGTAAGTTCTGACCATAAAATCGATGTCTTTGAAGCCACATATACTGTAAAGAAATCTATTGCCAGATGCATCAGGAAAGCAATAAAAATCAGATAATATTTTTTCCTGAGAAACGCTGCCATGACAAGCACAGAGAATGCCAGCTGGATTACTATGGTCATCATTCTTTCTCCCGCTCCTATAAGAGGCATATACCATATCATTGAATCGAAACTTTCCTTAAGGGGGGCAAGCATGGGGAGGGTTCCCAGTAATTTATAGGCCACATAATTTGCAAGCAGCGAAAAACCGACAAAAATCATTGACTCGCCTCCGCCTCCATGGCCTATTCCATACATAAGACCCTTGTAAAAGTTTTTTTGTCTCACAATCAGCCCGATTCCAAGAGTTCTGAAACCTTCCTCGAAAAGAGCTGCAGTAAAAGAGGGAAATAATATGGAAAGAATTAGAAGCTTTTCACCCATGAAATTAAATCTTAAGAATTCCGAAACAATACTGTTCAATGGAATCCTTATGAGTGAAATTAGGAAAAGTATAAGTCCTATAAAGAATATTTTCCATGAGACCCTGAATCTTTTTGCCAGAAAAGAAGCAATTATAATCGGGACTCCTATTTCAAGTAAAATCGCAAAAATAAAAGAGGCATCTTTTAACATATTTTTCCTTAGACTTTCTTAAATATTATATGATATTTGTAACAAATCAAAAGGATATTCTACAAAAAAATGGAGCAGATTCAAATCTGCTCCATTCAAAATATTTTTATTATTTTTACCCATAAAATAAGAAATATCCGGGTAAGATATTAAATATCTACTTTGGGAAGCTTTTTAAGTGATTCCTTTATTAATTCCTTAGGATATTCATAATCAGTAAGCTTGCCTTCCATATACTTTTCATATGCGGTCATATCAAAATGCCCATGACCGCTGAGATTAAAGGCGATCACTTTTTTCTCTCCTGTCTTTCTGCATTTTAATGCTTCATCTATAGCGCACTTTATAGCGTGGCTTGATTCTGGTGCCGGGATTATTCCTTCTGCTTTTGCGAACATCATTGCTGCTTCAAAACATGGATTCTGGGGATATGCTACTGCTTCAATCAGTCCTTCATGATAAAGCATGCTGACCTGAGGGGCCATCCCATGATATCTTAGACCGCCTGCATGAATTGATGGAGGCATAAAATCATGCCCGAGAGTATACATCTGGACTATTGGAGCCATCTTGGCAGTATCACCGTAATCAAAAGTGAATTCTCCTTTTGTAAGGGTCGGACAGGATGCAGGTTCCACTGCTATCATCCTGATATTTTTGCCTTTAATTTTTTCAGGAATAAACGGGAAAACAAAACCACCGAAATTGCTTCCTCCTCCGACACAGCCGATAAGAATATCCGGGGTAATCCCCATTTTCTCAAACTGATTCTTGGTTTCAAGGCCTACTATTGTCTGGTGCAGGATAACATGATTTAACACACTTCCCAGGCTGTATTTTGCTTCACCTCCGCTTTTTACTGCTTCTTCCACAGCTTCACTTATTGCAAGACCGAGGCTTCCGGGACAATCCGGGTCCTGAGCAAGCATTGCTCTTCCCGCATCTGTCAGTTTTGATGGTGACGGATGGACTTTTCCGCCATATGCATGCATCATCATTTTTCTGTAAGGTTTCTGTTCATAACTTACTTTTACCATATAAACAGTTACGGGTATCCCTATAAGTGCTCCTGCAAAACTAAGTGCACAGCCCCACTGGCCTGCACCAGTCTCAGTGGTAAGCCTGCCAGTACCGTCTTTTTTATTGTAATAAGCCTGTGCAACAGCAGTATTAGGTTTATGGCTCCCAGCCGGACTTACTGATTCATTCTTAAAAAATATTTTTGCTGGAGTATCAAGCATTTGTTCAAGTCTTTCAGCCCTAACGAGAGGAGTAGGCCTCCACATTCTGTAAATGTCAATCAGCTCGGGAGGTATATCAATATAATTCTGCATGCTTATTTCCTGCTCTATTATGCTTCTTGGAAATATTACTTCCAGTTCTTCAGGAGTCAGTGGTTTTCCGGTCTGGGGATTGCACGGAGGAGCCATAGGCTTTGGCAGATCAGGATTAATGTTGTACCATTTTGAAGGTATTTCATTTTCCGGTAATATATATTTTTTTGTTTTGTCTTCCATTTCTTTCCTTTCATAAGTTTTTTTAAAAATACTTTGAAAGAGGTTAATCTGTCATTTACAGGTTTTAAGCATTTATCTGATTTATTCTCTGTCTGGTAAAAATAAAAAGCACCCGGAAATAAAAAAACCTCTTTCATCCTACAATAATCCCAATTGTTCCAGTCTGTTCATCTAAAAAAACCAGATTGAAACAATTAGAAATGTAGAGACGAGAGGTCTTGCTTCCCGCGGTGCCACTCTACTTCACTGCTTAATAATCCTGCAATCTATTACCTATTACAAAGTTTAAATAAAAACTATTAAAACAGTGCTCTTTTCAGGTACTTTCATACCCTATCCTATGATAACGGAGGAAACCGTCCTGGTCTACTTTCCTGTTCAATCACTCCAAGTAGATTTCCGGAGTTCTACCAGGCATCTCACAGGCCCATTCAGACACCGGCCTTGCTGTCACATTCCCACCATCAGTGACTCTCTATTTGCCGCCCAATGCTTACTATTCCTGCTCAACGACTTTATTATTTTTTAAAAGAGCAACTTTTTACCTGATATCTCGTAAAATCAGGTTAAGGTATATTATCACACTACTCTTTATTTGTAAATGGGGACGTATAATTTGGCCCCTTCTCCATGGGGACGTATAATTTGGTATCTTCTTTAAAAGATGCATTACTAATCAAATCAATACAAATCAGATTATCCATAAACAATGGTACAGAAATTGCCATAGTTATATTGAATTTTAATTAAAAACAGCATTTTAGGTAATAATTGATGATTTAAATAATCCATCTAAAAGTTGCCTTCAATAAATTATTTTAATATTTTTAAATATAAAACATTGCTTTATTAATACTTAAGGATGATACAACTTAATTTGATTTTATATATTTAAAATATTTATATTGATCAATAATAAAGGAGCCAAATTATACGTCCCTACTGAGTAGGGGCCAAATTATACGTCCCCTACTGACCAGGCTTCGTGCATGCATTGATATATTTTTCTTGCCTGCACGCAGTCTCCTATTACATAAGTTTTCGGTATAATATTTTTAAGTTCAGATATATCTCTGCTGACAAGGCCTGTTGCAGTTACAATTGTATCTGCGCTTATTTCTGCAATATTCCCTGCTTTATCTTTTACAATAACGCTGCCGTCTTTTATTTCCAGGACTTCATGACTGGTAAGTATTTTCACTTTATTCTGCTTTAACCTGTTAATTAAAGCTTCCCGTGTGCCGGGTTCATGTTTTACAGCCAGCATTTCAAGCTGCTCAATTATTGTGACATTATGTCCATTAATTGCAAGCATCAATGCTGTTTCAGACCCTACAAGACCGCCGCCAATAATAATTACATCTTTTCCCGCAGATTCAGTATCTTTAAGGATAACATCGGCAAGCAGGGCTTTTTCTGCTCCCTTAATATCAGATTGTATATAATCCGAGCCTGTGGCTATTATAAATACATCCGGATTTTCCTTTTTTACAAAATCCGTCGTTACTGCATTATTTAATAGTATTTTTGTGCTGCTTTTCTCCAACTGCCTGACAAGCCATTTAAGAAAGCCTGCTTCATCACTTTTAAATTCCTGTGTAGTGCTTTCAATCAGATGCCCGCCAAGTCTGCCATCCTTTTCAGCCAGAGTAACATTATGTCCCATATTGGCAGCTACTCTGGCTGCCTCCATGCCGGCTACCCCTCCCCCAGCGATAAGTATCTTCTTTGGAGCAGTTGTTTTCTTTGTGGAATATCCGGCTTCTCTGCCGCATGCAGGATTGACCTCGCACCTGATTTCGCATCCGGTATAAAATCTTGAGATACATCCTTCGTTCCCTCTTATGCAGGGCCTTATATCTTCTTCCCTGTCTTCTGCCAGTTTCAATGGCAGCTGAGGATCAGCAATCAGCGCTCTCCCAAAGGCAGCTAGATCCGCTTTGCCATCTCTTAAAACCTGTTCGGCAAGTCTTGGATTCATGGCTCCGACAGTTATGACCGGTACTAATACTTTTTTCTTAATCTCACAAGCAAGCGGGACCAGCTGTCCTGCAGGAACATAAGTCGAAGGTATGTTTGAAAATGAAGGACTTTCATATATTCCTGCTGAAACATGTATATAATCAATATCTTTCTGGATATCAGAAGCAAAACCAGCGGTGTCATTTATTTCCAGGCCTCCCGGGATGAATTCAGAACCGCTTATCCTGTATCCGACTATAAAATCTTCTCCGACTTTTTCCCTTATCTTTCTAATTATATTTTTAGGGAATCTTGCTCTGTTTTCCACATTTCCACCATATTCATCCTTTCTCAGATTAGTAAGCGGCGAAAGGAAGGAGCAAATCAGGTAACCATGTGCGCCGTGTATCTCCACTCCATCAAATCCGGCGTTCTTTGCCCTTAAGGCAGCGTCTGCAAATGAATTCTCTATATCTTCAATTTCTTCAATTGATAATACTTTTGGTACTCTTTGGGTAATACTGCACATTACCTGCGAAGGAGCTACTGCTTCGAAAGGAGTGGCACCTTCCCTCGCCTGTCTTCCTCCATGGCTTAATTGTATTATTGCAATTGCGTTCTCCTGTTTTATTGCCTCAGCAAGCAGGTTCTTACCAGCAATAAGATGATCGGAGTAAAGACCGGAAGAGCTGAGGGAGGAACGGCTTGCCTTATTATCGACAAAAGTGTTCTCAATAATTATCATTCCTGCTCCGCCTTTTGCTCTTTCAGAATAGTAGTCAAGCATATTCTGTGTTATGTCACCATATATCGTGCTCATTCTTGTTTCCATGGGAGCCATGGCTATTCTGTTTTTTGAAATTTTTTTTCCAATTTTGACGGGTTCAAGCAATTTCCATTTCATTTTCTTAAAACCTTCGCTATTTTTTTATATTAGCTACTGCCAGACGTACTGCTCCTTCAACCGGCCTGTTTGTAAGGGGTAAAAAATTAATTAAAGGAAAATCGTTTCTTAATTTTTCAATAATAATATCAGTGAAATATTTTTTACATCTGAAATTTTTACCAACAAAAACAAGATCAAAATCCTTATTTTCGAGTTTAAGCTTTCTGGCAACTGTTTTAATATTCAGAATTACTTCCAGTGCTTCTTTTTTTAATATTTTAATTGCAACTCTGTCTCCCATTTCGGCAGTATTGCAAAGAACCAGGGACAAAGAGGCAAAACGATCTTTTGTAAATTCAGTATCATATGTCCACATATTAAGCTCATCAATATCTTTTATTTTTAAGTATTCAAAAACATTCCTGGTAAGAAGAGTCTCCGGACCTCTGCCATCATATGCCCTCATAACTGCCCTAAGGGTATGTATTCCCATTGAAAAACCGCTTCCTTCATCTCCAAGTATGTGATCCCATCCGTTTGCCTTTGCCTGCACACCTTTATCATTTATTCCATAACAGTTGGAACCGGTCCCGGCGATAATTATTAATCTGTTTTCTTTCACTGAGCCTGCGGCAAGGCCTATTACTGTATCATTTACCATTATGGTATTATCAATATCAAGTATGGGCCTCAGATCATCGTTTAGTACCAGCTCATTAAACATTTTACGGTCATAAGCAGTATTTAGTCCGGCAAGACCGATGCAGGCTCTTTTAAAAAAAGGGGTTTTATCTTTAAAGGATTTTTTTAATTTCCAGGCAAGTGAAAGAATTCCCTTTGTATA
This sequence comes from Candidatus Humimicrobium oleiphilum, assembly GCA_002304935.1. Lineage (GTDB taxonomy): Bacteria > Actinomycetota > Humimicrobiia > Humimicrobiales > Humimicrobiaceae > Humimicrobium > Humimicrobium oleiphilum. The sequence continues at coordinate 59,840 of DBPS01000009.1, read as the reverse complement.
ATTATCTTTCGCTCTTTCAAAACCGGAACTTTTAAAATTTGAGGAACCAAACTGAATCTCAGCAACGATTTTACCATCCATGTCTGCTGCCGCAGCCAGGGTTTTTGTTCCGCCGCCATCAACTCCAAGTACGTATTCCATTCTTTATTAATTAGAAGTTTTTTACATATACTATAATAACCAGTTCAGTAACAATAACTTCCCTTATTGCTTATGGAAGTAAACTTGTATTCAAATTCAGGATATTTTAATTTAAGTATTCCTTCAACATATTCTTTTGCATCCTCCATCCTGTTCCCCGGAATTATTGCAAAGACCGTAGGACCAGATCCTCCTATTGCTGCAGGAAGGCTTATCCTTTCATTTAGTTCTTCCACAATCATCATTGAATCCGGATATACTGTCTTCCTGTATGGCTGATGCAGCCTGTCATTTATAAAGTCCGGTGCATTTTTAAAATCACCAGTTACAAAACTATCTACCAGTAAAGCAAAATTTGAAATATTTGTTATTACATCTTCTTTCGGGAAAAAATCAGGAATAAGCTTTCTGGCTTCATTGGTGTTTACTTTATGATTCGGTATGATTAATAATATTTTAAATTTGCCGCAGGTTTCAATCCTTTTAAAATCTATCTCATTTTCTCTGTTTCTGTAACATATGACAAGCCCTCCGGATATGCATGGAGCAAGATTGTCAGGATGAGATTCTATTTCCAGGCCGATATTCAGCAACTCTCTCTGCGATAAATTAAAATTAAAAATTTTATCAGCAATCAGAAGCCCTGCCACTACAGCAGTCGAGCTGCTGCCCAACCCTCTTTCCACTGGAACTCCGATATGGGTGACTATTCTGAAATTCTTTTTTAAGTCTTCAAATTTTTTTCCGGTTTTTATTTCATATGTCTTCCGGATGGTCCTGCAAATCAGATTATTTCCGTCAGTCGCTATCTTGTGCCTGTCATTTCCTTCTATAAAAACACAATCCTTTCCATCAGGATTTTCATAGACTTCATGTTCATTGTAAAGATCAAGAGCCATACCGGCACAGTCATAGCCAGGACCCAGATTTGCAGCAGTTGCAAAGGTTCTTACTTTGGTGATTACTTTATTTTCATTCATAGTCCAAGTATTTTTTGTATCTGATTATAATCTTTTTTTACTCTGATTATCTCATCTGAAATAGAGATTGCGGTATCAGGGTCTTTAAGACCATGGCCTGTCAGTATGCAGACGACCTTTTTTTCTGAAATATAATTTATGTTTTTTTCTGCTGTCTGAATAAGACCGGCAACGCAGGCAGCCGAAGCAGGCTCGCAGAAAATCCCTTCATTTAGTGCCAGGGCCTTATAGGCATCAAGTATCTGCCTGTCAGAAACCATATCTATGAATCCTCTGGATTCTGACGCTGCGTTTTCTGCCTCTTTCCATCTTGCCGGGTTTCCTATACGAATTGCTGTTGCAACTGTTTCAGGCTTTTCAACTATATGCTTTCTTACTATCGGAGCAGCCCCTTCAGCCTGAAATCCCATCATCGAAGGTAATTTTTCAGATAAACCCTTCTGCTTATACTCTTTGAAACCTTTCCAGTAAGAAGTGATATTGCCAGCATTGCCTACCGGGATAAATACATAATCCGGAGCATCTCCAAGCCAGTCACATATTTCAAATGCTGCCGTTTTCTGGCCTTCTATCCTGTAGGGGTTGATGGAGTTGACAAGAGCTATATCAAAATTTGAAGTTATATATCTTACAACATCAAGAGCATCATCAAAATTACCTTCTATTGCAAGCACTTCCGCTCCATGCATCATTGCCTGGGCAAGCTTGCCAAGAGCTATTTTTCCTTCAGGAATGACTACTATGCATCTCATGCCTCCTCTGCGCGCATAAGCTGCAGCAGAGGCTGATGTATTACCGGTGGAAGCACACATTACAGCCTTCGCTCCGGCTTCCTTTGCTTTGCTTATAGCCATTGTCATCCCCCGGTCCTTAAAAGAACCCGTAGGATTAAGCCCCTCAAACTTGAAATATATGTCTGCATTATATTTCCCTGAAAAAAATCCGGATCTTATCAAAGGAGTAAATCCTTCATTCAGGCTGACTATCGGAGTATTTTTATCAACTGGAAGAAAACTGCGATATCTTTCTATTATTCCCTCAAAACTAACTGTCATCTTATATCCCTTTTCTGTAAAAATTTTTTTTGACTGTTCTTTTATCATAAATTCCGTTTGACTGGTCTTTTACTATAAATTCTGTTTTAACAACCCATTCCCCCCGTAAATTTTAATCTGACCGTATATAATGACCATATAATAATTAATAAAATCTCAGTCAAGATCTTCCACTCTTATCATATTCAGGACTTTGCTTACAACATCAAGTTTTGAAATTTCCCTGACTGATTTATTCATGTTCTTATTAAGAACTCTGTGTGTAATGAACACAATCTGGGCTGAACCGCTTTCAGTAGTCTGTTTCTGTATCATCGACTCAATTGACACATTATGATTTCCAAAGACTGAAGCTATCTTCGCAAGAACACCCGGCTGGTCCTTGACTTCTATAAGAGCATAGAATTTGCTGTTTATCTCTTCAATAGGTTTGATTTCTTTTTGTATAAAGCATGTGCAGCCAAACACCGGTTTTTTTCTGTGACGGTCAAGGTTTTTTGCCACCTGGATTATATCTCCTACAACCGAACTCGCAGTAGGCCTGTCCCCTGCGCCAAGTCCGTAGCTCATTACTTCTCCTACAAAATTGCCATAAAGATATACAGCATTATTGGCATAATTTATGGAAGATAAAATATGATCTTTCGGAACAAGTGCCGGATGAACCCTTGCGCATACAGAATTCCCTTCATTGCTGCCGATTGCCAGCAGTTTTATTGTATATCCCAGATCATTGGCAAACCTGATATCGTCAAGTGTCACCATTTTTATTCCTTCTTTGTAAACATCTTTAAATGTAACCCTGGAATTAAACGCTATTGAGGAAAGGATTGCCAGCTTGCATGCTGCATCGCTGCCTTCAATATCAGCGGAAGGATTTACTTTTTCTGCAAAACCGAGTTCCTGCGCAGTCTTCAAGGCATCCTCAAAACTTAATTCATCTTTCTGCATTCTTGTAAGGATATAATTTGTAGTACCATTGACTATCCCGACGATTTTATTGATGTTATTGGCAGCAAGAGAAGTTTTCATAGGACCGATTATCGGGATTCCGCCTCCTACGCTGGCTTCAAATAATATATCCACATTATTTTCCTCAGCAGCTTTGAAAAGACTCTCCCCCCTGTTTGCGATAAGATCCTTGTTTGCCGTTACAACATATTTTCCCTTGTTTAAGGATCTGATTACATAATCGTAGGCAGGTTCAATCCCTCCTACAAGCTCAACCACTATATCAATTTCCCTGTCATTTATTATTTCATCCACTTTGTCGGTAAAAACAACTTTATCTTTATAGATTTCAATAAAAGGTACCGACCTTTTGGCAATCTCTTTATCTGCTACCTTTATAATCCTTAGGACTTTTCCGGTTTTCTGGGTAATATAATTTTTCTGGCTCTCAATAAGCTTGAAAACTCCTGTCCCTATATAACCCAGACCGATTAATCCGATATTTATTGTATTTTCATTTGAATTTTTCATTTCAAACCAACTTTTTATGATTTTTAATTAAATCTTCATAATTTTCACGTTCGATCCAGACCTGGTCCTTTCCATCTCTGACTGCAATCACAGCAGGACGTGGCTGGCTGTTATAATTACTTGACATTGAATAGCAGTAAGCCCCCGTTGTTGCCAGGACGATAAAATCACCGGTTTCCAAATCCGGCAAAAAAACTTCTTCAATAAGAATATCACCACTTTCACAGTGTTTTCCGACAATAGTATATTTTTTCCAGTTTTTCTTATTTTTCAATTCTTCAGTTATACTCATTTTGCTGGCAATAAAAACACTGTATTTTGCACCGTAAAGGACAGGCCTGATATTATCGCTCATTCCCCCGTCTACAGAAATATAATTGTGGACTTCAGGAATCTGCTTGATCACTCCTATCCTGTAAATTGCAATTCCGGCATTACCCACTACTGATCTTCCTGGTTCAAGCATCAGTTTTTTTACCCTGACATTATATCTGGCAGAATATTTTTCTACAGAATCTTTTACAAGAGCAGCAAATTCTGAAATCGAAGAAGTCCTGTCCTCCTGGAGATATTTTACGCCAAGGCCTCCTCCTATATTTATTTCCTGGAGAACAAGCCCTGTTTCTTTAAGTACCTGGGCAATGAATCTTAACTGCACTGAAATAAGTTTTTCATACGGTTCTATGTTAAAAATCTGGGAACCTATATGTGAATGAATTCCGGCAAGCTTCAGGTTCTTCTTCGTAATTATTTTTTTTACAGCTTCCATTGCAGAGCCGCCGTTTACATTAAATCCGAATTTTGATTTTTCCTTACCTGTCTGAATGTATTCATGAGTAGATGCATGTATTCCCGGAGTTATCCTTATCATTATCTTCTGAACAATCCCCTTGCTGCCTGCAACCCTGTCAAGTGTATCTATCTCTTCAAAGTTGTCGACAATAAAACATCCTACTTTTTCACTGATTCCGAACTCTATCTCCTGTTCTGATTTGTTGTTTCCGTGAAAATAAATCTTGGAAGGATTAAAACCGCTCTTTAATGCAATGAACAATTCACCGCCAGTGGATACATCGATGCTTAGTCCTTCTGAATTTACAAGCTGACACATTGCTACACAGTTAAAAGCTTTTGATGCATAAATAATCTCTGTTTCAAAAATATCACTGGCAAAACTTTCAATATATTCCCTGCATTGATTCTGTACAGTTTTTACGTCAACTATATAAAGCGGCGTATCATATTTTTCAACAAGATTTTTAAAATCAATACCATCTATTTCCAGGTGGTCCGAATTATTTTTTCTTACAGTAAGTGGTAATAACATTTAAATTCCTTTCAAAAACCTTACATCCTTTCAGGTGCCGATACTCCAAGAATATCAAGACCCTTTTTTAAGACTAGCCTTGCAGCCAGTGCAAGCAATAACCTTTTTATATTTATTTTATCTTTAGTTATTATCTTATTATGTTTATAAAAATAATGGAATTCACTTGCGAGCCTGTACAGATACTGGTTGACAAAATATGGCGCATTGCTTCTGCAGGCATCCCTGACCGTATCCGGAAAAAGCAGTATGGTCCAGGCAAGATTGCGTTCGCTTGGATTTTTAAAATCATTTTTTTCAATTGATAAAAGAAAATTCCCAAAAACCTGCGAATCATAATCTTCCATACCTGAAACAAAATCCGCATCAAGATTGACAGGTCGGTTTTCGTTGGTTTTTCGTATTATGCTGCCTATTCTTGCAAAAGCATACTGTACATAAAATACCGGATTCTGATTTGATTTTTTCTTTGCCAGGCTTATATCAAAATCAAGATGAGTGTCAAAAGAATTCATTGAAAAGAAATATCTTACAGCATCCCTTCCTACTTCAGACACAAGATCGTCAAGAGTAAAACCTTTTCCTTTCCTTCTTGACATCTTCTGTACTTCTCTGCCCTCGATTATTCTTACCAGCTGTCCGATTATGATTGAGACTTTATCCTTATCCATTCCTATGGAACTTGCAATTGCTTTAAGCCTGGATATGTATCCGTGATGATCAGCACCAAGTATATACAGGAGATACTCAAATCCTCTTTCTTTTTTATTTATCAGATACATGATATCGGAAGCAAAATAAGTAGGATTTCCATCTTTTCTTATTATAACTCTGTCTTTATCATCTCCGAAATCAGTTGATTTGAACCAGAGTGCTTCTTCTTCATCATATGTCAGATTTCTTTCTTTAAGAAAATCAAGCGTTGCATCAAATGAGCCTTCTCCGTAAAGAGAGCTCTCAAAAAACCAGACATCGAATTCAACTCCTATTGACTTTAATGTATCTGTTATCAGAGAGACCATTATGCGGATGGCATTTCTGGAAAAAGAAATTTCATCAAATTCCAGAGTTGTTTTATCTTTTATGAAACTGTCAGAAAATTTATTAAATAAGATATCAGCTATCTTTGAAACAGTTTCTCTGGGGTATCCTTCTTCAGGATAAGGGTATTTTATATCAAACCTTTCAAGATAGACGGATCTGACACACTCTGCAAATATCTTTGCCTGTGTGCCGTAATCATTTACATAATATTCCCGGCAGACATCAAATCCATTCAGCGAATAGATATTTGAAAGAATATCGCCCATCACTCCCCATCTTCCATGCCCTATATGGAGATTACCCGTCGGGTTGGAACTTACATATTCAATCTGTATTTTTGTTCCTTTTGCTGTATCATTGCTTCCGTAGCTGTCATGCTGCTTGAATACTTCAAGTATTTTTTCAATTAGAAACGAATCTTTTAATTTAATATTCAAAAATCCCGGTCCGGCTATATTTATCTCTTTTATCTCTTCATATCTGCCAAGAATCTCGTCTTTGATAAGAGTTGCCAGATCCGATGGTTTTTTCCTGATCTTTGAAGCTAAAACCATTGCCGCATTAGTTGTCAGGTCACCGAATTCACGATTTTTCGGCTCCTCTATCCTGACAGAAGCAAGGATACTCTTATATTCAGCTTTTTCCTGATTTTCGATTTCAGGAAAAAGAGTAATAATATCTTTAAGAAATCTTTTCTTTAAGCAGTTCAGAAGCAATATATCCTCTTTCAAAATAAAAATAATGTAAATAATAAAAAACAAATAACAAAATAACAATATTCATGGAGCCGATGACCGGAATTGAACCGGTAACCTACTCATTACGAATGAGTTGCTCTGCCAGTTGAGCTACATCGGCAAACGTGGCTAAAAATATTTAAAGCCATTAATAATGATTTTATTCCGGATAAGTGTCTTCGAAAGAATCAGGCAGAATATCTGTTTCCTCTGCTTCATTATCGGTAATTTCCATTTTTCCTTCCGGATCAATTTCTATCTCGTCCAGAGGCATGCTGACCCTGGTTTCATTTTCAAACTCAACTATTACATTAGATTTTAAAGGTTCATATCCGAAAATAAATCCTTTTCCATAGCTACATTTTACCGGTGTGCCCCTTTCAGGCGCATTGTCGACAAAATCCCTGTAGCTCTCATATTCATATTTAAGACAACACATAAGCCTTCCGCATATCCCTGAAATTTTCAGAGGATTTAAAGGCAGATTCTGATCTTTTGCCATCTTGATCGATATTGATTCAAAATCAGTTAAAAAACTTTTGCAGCAGAGATTCATACCGCAGGGACCCAGGCCTCCCACTATTTTTGCTTCATCTCTTACACCTATCTGTCTGAGTTCTATCCTCATTTTAAAATAAGATGCAAGTTCTTTTACCATTTCCCGGAAATCCACTCTTTTTTCCGAAGTAAAATAAAAAATCATTTTACTTTTATCGAATATAATATGGACATCCACCAGTTTCATGGGAAGGTTATATTTTTTTGAAAGTTCTTCAAATTTTTTATAGCCTTCTGCCTCTTTTGCTTTATTAAGCTCATCGACAGACATATCGTAATATGTTGCTTTTCTTATGATTTTCTTTGTAATGCTTGGCACTATGTCTTCACTGATCCTGCTTGAGACACTTACTATTTCGCCAATTTCAATTACTTCTTCAAGCCTGCAGATTACTTTATCCCCCATATTAAGAGCGATATCTGAGGAATCAAGATAATATACATTTCCATTTCTTCTGAATATGGTTCCTACTATAGCAGCCATAAAACCACCTCTCTAATATTTATGCAACGACAAGTTCTGAAAGAATCCTGTCAAGCGCTATTTCATAATTAATATTTTCAGCCAAAGATTTCCTGTTTAATGCAATTTTATTTTGAATATTACCAAATTGTGATATTTTTTTATATTCCGGACTGACACAATAATTCTTACAGATTTCTTCATAATTCTCCTCTCTGTTAAGAGACTGGCTCCCGAAACCGGACATTGCTGCCATTATATCTTCGACATAAGCAGAAATTATATCAAAAACATGGGCGATTATTAAATTTGAAAATTTCTTTTTTTCTCTTTTCTGCGATTCCTCTGTATCTTTTACCAGCCTGGAAATATACTCTTCATCCATTCCGCTTTTTTTGATAAGACCTATCTCTTTCTTGTGCCTGTCATTTAACCCAGAAGAAAGTCTGTTTATCATTTCATCTATCCCTGAACTGAAATCAAGGACATTCTTTATATCTGCTTTTCCGGATATTATCTTTTTTAAAAGATCTTCAGTGACAAAAGCAGCTTCCCGGAGTTTGCCGCCATACTCTCTGGAAAAACCGGAATTAAAATGCCAGTTAAGTACCTGGCATCTGGATTTGATTGTCTTTCTTATTGAACCGGGATTTTCTGAAAGCAGAATAAAAATCAGGTCTTCACCTGGTGGATCTTCAAGTATTTTCAGAAACCGGTCTGCTATTCCTGCAGACATTGTCTCACATTCCTGTATTATTGTAATCCTGTGAGTATTGCTGGCAGCTTTTTTGTTTATTTTTTGCTCAAAATCATTTCTGAATTCTTCAGCACTTAAGGAAGCTCCTGAAGGCTTCAGCAAAAAAAGATCCGGATGTTTCAGATTAAGAACATTTTTACAATCCCTGCATTCAAGACATCCGTTGTTCCTGCAAAAAATACTGCACACAAATAAAAGTGCTATCCTTAAAAGACCTTCCGGATTTTTGCCATTAAAAAGAAAGGCATGCGCAAGGTTCTTTTTTTTCAGACTATGATTAAGCATTTTAATATTTAAAATATTTTCCCTGTTGCCATTATCAAGGAATTCAATATTTTCTATATTCAAAATAATTCACTTTCTTTATTTTCCTTTATAACAATCTGCTGTTTCTTCATCAACAAGTTCTTTTATAAGACCGCTGATTTTTTCTATAGACATCAGATGTCCGTTATCAATGCAGTCAAGGATCTTCCATTTATATTTTCTTGCAACCAGCAAAGCAGCCTCATAAGTTTTTTTCATATATTCTTCATTTTTTTCATGAATATCTTTTTCTTTTTTACCAGTTATCTTATTCATCCTGCTCTTGATAAGATGTGAACAGTATCGGGGAGAAATGTTTAAGAAAATCACAATGTCAGGTACCGGAAGTTTCAATTTTTCAAACTCCAGATCTGCAAGCCATTCAAGATAATCATCTCTTTCTTTACCATCTTCGAATTTTGCTGCCTGATAAATCATATTGGAAGTAACATACCGGTCACAAATTATGATATATCCTTCTTCGTAAAATTTTTTCCATGTAATATTAAATGAAGCAAACCTGTCTGCTGCAAAAAAAACTGACGCCGCATAAGGATTTACTTCTTTTGGATTTTTACCGAAATCACCATTAAGATACATCTTTACAAGTGCGGACGAGTTGCTTTTATAATCCGGAAATTCCACCATCATTACTTTCCGGCCTTCATTTTTTATGTTTTCGTAAAGTATTTTAGCCTGAGTAGCTTTCCCGCTTGAATCTACACCTTCAATTGCAATAAGAAACCCATTTTTATTAATTTTCTTTTTCAATTCCATGGTAATCCTGAATTACTGACTTTTAAGAAAATCTACAGATATTCCTTTTTAATTAATTTAAATTTTTATTATATCATTTTAATTTTAATTTATTTTTTTCTTTTTTTTATAAAAAAGATATAAAAAATTAATAATTTTCGCATATTCTGGTATATTGATTTTTATATTTCATTTTTTAAACTATAATTTAAAAAATTAGGTAATCTCTTTAAACAATGATGAGACCAGGTTTGCTAAAATTTAAATTTTCCCTCATAGTTTTAGTGCTTGTCCTGATTATGCTTTTGCTTGTATCCTGTGACCAGACAATTTTTGATATATATACTGAAGTCAATAGTGATTTTTCGGGAAAAAGAATTGTTGACATTGCTGTAAAAACAGAATATATCAAAAAAGGTGAAGTCGCTATTGGAAACGACAAGCCTCTTTTTGACAAAATCTTCGATTCCCTTCCCGAAGGAGAAATAACTACTTCTGAAAAAGACGGCTACACTCATTTTACTTCAACAATTGACTTTGAAGATATTAATTTTTTATCACATGTATCAATAGATAACTTTTCAGAAAACCCGCCTGACAGGTTTTATGCGAAGATAGAAAAGGCAGAATCATTTTTTTCCACAAAGTATAATTTTGAAGATTTTGTGGATATGAAAATTGATGAATCAGTGCTTAAATCAGGAGGAGTAAACTCTGATCTTTACCGCCTGGATAGCATTATCAAAACAGACAGGGAAATATTAAAGATCACCTATCAGATAAAATTCCCTTTCAAGGTTTTAAAGAGCAATTCTGACTTTACCGGTGAAAACAGGATAGCAGTCTGGGATATTAAATACGGAGAACAGCGATTTATAAGTGTCGAAGGAGAAAAGACAAAATTATTATCATATTTTCTTCTTGTAATACTGGGAATAGTCCTGTTGTTTATATTGTTTCTGGTAATTGCAATTATCCTTAATGCAACAAGAAAAAAAATTGAGAATCGCAGGACCAAACCTTTGTATAGTTATGATAATTATTTTAAAAAAAACAAACAGGATAAATTCTGATTTTTTAAACATATTTATCTTTCTAAAACTATTTAAATATAAAAAATACCTGAAAATATTAAAATAAAAAATGACTCAAAGACTAAAGACCCCACTGAAAGAAGATGACATCTCTTCTCTTAAAGCCGGAGATGAAATCATTTTAAGCGGAATCATATACGGCGCACGGGATGCAGCCCATAAAAGAATAATCGAGAGTATAAATAGTAATCAGAAACTGCCTTTTGAGTTAAAAGGTTCAGTTATTTTCTATGTAGGTCCTTCCCCTGTTCCACCTGGCAGAAAAAGCGGAGCGGTCGGACCAACTACAAGTGCGAGAATGGACAGTCTTACTGAACCATTGCTAAAGAAAGGGTTAATGGGAATAATCGGAAAAGGAGACAGAAACAATCATTTAAGAAAGCTGATGCAAAAATATAAATGCATTTACTTTATCGCTCCCGGCGGCATTTCTGCCTTTCTTGCTTCAAAAATAAAGGATATAAAAGAGATTGCATACAATGATCTTGGACCGGAAGCCGTTTTTGAAATTGAAGTAAAAGATTTTCCTCTTTTTGTAGCTTATGATATTCAGGGTAATAATATTTTTGAACTTGCCCTTCGAAGAGAGTGACATGCAAATGATACAGCTACAGGCAATGTAGCCATATGGCATGGCATATACTCTATATTTACAGCAAGTGCAGTAGTCATCCCTCCAAGACCCGCAGGCCCTATTCCTGTATTATTTATTTTCTCAAGAATGCTGTTTTCAAGAATTTTGTATTTATCATCAGCATTTCTTATTTTAAGATTTCTGAAAGCAGCTTTTCTTGCCAGCTCTGTTACTTTAGAAGATGTCGCTCCGATTCCTATCCCGATAATCACAGGCGGGCATGATTTGGTTACATTCTGCCTTACCGCATCAAGCACTTTACTGATTATTGCATCCGCACTGTCTGAAGGAGTGAGCATATAAAGAAATGAACAGTTTTCACTACCTCCCCCCTTTAGAAATACATTTATTTCCAGACCATCCAGAGTATCAGCAGGCACTATGCTCAGATAAGCAGGAGTATTGTCTTTTGTATTTATTCTGTCAAAAAGAGGGTCAGACACAATTGACTTGCGAAGATAGTTCTCTTTATATGCCTCGGCAACTGCTTCATCAGCCATATCCTGTAAGAAAGAGAATTTTTCAATACAGATATTTTCACCGATTTTTATATCTATATATACATTTCCGCAATCCTGACAAAGAGGAATCTTTTTTTTAGCTGCAATTTCAGAGTTTTTTAAAATAAGTTCCAGTATTTTTTTTGCAGTATTATTTTTCTCAGCAGAACAAGCCTGCCTGATAGAATCAGTAATATCTTCAGGAAGATTAAAACTTGCAGTTTTAATCAGTTTTTTTATCTGATTCTTTATTTTTGTTATTTTTATAATTTTCATTTTTTGACGGACATTCCGGATTTATACATAAATCCCAGGGTTTTCTGCCTTTTCTTATCACTCTTATGACTGGATAGCTGCATGTCTTGCACACAGAATCAGTTGTCAGCACAAGCCCGTTCTGAGGCATGGAAAAAGTCTGCGTACAATCAGGGTAATTGGAGCAGCCGATAAATTTTTTCTTTGTCTTGTTTGACATCCTTATTATAAGATTACCATCACAATCAGGTAACTGGCATTTCCCTACTATCTCATCACCTTTTATTCCATCCCTGATTGCTTTCCCGATTTCTTTTTTCTTTTCAATAAGGGTTTTCATGATTTCCTTTAATTTATTTTTTGAAATGTCAACAACCTCAGACTTTTCAAGCTCACCTTTTGTTATTGCATCCATATCTGTCTCAAGTTCAGATGTCATATCCGGAGTTGTAATCCTCGATGCATAATCCTGAAGGGCACTTATTACCGCAATAGCTTTATTTGTAGCTTCAAGAGGATTTCCTTTAATATATCCCCTGCTGATCAGATTCTGAATAATAGAATGCCTGGTCGCTTTTGTACCGAGATTGAACTCCTCCATCTTTTCCACCAGCCTGCCCTGCGAATATCTTGCCGGCGGTTTTGTTTCTTTTGCTTCTATCTCTTTTTTGATAACAGAAATATCTTCATCCTGTTTCAAATCCGGCAGAGCCACTTCGACATGCTTGTAATAAGGATAGAATTCTGTCCATCCGGCCTTAAGCATCGTCGAACCGTTTGCAACGAATTTCAACCCGCTTATATCAATATTGACAGCCATGCTTTTAACCAGAGCTTCCGGAAGAAGCGTACATGCAAATCTTCTTACAATAAGTTCATACAGCTTCCACTCATCATCGCTTAAATCATTCCGGTTTGCAGCTGATACGGGGTAAATCGGAGGATGATCAGTAGTTTTTTTCATTCCTCTGGTAGGTTTCAGCTCTTTTTGTGAAAGGACTGCATCAAATATTTCTTTAAAATTATTATTCTTCTTAAGGTTCGAAATAGTATCTTTTAAATCTATCGTTGAAGGATATACTGTATTATCTGTTCTTGGATAGCTTATAAAACCATTTATATAAAGACTTTCTGCAGTATTGATTGTTTTTTGTGCAGTAAATCCCATAGAGCTTGCAGCAACAATAAGTCCGGTCGTATTAAGCGGTGCTGGCGGTTTTATCGATCTGGTGACCTCTTTTATAGCTGAAATAGTACCTTTACTTCCGACCTTATCGAATATCTTCTTTGCCTCTGTTTCATCCAATATCTTTTTCTTATAATAAAAAGCATCAAATTTTTCTCCATCCTGGTTTTCAAGCACTGCTTTGATCTGCCAGTAAGGTACTGAAACAAAATTCTTAATCTCTAATTCTCTTTCAACCAGAATTGCCAGCGTGGGAGTCTGGACTCTTCCTACAGAAAGAAATTTTTCTCTGAGCTGAAAAGATGAAAGGGAAATGAATCTGGTAAGAACTGCACCCCATATAAGATCTATATCCTGCCTGGCCATTCCTGCAAACGCAAGATTCAAATCAAGCTTGTCCAGATTTGAAAATGCATTTTTTATATCTTTTGGCGTGATGGCAGAAAACCTTGCTCTTTGTACAGGTATTTCTCCGAACCTGCTTCTTAAAAGATCATAAGCATCATAGCCGATAAGTTCCCCTTCCCTGTCAAAGTCGGTTGCTATTATTATGCTTTCAGCATCGCCGGAGATTTTATTTAAAGCCTGGATAATTCTTTTTTCAATAGGCTTCTTTTCAGGAACAGCGTCAATAAGATCCTGAGGGGGAACCTTCATCCAGTTTGAATATTCAGGAGAAAATTCAACCTGGAGTATGTGTCCTTTAAGCCCTATGGATTTATAGTCTGCCCCGTTATAAGAAAAGGAATGAACCGGGACACCATAAACTTTTTCTTCTTTTACCCCGTTGCCTGAAAGTATCTGCGCTATTCTTCTTGCTGCTATTTCTTTTTCACTTATTATTAGTCTCAATATTTCCCCTTAAAATTCATTTCCGGCAAAATATGATATTTTTTTATTTATGAGAATCTATATAAAATGAATAATAAAAATAAATCAATAGTAATCATTAAAAATATAGATCCGTGAATAGATTTATAACATTAAAAGAAGATTTTTAAAATATCAAGTAAATTGATTATATAAAATCCCTTATTTTTTTATTTAAGTATTTCTTTTTTAGTTATGTTTTATTTTTTTTAATTTATATTTTAAAATAAGAGCACATTATTTTTCCTTATTATCTGTAAGATGGCAGGAAAATAATATTTGGCAGCTGTTCATCATAAAATAATAAATTTCAATATATGGAATAATCAAAATGAATATAAATATTGAACTTATAGAAAGCATTAACAGGCTTAAAAAAGAAAAAGATGCAGTGATACTTGCCCATAATTATCAGATCGGGGAAGTGCAGGATATCGCTGATTTTGTAGGTGATTCATTAGAGCTCAGCATAAAAGCATCTGAGATAAAAAAGAGCACTATAGTATTCTGCGGGGTAAGATTTATGGCAGAAACAGCAAAAATACTGAATCCGGGCAAAAAAGTCCTTCTGCCTGATGACAGCGCCGGTTGTCCCATGGCAAATATGATTAATGCAAAAGATGTCAGAAAACTCAGGGAGCAGCACCCCGATGCTGTAATAGTCTGCTACGTAAATTCAACAGCAGAAGTCAAAGCACTGGTTGATATATGCTGTACAAGCGCAAATGCAGTCAGTATAGTGAGTTCGATTCCCGCCGACAGGGAAATAATTTTTATTCCTGATAAATATCTGGGCACTTATGTGATGAGCCAGACCGGCAGGAAAATGATCCTCTGGAGAGGATATTGCCCTACCCATGTAATGATAAATGCAAAACTGCTGATTCAGCTTAAAAAAGATCATCTTAATGCTGAAATACTTGTACATCCTGAATGCACTCCTGAAGTAACTGAGATTGCAGATAAAGTTTTAAGTACAGGCGGAATGCTGAGATATGTCCATGATTCTTCAAATAATGAATTCATAATCGGCACCGAGATAGGTATTATACACAGGTTACAGAAGCTTAATCCCGAAAAGATATTTTATCCTGCACAAAAGAATACGATTTGTCCGAATATGAAACTAATAAATCTGGAAAAAATAATGTGGTCGCTGGAAGACAATGTCTATGAAATAAATCTTTCAGATGAGATAATCAGAAAAGCCAGGGCATCTCTTGAAAGAATGAAAGAATTTACAGGGTAAAGAAGTGGAAATAAAAAAAACATTCCCTCGTTTTCTTATAAATCCTTCATATTTTGAAAGGATACATGATTTTTCTGATTGCATAATAATAGGCAGCGGAATAGCAGGATTATCTACCGCCATAAGGCTTTCAAATCACATAAAGGTAAAGATTTTTACGAAAAGCTCGCTCTCCGAGTCAAATACATGGTATGCCCAGGGAGGCATTGCAGCGGCAATAAAGAATCCTGATAACTGGAAAAAACATTATGAAGATACCATGACTTCAGGACAGGGTCTGTGCGACAGCAAGGCTGTCGAAACACTTGTCAAAAACGCCCCTGAAATGATTGAAGACCTTATTGAAGATGGCGTTTCTTTTGACATAGCCAACGGTGAAATAGGGCTGACCCTTGAAGGAGGCCATTCAAGTCCCAGGGTTCTCCATGCAGGCGGAGACGCCACAGGCGAGGAAATAGAAAAAAAACTAATAATCTATTCTAAGAAAATAAACAATATTGAGTTTTATCCTGAAAATTTTGTCCTTGATATTCTTACAATTAACGATACTGTCTGCGGAATAGTAGTACTTGATACAGCTACAGGAAAAACAGAGATCCATCCATGCTCAAATATAGTAATATCAACAGGTGGAATAGGGCAGCTATATAAGATCACCACAAATCCTGCAGTAAGCACAGGGGACGGTATTGCAATGAGCTATCGGGCAGGAGCAGAAATAAAGGATATCGAATTCATACAATTCCATCCGACAGTATTTAAAACAAATGATAATAAACTTTTTCTTATTACCGAAGCATTAAGAGGAGAAGGTGCTTTTTTAAGAGACATAGACGGTAATCGTTTCATGGTAGGAAGACATCCTCTGGCAGAGCTTGCACCAAGAGATATTGTTGTAAAAGAAATGACAATGGTGATGAAAAAAATCAAAAAAGATTATGTATTTCTTGATGCAACGCATATTGACAAGCACCTGCTTAATATAAGATTTCCAAATATAGTTAAAAAATTAAAGGAAAACGGCCTGGATTTAAAAAAAGATCTGATAAAAGTATCTCCTGCAGCACATTATCTTAATGGAGGTATCAAAACCACGCTTGACGGTGAGACAAATATCAAAGGGCTGTTTGCATGTGGAGAGACTGCGGCAACAGGAGCACATGGAGCCAACCGTCTGGCAAGCAATTCCCTTATGGAGGGTCTTGTTTTTGGAACAAGAATATATAATAAGATACTCGACAACATTAAAAACAAAAATTCTTTTGAAAATGCTGATAATAATTGCACTGGAACAGAAGATTTTAGGAAAGTCATTAAAGAAATAATTGTTTCAGAAGAATTAAGGCAGTCAGGAGAATACTATATAACAAATAAAGAAGCAGGGCTGAAAAAACAAAAAGCAAAAACCGGTAACAGCTCTTCAGATAAGGAAGAAATAAGCAAAATCAGGGAAAAATTAAGATATTTTATGACAAACAGGGTCGGTATCCTGAGGGAAAAGGAAAGACTGGAGAAGGTGCTTGCTTTTGTAGATGAACATCTTGGAAATCAGTCTTTTTATAACAGAACCGATATGGAAACAAATGAGCTGCTGAATATGTTTTTTGTTTCAAGACTTATCCTGGTTTCAGCCCTTTTAAGGGAAGAAAGCAGAGGGACTCATCAGAGATGTGATTTCCCGCAGACCGATGACAAAAACTGGAAAAAACATATAATCCAGAAAAAAAATGATATTTATTTTGAGCCCGTGAGCTGAGGAATATAATGAGAGACAATATTTCAGAAATACACAAAGAAAGTTATGAGGATATAGTAAAGAGAGCAATAGCTGAAGATCTTGGGGCATACGGAGACATAACATCAGAAAATATTTTTGAAGAGGATAATATATCCAGGGGTTTTATTATATGCAAAGAAACAGAAGGAGCTGTACTTTGCGGCATAAGTCTTGCAGAATATGTTTTTAAAACAATCGATCCCTCTGTCAGCTTTAAAATCCTTAAGAATGATGGTGAGATAATAAAAAATAAGGAAAAAATATGTACTTTTCACGGAAAAACAATGTCTGTTTTGAAATCTGAAAGAATATCTCTGAACTTTATCGGTCATCTTTCGGGTATAGCGACTCTGACAAAAAGATTTGCCGACATAGCTTCTGGTTATGGGGTAAAAGTAACTGAGACCCGGAAAACTATTCCCAACCTGAGGCTGCCTGAAAAATACGCGGTCAGGTGCGGAGGTGGTTTTAATCACAGATTCGGTTTATTTGACGGGGTAATGATAAAAGATAATCATATTCTTGCAGCAGGCGGAGTATCGCAGGCAATTGAAAAAATACGTTTAAGAATCCCGCATACATTAAAAATAGAAGTTGAAGTAAAAACAGAAGAAGAGCTGGAACAGGCAATAAAGAGCAGGGCCGATATTATTATGCTGGACAATATGGATTGTAAGAAATTAAAAGATGCTGTAAATAAAATTAGGGAAGAACTTGGAAGAACATGTATTATTGAAGCTTCCGGCGGTATACGGCTTGAAACACTGGAAGAGATATGCAAGACAGGTATTGATATTGTATCCGTTGGAGCGCTTACCAATTCTGCAAAAGCAGCCGATTTCTCTCTGGATTTTGAATAAGATATTTTATTTTTTACATACAAAAATTATCAGCTGATCTTTTTCTTTAGCTCTTCGATCTTGTCCAGAGCTGCAATCCTGCCGGTGTCTATTATTTCTTTTGCCCTGCCAAAGTCAAAAACACCAAAATCTCCGGTATGAGGTTGTATTATGACATTTGCTCCTGGAAAATATTTATTGTAAATTTCTCTTTCCATAAGAGCAAGAGAAACGTCCAGTATATGGAATATGGATGTCCTTGCTGAAGGAACTATTTTTCTTTCAAGGTTTTCAAGCGCAACAGCAATAACAAAATCTACATCCATTGTTCTTACCGCCTCTATGGGAACCGGCTCGACAACACCACCGTCAATCAGAATCTGCCCGTCCTTTACAATAGGTTCGAATACTCCCGGTATCGCTATTGAAGCCTTCACTGCCTCAATCAGCCTTCCTTCTTTAAGAAATACTTTTTCCTTTGTAACAATATCTGCCGCTACTGCACAGAAAGGCATCCTGCATTCTTTAAATGTTTTTTCTCCCAGAAGCCTTGAAAGTACTCTGTTTACTTTTCTTGAATTTATTGCAGGAAGGTTGGGAATTGTAAAATTGGCACTTATAAGAAATCTTTTCCAGTCATTGGAATCCATAAATTCGAGTATCTCCTTTACGGATATACCTGAAGCATAAAGCGAGCCCACTACAGAGCCCATGCTTGTTCCCGAAACTGCAGATATTTTTATGCCTTCAGATTCAAGGACTTCAAGAACTCCTATATGTGCAAATCCCCTGGCCCCTCCCCCGCTAAGAGCAAGGCCGATTTTTTTTGTTTTTCTCCAGAACCCCATGACTGTATTATAAATCAAAAATAATAAATATTAAATGAAGACAAAAGTAAAGTAATATTAAATATTAATATATAAAACATGTTGTTAATAAGTCAGATTCAGATCTCTGTTACTTTTTAATTCAATTTTTCCATTTATTTTTTTAGGAAGCTAGTTTGATTATGTGTGTTTAATACTTTAAAATAATAAATACTGTTTTCTGCAGGTACATTAATGTACCTGATTTATTTTTTTATAAAACAAATTGTCAGATTAAATTATGCGTATAGAAAAAAGACTTATGGCAAAGATTTCAGCTATTCTGTTTTTATTTGTTTTTATTATCTCTTCGCTGATATTTCCGGGATGTGCAGCAATAAAAAAGTCTGATTCGCCACAGAAAAATACTGAAGCTTCTACGACTGATTCCAGTAATGATACCGGTTCAGGTAATACCGGCACAAATGCTTCAGATACTGATACCACCACTGTATCGACATCAGAAATAGATGAAACTTCTACGACAAGCACAATTGTATTTAATAGCAACAAGCCTGCGGATAGCGGGAATATCAATGATATTGAAACACAAAGACATTACTTTATTCTGGGTGTGGAAGCATTTGAAGAAAAAGAGTATGTAAAGGCACAATATTATCTGGAAAAGATAAAATCAAAGTATCTGATACTGGAAGACCATATAAGATATTACCTTGCAAAAAGCATGCTGCTTCAGGAAAAATATGACTTAAGTGCCATGAATTATCAGCTTGTAATTGAAAATTACAAAGAAAGCATATTCAGGGAAAAATCATATATTGAACTTGCTGATTCATATTATCTGAATGAAGATTATGCTATTGCAGAAGAAAAGTATGGTTCTTATATAAAAGAATATCCCGATTCTTCCCTTGCTCCTTACGGTCTTTTTCAGCAGGGAGTATGTATGGAAAAAAATAAAAAGCTTGATGAAGCATATTCGGTATTTAAAAAAATATATCTTGATTATCCGGAAACTGAGTATGCGGTTTATTCATTTGATAATCTGAACCGTCTTGCAAATATTGAAAACCTGCCGCAATTCAAGCCTGATGCCAGTGAACTGTATTCAAGGGGAGAAAAACTTTTTAAAATATATTACTATGATCTTGCCCTTGAAACCTTCAGCAAAATACTTCAGGATAAAAACCTGGAAAATTCCAATCCTGATATTTATTCCAAAACTCTTTTTAGGACAGGAATGAGTTTTTATAATATGAATGATTATAAAAATGCAGAAGAATATCTGCAGAAAAACTTTGATAAATATCCTGTAGGCGAGCTTGCAGATGACAGTCTTTATTACCTGGGAAGATGCCTGACTAATTTAGATGATAATGAAGGAGCTATAAAGAAATATAAAAAACTCCTTGAGCTTTTTCCTTCCAGTAACTTTGCCGATGACTGCCTGTACAGGACGGGAAGAATATCTTATATTGCTGAAGACCTTCAGAATGCTGCTTTCTATTATCAGAGAATAATAGATGAATACCCGTCAGGCGACAGAATATCAGATGCCTACTGGGAGCTGGGCTGGATAAAATACAGGCTTCAGGATTTTAATGGCTCTCTTTATACTTTCGATGATATGTCAAAACATTTTAAGGGAACGTCTCTTGAAGAAAAAAGTCTTTTCTGGAAAACGAAAAGCCTTGAAAAGCTTGGAAGAAAAGAGGAAGCAATTGATGGGTATAAAAGTGTATTTTCAGTAAATCCTCTGTCTTATTATGGTTTCGAATCATCAAATGCGCTTAAAAATCTTGGAATTGATGTGGTTTTCCCTGCAATTAACAAGGAACTTGATCCTGATAATCCTGAAATTGCCGGAATTATCCCTGAGATATACAGGTATCTTGAGCCGCAGATTGTCTCTACAAAAGAGGAAGCAACCCATATAAACAAGGCAAAGGAATTATTATTTATTGAATTTTATAATAGCGCCGCTTCAGAAATAGAAGCCTCAGGAGAAGAAACAGATACAGATCCTTCAAAAATACTTGAAATATCTACCATGTATCTTAAAAGCAGGGATTATGAAAATTCAATTCTGATTGTCCAGAAGAATTATAAAAAATTATCTTCAGGACTTTCAGGCAGCCAGAAAGATTATTACTACTATCTTTTCTATCCTTTCGCTTATAAAGAATTTATCAGAAAATATTCTCAGACATATGGAATTGATGAAAAATTTATTCTTGCAATTATAAGGGAAGAGTCTCGTTTTAAAGCTGATGCTGGTTCACATGCCGGAGCACAGGGCCTTATGCAGATAATGCCGGCAACAGGGAATAATATTGCAAGCCAGATCGGCATAGGTAATTATAACGACAATATGCTGCATGACCCGGAAACCAGCATAAAGATGGGGGCATATTATATTTCACAGCAATTAAAAAATTTTGGAAATAACAAGTACTATGCTCTTGGCGCTTACAACGGTGGACCGGGAGCAATGCAGAGATGGATAAATAATTATGGAAACTTTGATATTGACGAATTCATAGAGAGTATAACTTATGATGAGACAAAAAATTACATCAAAAAGGTGATGGAAAGCTATTATATCTATAATATGCTGTACTGAATTTATTATATATAATATCTTTAAGTCTTCACGATTATTATGTCCTCAGGTCATCCGGAAAAATATTTTTAAAAAGAAAAGCCAGAGAGTTATTGTAAGAGCCGAAGTTACTGTCGATAGAATCAGCGCTGATGAAATAAAATCAGAATCAGAATCATATTCTCTTCCCATAATATATGCTGCAACTGCAAGAGGCATCCCGAATAAAATCACGATGATGCTTATATCCACAGGATCAATTGCATACATATACTTTCCGATAAAAAAAGCAATAAGAGGTTCTGCCACAAGTTTCAGTATTGATGTTAATATTAAAAATTTAAGATTAAGTTTTATGTGGGCAATTCTAAAAGAAGCACCGATTGTTATAAGCGCCAGTGGTATTGCAAGCCCTGCAAGAATATTTAACAGATCCAGCAAAGCTTTTGGAAGCGGAATACTAAAATAGGAAATTAGTATCCCTGCTACTGCTGCAATCAGAAGAGGGTCTTTCAGAAAGCTTAAGAAAAACCTGCCATAGTTTTTTCTTTCATTATCCTGCCCGCCAAGGACTCTTAAGAATATTATTGCAAAGATAATATTTACAGGGGTCATAAATCCGATTATTATGCTTGTTTTTGCACCGGCAATATCTCCAAATGCTGATATAATCACTGGTATCCCGACAAAAGCCATATTGCATCTGAAACTTGATATTGCCATGGCTCCCTTTGTTTTTCTACCGACCTTCAGAAAATAAACAGAGATAAAAACAATGACAATAAAAATTGCAAAAGTAGTATAAATTGTTTTAACAATACCGATATTAAAGATTTCTTTCAGGTCATATTTTACTATGCTTGTAAAAATTAGTGTCGTAAGGCCAAGATAATATGCTATTTTATTTAAAGCAGGAACAGCTCTTTCAGAAATTATCCCCCTTCTCCTGAACAGATATCCTATAACTACCACCACAAAAATAGGTATGGTAACACTTAATACTTCAATAAAAGTTTTTAAATAAAAATTCATCTAGGCCTTTTCAATATTTTTTGTCAGTTTGTACATATTTAGTTACTGATTTATTTCTATCGCTCCCATCAGATAGTCACATACTTCCATAAGACCGTTGCGTCTTGAACTGCCATTAACTGAGGCAGCGATTTTTTTTGCTTCATCAAGATAATAAAATACTTTTTGCCTGACCATTCCGACAACTTCGGAACTGTTGATTAATTTCAATATCATATCAGCATCATCTTCTGAAAAATCTTCTTTTTCAAGTAACTTTTTTATTTCGGTATTTATTTTTTCATCCCTTAAGGCATAGATTATCGGCAGGGTTATATTGCCCTGTCTTATGTCGTTCCCTATAGGTTTGTCTATTTTATCTGCAGGTTTATTAATATTTATATCTATTAAATCGTCATTTATCTGAAAAGCCATTCCCAGCAGACCGCCGAATTTTCTCATATTATCTATATCGCTTTCTTCAGAATCTGACAGAATACCGCCAAGAACGCAGCTTAGCTTAAATAAAGAAGAAGTTTTTTCATTTATCTTTTCGAGATAGACTTTTTCAGACTGTCTTAGAAGGCTCTTGGTTTTAAGCTGATCAAATTCACCCATTACAAGATTTTGTGAAGTATTTGACATTTCTTTATGTATAAGATTATCTGAGTAGCTGTTCAGGAGATAGAAAGCATATGTAAAAAGATAATCTCCGGCATATCTTGCTGTATCTTTGTCATAAACATTATGAATGGTCTTTTTGCCTCTTCTTAAAAAGGAATTATCTATTATGTCGTCGTGAATAAGTGAAGCAGTATGAAGAATTTCAATCCCGGCTGCTGCAGGTAAAAGATAGTCTATATTATATTTTTTATTTTTGGCGCATATCAGAAATAATGCAGGCCTTATTCTTTTTCCTCCAGCCAGAAGAGTGCTGGCAATCACTTTGCCAAGCGTGTCATCCAGATTGCTGACAATAGATTTGATATAATCATCAAGTACTGCCAGATCCCTTTTTAAAAACCGGGTTTTTTTAAAATTACGGAACATAATCAATAAATTAATAAAATAATATAATTTTCAAACCAGTCTGCAAATCACCTATTGAAAAGAACTGTTCTTATTATTGAACACCATTTAAAATTCTTCTTTGTAAAAGGAAATTCCAGCTCCTTCTTGTCGCATACTGTAGAGAGACTGTATTCCATTGCTTTGTCTTTTAAGCTTTCAAAACTCCTGCTTTCATAGAGATCTTTTTTATCAGACACGATCCTGTCTATTTCAGACATTATTTTTCTGGCAGATATTATTCTCTCTTCATTTTCTTCCATTACTTTTCTGCTTATGCTCCCTGCCCTGCCTTTCAGAGCATTGAGGCCGATTGCGCAATTGTATGTAGCTTCTACCATTTCATCTCTTGTTAAGGATTTGCTCTCATAATTAAGTATATATTTCCAGGAAGGCATTGTTATGGCTTCAATATGCTCCGCAAGGGTTTTTTTGGTAATCACATAACCGAATTCATCAGGATTTTCAAATGCCCTGCTTCCGGGATCAATAAAAGGAGCCATGGGAGAAACAAACGGCATAAATCTTTTGTCCCATTCAAGCGTTTCATAAAGCTCCCTGCAAAAATCTACAGTCTGCATGATTGATCTTTTTGTCTGTCCCGGTAACCCGGTCATGAAATAAAGATCGTATCTCCGGGCTCCTTTTTTAAGCGCATATTTAATTCCTGAGACAAGACGGCTGTTTGTAAACTGCTTTCCCATTTTCTGTCTTATATTCTCATCGTGAGAATCAGGCGAGATTTCAAAACAGAAATAATTAAAATTTTCTGCGACTCTGTCGTAAAACCATTCGTCCGGTGGCTCAAAAAATTCAAAGAATATCTGCATATCTTTATTTAATCTTTTTGAATTTTTAAAGAATTCTTCAAGATATTCTTTTCCTCCCTGTGTTATATCTCCAAGTATAAAAACAGGAGCATCAATATATCTCTGAGTTAAAAGTATTTCATCAATAAGTTTTTCAGGCTGCCTGAACGCAGGTCTGGTCCTTTTCCCGAAAAGTTCAAATGCTGCTTTTGAACCTCCGCAACCTGAACAGTTCTTGTTGCATCCCCTGATGACGGGTATTGTTGTGACCGGATAATCCATCCATCCATTGAAAGGAACTACAGATTTAAGGCTTCTATATTTTAATACCTGTTTAAACATTATTCTGTAATCAAAATCAACTTCATCAAGATCTTCTGATATACAGCTTATCGGATTTTCATGGATTTCGTTTTTCTCTTTCCAGACAAGATTGGGTATTTGTTTTAAAAGCGAAAGATCACCTTTATTATTTTTAATTACACTCATAAGCTGATACAGAGGTTCTTCAGCTGAGTCTCCTCTCAGGATAAAGTCGACATGGGGAAAACTTATGAGTTCTTTATAAAAATAAGAAGATGAAAATCCTCCAAAAATAACAGGGGTATCAGGATGATACTGCTTTATTATCTTTGCGACCTCATTAGAGCCCTGGCAGTGTGGAAGCCAGTGCATATCTATACCGAAAGTTTTTGTTTTTATTTTACCTATAAATTTTTCTGCATCAAAATTTTTATCAGACATCATAAGGTAAGCGAGATTTATTATCCTTACGCTTATTCCTCTTTTCTCAAGATAGTTCGACATAGTCAGAAATCCTATCGGATACATTTCAAATATAGGGGATGAAGGAACAAGATCGCTCATAGGACCATAAAAAATATTCTTTTTCCTGAAATCATATACGCTTGGTGCGTGTAACAATGTCAGATCTGTTTTAATCATTATCTTTTGCCTTCTAATCTTATAGTAATTGACCCTGATTTGTCAGTTAATTTATAAAAATCATATAAACTTCTAAACAAACTTAAAGGATAGTTTTAAAAAATTGTCTTTAATCCATTCAGGCTCAAGTTTATTTATTTCTATTTCCAGACTCTTTTTCAAGTCTTCAGACCTGGCGTAAAAATCATCGGCGGGATTATATAGAATCGCTTCCGATGATTCAGATAATGCCTGCCTGGTATAATCATCCAAATCATTATATGTCTTTAATAAAACTATTTTATCTATAACTCCAAGAAATTCCTTGGTTTTTTCTCCTGAGACGTCAAGATTTGATACCCCTATCCCTGTGAAAAACATTTCTTTTAATAATGCATTTAACATTTTTATTTCAGTCAGACCTTCATTGAAAAACCAGTAAATATTTTTAATGCCATTAACAACATCTTTTATCATCTGGTGGATGATTATTCTGGAGTGGTGAACCGATAGCAATGACTTTAATATATTATCAAATATGACAAAATCATCAAAATTTATAAGATATGAGATTGCCCTTGAATAAAAAATATCACCGAATAAAAGCTCAATAGTATAATTCTTTTCAATTATCTTCTCCGGATTTTCTGATTTACCAAAAACCTTTCTCAGTATGTTTTCATGGGATGAATGTATGTTCAGGCCAATTGCAAGAAGCTCGATACCGGTAATAAGATCAATAATCTTGCCAGTATCAAAAAATGAAAAGTTTGCTTTGCCATAAAGATGATTGTTGATTCTGTAATTCCTGCCAGTATCGAAATCCCGGATATCTTTAATATTAAAAAAAGAAAGAAAAGCTGAGCCATAAAATAATTCCGTACAGAAAAATCTTTTCAGATCATAATCATAATATCTATTAAGAAACTTTATTTCTTCAGATATTATTTTATTGATTTCAGAGATTATTATGTCTTGATTTTCCAAACTATATTTTGGTTTCCTCTTAATTTTAGCTTTTTTACTTTTCTTTCATTTGATTTGATTGCTCTTTGATATTATTAAGGTTTTTCACCTTTTCTCATATCAACGACCCTTCTGGCTTTACCTTCGCTTCTTTTTATGGTTTTTGGCTCTTTAAGTTTTACATCAATATTTATGCCTATAGCTGAATAAAGCTTGTGCTCTATTGATGATTCAAAAATTTCAAGAGCATTCATTTTTTCTGAAAAAATATTTTCAGATACCTCTACCCATACTTCGATAAAATCAAGGAAATTTCTTTTTTCAACAACTATAAGATAATGAGGCTCTATTTCTTTTACATTCATCAGCACTTCCTCGATCTGGGAAGGAAACACATTTACCCCCCTTATTATCAGCATGTCATCAGACCTGCCTATTGGTTTTGCCATTCTTACATGGGTCCTTCCACATTCACATTTATCATAGACAAGATTTGACAGGTCTTTTGTCCGGTATCTGATAACAGGCATGCCTTCCTTTGTGATTGTCGTAAAAACAAGCTCACCTGTCTCTGAACCGGGCACATTTTTACCTGTTTTGGGATCAATGGTTTCAACAATAAAATTATCTTCTGCTACATGCAGCCCTTTTTTGCAATAACACTCACAGGAAACTCCCGGCCCTATCACCTCACTCAAACCGTAAATATCATAAGCGCTGATTTTTAGCCTCTTTTCAATTTCCTTTCTAATCTGGTTTGTCCAGGGCTCAGCTCCGAAGATACCGGCTTTTAAGGAAAGTCCTGAAAAATCAACTCCAAGCTCTTTTCCGACTTCCGCAATATGCAAAGCATAGGAAGGAGTACAGCAAAGTACATCAGATAAGAAATCCTGCATTATTTTAATCTGTCTTTCTGTATTTCCCCCTGATACAGGAATAGCAACTCCGCCAAGCTTCTCTATCCCATAATGAAGACCCAGACCGCCTGTAAACAGTCCGTACCCATAACTGTTTTGAAAAATATCTCCCCTTCTCAGGTTTAAAGAAAAAAGCTGTCTGGCAATTACGCTTCCCCACATTTCAATATCTCTGCCAGTATAAGCCACCACTGTAGGATTTCCTGTAGTTCCCGAAGACGAGTGTATTCTTACAATTTCCCCAAAAGGACGTGCAAGCATATGAAAAGGATAATTCAGCCTGAGATCTTCTTTGGTTGTAAAGGGTATTTTCTGCAGTTCGCCAATATCCTTGAAATTATAAGGATCAACACCGCAGTCATCCAGCCTTTTCTTGTAGAACAATACATTTTCATAAACATTTACTAAGGTGTTTCTAAGTCTTTCTGTCTGTATATCTTCAATGATTTTTCTGTCTGCCGTTTCAATGCTTTCATTTAAAAATTCCAAAGCCATTTCATTTCCTTACTAATATTTAATCAAAACAGCTATTCTGTCATAAATCTCTGCCTGCAGAATATTTTATAGATTACTTTCTTAATCTCTGCAGATAAAGAAGCCCTTTTCAATCAGAAGTTTTTCAGCTCTGTCAAGTTCCGGGACACTTAATACTACTCTCGTTCCAGCAATAACATAAATATAATCTATATTTATTTTAGCATCTGAAAGAGTATCAAGAACATTCAGCAGTTCACCCGGTCTGTCTTCAACCCTTATGCATATTGCGTCAGCAACATGAGTTGTAAAGCCTGCTTTTTTCAAAGCTGCCCTCGACTTTTCAACATCTGATACTACTAGTCTTAAAATACCGTAATCTCTTGCTTCTGTAGTTGAAAAACCCTGAAGATTGACATTTTCTTTTTTTAAAATCCTTGTAACCTCAGCAAGTCTTCCAAGTTTGTTCTCCAGAAACACAGTTAGTTGTTTTATCGGCATTTTATACCTCCTAAAAATTATTAATAAGATTCCTGCCTGCTTTAAAAGCATTTAAATTTATTTCAAGAATTGTCGGTGAAACAATATCTTTTATTGCATTTTCCCAGCTGTCAGTGCTGATGGGAAGAAAATTAGAGAAAAAGCCCAGCAAAACTACATTCATAGCTTTGCTTTTTCCCTGCTGCCTTGCAATTTTATATGCATCTACCGGAAAAACATCTGATGTAAATTTTAAAAGCATCTCTCTTATATTGCCAGGATAATTACAGCTTCCGCCATAAACAGTCGTTGGGTAAATCCTGTAGGTATTATAGATGAGCACACTGTCCTTTTTAAGATTATCAACATATCTTAATGGCTCTGATTCCTCAAGCGCAATAATAAAATCTGCAAAATCAATTGTAGGAGAAAACACTTTTTCCCCAAACCTTATACTCCCTACGACACTTCCTCCTCGCTGGGCCATCCCGTGAACTTCAGAGACTTTTACATCAAAACCTTCAAAAAGACACGCCCTTGCCATTATGCCTGTAGCCAGAAGTATCCCCTGTCCTCCGACACCGGCAAAAAGAACAGAAATTGTTCCCGTTTCTTTTAAAATAGCATCAGATACTGCTTTATATTTATCCGGACTATTATAAGTTATTCTCTTCATTTGCTTTAATTGAATCCCACGGACATATCTGTGAGCAGACACCACAGCTGGTACAGATTGCCTGATTGATAAAATATTTATCGTTTTCATATCCAATTGCCGGACATCCGATCCTAATGCACATTCCGCATTTTTTACATACTGATTCGTCTATATAGAATTCCCTTAGTATTTGTTTCTGGTTTATAAGAGCACATTCCTGACGGCAGATAATGACCGAAAGTTCTTTCCTGTTCAATTCTTCTTTTATTGTTCTTTCCAGCAGATCGACATCATATGGGTCTACAATCCGTATATTTTTTACCCCTACAGCTTTTACTATTTCTTCAGGAAGAATCATGTGGGTATCTTCACCCATAAGAGTACTTCCTATTCCGGGATTTGTCTGATGCCCGGTCATGGCAGTAACTCTGTTATCAAGTATTATTACAAGGCCGGTCCCCCTGTTAAACACATTATCAATAAGAGAAGTAATCCCCGAATGGAAAAAAGTAGAATCTCCGATTACTGAAACAACTTTATTTTTATAATTATCATTTGCTTTTTCAATCCCGAGTGCCTGACCCACACCAGCTCCCATACAAAGACAGCTGTCAAGGCTGTCAAGTGGAGGCAGAACTGAAAGAGTATAGCATCCGATATCTCCCATCACCATTACCTTCAGTTTTTTTAAAATATGAAAAACAGGCCTGTGGGTACATCCCGCACAGAGAACAGGCGGTCTTGGAGGAATTGTTTTTTTTACTGAATCTTTAATATCATTTTTTTCTTTATTTCCAGATATATAGGAATTTTTTTCTTTAAACTTTTTTATCTTGTTTTCCAAATCTTTTAATGTATGTTCATGAATAAATTCCAGGATATTTTCGCTGGCAATAAATTTATTCAGGCTCTTAAGTATTTCAACATTGAGCTCTCCATATCCGGGTAAAAAACTTTTTCCTATTACTTTACAATTTAAGAAAGAAGCTCTTATCTGTTCCTCAAGGAATGGTTCAAGTTCTTCAACAACTATAATCAATGATTTGTCAGATACAAAATCTTCTATCAGACCAAAAGGAAGAGGGTTTGTCATTCCTAATTTTAATATGGGATAGTCTTTAAATGCCTCAGATGCATACTGGAAACAGGCTCCGCTTGAAATTATGCCTATCTTGCAGAAAGATTTTTTATCTTTTAAATTTACAATTTTATTAATATCTGTTTTATCGGAAAATTCCTTAAGTTTTTCAAATTTTTCAAGAAGGATCTTATGCCTGTTCCTGGCAAATGCAGGAATCATGACATACTTCATGGAATCTTTTGAATATGTCCTGGCCGTCTCCTGATTTCTTGCTTTACTTTTTTTTACGACTGAACCTGAATGGGATATTCTTGTCGTAGTCCTTAGCAGGACCGGCGTATCATATTCCTCGCTTATTTCAAATGCTTTAACAATAAAATCTTTACACTCCTGACTATCTGAAGGCTCAAGAAGAGGCACCTTTGCCATTTTTGCATAATACCTGTTATCCTGCTCATTCTGGGAGCTGTGCATGCCTGGATCATCTGCAGATATTATTACCAGGCCTCCGTTGACGCCGGTATACGCAAGAGTCATAAAAGGATCAGAAGCAACATTAAGCCCGACATGTTTCATTGCGACAATAGCTCTTCTGCCTGCCAGGCTGGCACCTGATGCAACTTCCAAAGCAACTTTTTCATTAGTGGACCACTGGCAATAAATATTTCCTGATCTGGCAATATTTTCCAGTATTTCAGTGGAAGGAGTCCCTGGATAAGCGCTCGCAAATCCGACGCCTGCTTCATGGGCACCTAATGCTATGGCTTCATTTCCTGTAAGTATTACAACATCTTTTTCCAATATCAAATCCCCTGGATGCAGTAAAAATTTTAATAAGTAATTTTAACAATTTTTTAAAAAAATAATAAACTTTATATATAACAATATTGTTTTTAAAAGTCAAAGCAAAGCCTGCTTTATTTAATTGAATTTTTAAGCTAATATATAAGTCCATGGAAACCAGAATAAGAAAATCTCAAAGAAGAAGAAAATTAAGATATGATATTATAATAGTGCTTTTTGTTGCGCTGGCAGCCCTGCAGTTCTGGATGCTGAAATCTTTCTATAAAGAAATAAAAATCGAAATCCCCCAGAACCTGTTTAAATCTTTTATTAATTTTCCTTTATCTGAAAATATCCAGGGAAAAGAAACGGAATTGATTGATTTCAAAAATCAGAATCTGGCTGAGGATGAAATAACCGGTTCGGAGTCAGAGGAGGGCAGTGCTCTGGCTACTACTGAAGAATTTTCCGGCACTACGGAATCCTCAGCAGCAAATGAATCAGGCATATTTGAACTAAGCGAAGAACAGAAAAAAATAGTATTAAGATTAATGAAGCTTCTTGAAGAAGATATTGAGTACCAGTATCAGTTTTATGCAGATACAGGATATCCGAATGATAAATACTGGATATCTACTGATGTTATTTCAGTTGTCTTAAATGATTGCGGTTATGATTTAATGGAGCTTGTATATGATGATATGAGCAAACATATAGATGCATACCCTATGGATATCAAGGGCAGCAAGAATCCTGATAAAAAAACAGACTTCAGGGTCGTATATTTTCAGCAGAAGTTCTTTCAGCGTAATGCGCTGGAACTTCCCACTGAGTTTGATGCTTCAGACCCTGCCAGCATTCTTCAATGGCAGCCCGGGGATATCGTTTATTTTACAGTTGATGCCGAAAACCCCGGGAAAGATATTGCAGGCATGATTTCAAACCATAATAATCCTGAAGGTATTCCTCTTATTATAATGATAACAAAAGACCTTGGCAAAATAACTGAAACCAATGCTCTTACTGAAATGGAAGTCAGCGGACACTACAGATTCCCTTATCCGGAATTAAATCAGTAAAAAAATATTTGACACAGATCAACAAATATATATAATATAAATATGAAACGATTCATATTTATAATTAAAGATGACTTTAAGGAGGTGAAACAGATGGAAAAGGTAAAGAAAATAACATCTTTTATTTTTTTAAACTACTGGCTGGTTTTTATAGTTTTGGCTATTCTTGGAATAGGCATGCTTACAAAATAAACAGAGTAATAAAAGTAATTGAGAACAAACTGGCGCTGGTAAATAAATCAGATTAATTTTACTAGTGCTTTTTTGTTTTACTTACCCTCTTATTCTGAATGGATTAAAGTCTGTCTTATAATCATAGTAGTCAGTACCTTCCCTCCTTTTTAGAAAATGGACTATTCTATACGTTGCAGGCGTCATTATTATTTCAAGACCTACCTTAAAAATATAGTTGGAAATTATTATGGACAATAAAAGCCTGCCTGGATAAAGTCCGGCAAATGCTATCAGACAGAATAATGCTGTATCTACTGCCTGTCCTGCTATGGTTGAAGTAATTGTCCTTGTCCAAAGCCATCTTCCTTTTGTAAGTATTTTTAACTTTGCAAGTATTATTGAATTTGTAAATTCACCTGCAAAATAAGCGGCCAGGGAAGCGCCTACTATCCTCGGAGTCTGTCCAAGTATTGAAATGTAGGCAGTCTGCAGATTCCAGCCTTCAGCAGGTTTGAGAAATCCTACCAGCCATAAAACAAGCGACATAAGAAAAGCACTGAAAAAACCAATCCATATTGCCTTCCTCGCCTTTTTGTAACCATATACCTCCGTTAAAATATCTCCGAATATGTATGAAAGAGGAAATATAATAGTTCCTCCGTCAAAAGTAAATTTCCATATCTGTGTTATTTTTGTAGAAGCAATATTTGAAATAAGCAGTACTGCTACAAAAAGACCGAGTATTATTTCAAAATATTTATACTGCTTTTCACCCGGCAGATTTATTTCATTTGCTTTATTATTCATTTAAAGAACCCATGGACTTTTAAATTTTTGTAATAAAAACCAATTATATATATAATATGGAATTATCTGTCAAATGAATATTTATTTTATATATTTAATTTACAATTAATTTTAAAAATATCTTTGGAGGAAATATATGTCCGGAAATAGTTCTGAAAAAAAGAAATTTGACTCAAAGGTTTTTGCATATATTGCAGGAGGTGCCGTATTGGGCGGTATTGCAGGTTATGTAATCAGCAAAGTCGGGATAAAAAAAATCACTGAATTTTTAAAAGAAAAAGAAGTCATTCCCAAAAACATAAGCAGGATAATCGATGATTTCGATTTCAAGTCATTCACTTCCAAAAACATTGATGATGATATAAAAGATATTATGGATGAATAATTTTTTTAATTCGTCTTCTTTTATTTATTGTTTTTTGTTATCATCTTCCAATGATTCTGCATTTTGGGAAGACTTGCCTCTCGGATATTTCCTGATTATGGTCGTATAATAAATAATTGCTGATATTCCGGCTGCAAGGGGAATTACAAGAGTTACAAGCAGTATTATCAGCCAGGTTGATTTGGGATTCTCCTGCGGATTTGGAAATTCTTCATTTTTTCTTTGAGAAATATCTACAATACCTATTATCCAGAAAACAAACAATGCAATAAAAACTGCTGCTATAAATACAATAAAACACATGTAAATTCCCATAAACCCGAATAATGCACTGGTGATTATCTGACCTTCACTTGCTGAAACAAGCACAACTCCTCCTTCCTCTTTATTAAAAAATTAACTATTTGAAATTTATAAAATCAGGAACCCGTAGATTACTGCTTCAGAGTCTTTGAAGAGAACCACAATCCGCCGACAAGCATTTTGCCATTAATCTCTTCAAAAACAAACTGGACTGTTACATCTCCCTGTGTTTCCTTTGAAAACCTGGTCTTATAAAAAACGCTTACATATCCTTTTTCTGTAAGTGTTTTTACAAAAGAAAGACTTCCTTTTTCATATGTTCCTATTTTTTCAATAATAGGTTTACAGATTTTATTAATAAATGCATCTTTATCGCTTGCATATTCCTGACCGGTTTCATTATTAATCATGGATTTAAGACTTTTTTTAAAATTTTCACTGAGCACTGTGGAAGGAAAATCATAACTACTTTCACTAACTGAAACCAGAAAATCCTCTGCAACAGCTTTGCTGTAATCTGGCTCGACTATATCTTTTTTCGCGCATCCTGTTCCAAAAAGAGAAATAGCTAAAATAATGATTATGATCAATACAGATACTGTCAGTTTTTTATTTGTCATTTAATCTCCAATCATTTATAAAAAAATATTTTAATACATAGCTTCAATCGCGTATCCCTGCATGGGAACTTTCATTTATATGTTATCAGTCATAAACCTTCTTTAAAAGCCACGCCATATTTCTGGCCAGATTAACAAATGTTTCCACGCCTTCCCTGTCATTAAGAATATCTCCTTTTTCTCTTCCGATTGCAATATTCCAGTAGGAAGAACAGGGTATTACGCATCCGCTTATAAGAAACATCTTGTTTATCTGAAGCAAAGCATCAACTGCTCCGGCTCTTCTGGCGATAGCTATTCCTGCTGCTGCTTTTCTGCTTAATTTCATATCCGCTGCTCTTGATGCGTATCCCAGCCTGTCAATAAAAGCCTTGGCTTCCGAAGTAACAGAACCAAAATAAGTGGGTGAGCCAATTATAAAACCTTCACTTTCATAAACTTTTTTAATTGCATCATTTACAATATCATCTTTTATATTACAAAAACCGCTTTTTGTTTTTTTGCATACACCGCATGCATCACAGCCATAGACCTTTTCGCAGCCAATCTGTATTATTTCAGTTGTAATTGATTCTTTTTCAAGCTCATCGGCTATGATTTTAAGCCCAACATAAGTATTGCCATCTTTTCTGGGACTGCAATTGAATAAAGCAACTTTCATTTTTATCTGCCTTTCGTGTAGATCCTTGGTATTCTGTCACCAATCATACAAATTATTTCATAATTAATAGTTCCGATAAGCTCTGCCAGCTCATTTACTGTTATTTGCTTATTGCTGCCGCTGCCAATAAGAATCACCTCGTCACCGGCTTTTGCATCAATAGCTCCGCTACATCCTGTCAGATCGACCATTGTCTGGTCCATTGTAATATTACCGACAACAGGTGCAAAGCAATCATTAAAAATAGTATATGCTTTATTGGAAAAATTCCAGGAATAGCCGTCTGCATATCCTACAGGAATAGTTGCAATAATACTATCCCTATTAGTTTTGAACGTACCACAGTAAGAAATATTTTCACCTTTTGATATCCTTTTGATAAAAGAGATTCTTGCTTTAAGGCTTAATACCGGTTTAAGATTTTCAATAAAGTCTATTGCATCTTTGCTGCAAAAATCGCGATAATCATCATTAAAAGGGTTGATGCCGTAAATAATAATACCCAGCCTTACGATATCCAGATGCATTCTGGGATATCTTAAAAATGCCGCACTGTTCGAACAGTGATAATTACTGATTTCAGGACACCTGATTTTAAGTTCATCCATTATTGTTTTAAATCTGTCCCACTGCAGAGTATTATAGGAATCTTCTTTTTTTGACGCACATGCAAAATGAGTAAATACACCTTCAACCTTTATGCCCGTCAGTTTTGATATTTCTATTATGTCTTTTACAGCATCTTTATAATTTATCCCTATACGATTCATGCCTGTATCAATCTTGACATGAACCCTGCAATCTTTATTAAGGGAACTGCATATACCTGAAATAATTTTTGCACTGTTTAATGAAGTAATAGAAAGACATATATCATTCTCAACTGCATCTTTTACTTTTTCCGGCGAATGGGCGCCGATACATATTATAGGAGTTTTTATCCCACCATTCCTCAGCCTCAGGCCTTCATGAATCAGTGCTACACCAAGAGATGAGGAACCGGAAGCAATTGCTCTTTTTGATATTTCCAAAAGACCGTGGCCATATGCATTTGCTTTTACAACCGTCATTATGCCTGGTTTCTTATTATCTGCTTCCGGATTACATGAAAAAATAAATTTCTTTATTAATCTTAAATTACTGTCAAGATTATCCAGATTTATTTCCACCCAGGCAAATCTATCATCAGGATGGTAAACGTGGTTTAAATTATTCATACCCAGATTTCTTCCTGCTTATTGGTTTTTCGCAAAAGATTTCACAATGTCAGCCCTGGTAACAATACCGACAGGCTTGCCCTCTTCATCAATTATCGGAATCCTGTTAACTCTGTTATTTACCATCATTTCAGCAATCTCAGATACAGGAGTATCTGCCCTGGCTGAAACCA
Organism: Candidatus Humimicrobium oleiphilum; assembly: GCA_002304935.1. Taxonomy (GTDB): domain Bacteria; phylum Actinomycetota; class Humimicrobiia; order Humimicrobiales; family Humimicrobiaceae; genus Humimicrobium; species Humimicrobium oleiphilum. The sequence continues at coordinate 23,811 of DBPS01000009.1, read as the reverse complement.
CTTTCAGGGTCATTATTTCCTCGACTTTTATTGCAAGGTGCTTTTTAAGATTATTTTTGAATTTTGTGAAACTCTCAAGATATATTATCCCGTCAAGCAGTTTGAAATAGCGTGGAAAATGCAAATCAGTATCTTTTACTATTATATCTCCTTCCGTTGCTATTCCTACCATTATTCCGTCATCGTCAACTACGGGAACACCGCTTATTTTATTTTCTATTAATAAAGCTGATAATTCTTCAATAGAAGCATTTTTATTTATAGTAATGACATTACCAGACATTATGTCTTTTGCTGAAAGTTCAGACATAATCTTCTCCTTAATATTTTTTAAGTAAAATAATTATTAGATTTAAAAAAAACAATAATAAAAATCAATTTTAATACTTTAATTTTTCAATTTCCAGAAATACCTTTTTTAATCCCTCAAGGAGGTCGGTTGCTATCATTGATGTTTTACCGGTATAGGCACTTATTAAATCAGAGGCAAGACCATGAACATAAACACCACTGACCGCGGCGCTGAGCCTGTCCATCCCCTGGCAGAGAAATGCCCCGATGATCCCCGCCAGTATATCTCCTGTCCCTGCAGTTGCAAGCGCAAAATCACCGGTAGGATTTATAAAAGTATTCTTTTTGTATGTAATAATTGTTGAAGAACCTTTCAGGACTGAGACAACACCGAATTTTTCAGAAGATTCCAGATTTGCTTCCATTCTCTCTTCCGGTTTTATTTTTTCCCTTAAGAGAATTGAGCTTAATTCACCAGGATGAGGAGTTATTACTACATTTTCAAGATTAAATAAATCATCATTCTGGATCTCTAAAGGGGTGGCGAGGGCTCTAAGTCCATCTGCATCAAGAATTGTCGGTATTTTAATATTTTTAAGTATTTCCCTCACAAGCATAACTGTACTTGGATTTCTGGACAGACCTGGTCCTATTACAAGCGCATCGTACTTTTTGCTTTCATTTAATATATCCTTGAAAGAATTTAAATGAAGGCTTCCCGACTCTGTCTGTTCAACAGGATATGTCATGGCTTCGGTTAACTTAATTTCAAATATTTCATTTAACTCATCCGGACAGATAAGCGTTACTATCCCTGCACCTGCTCTCATTGCAGACTGACAGGTCATCGCTGCGGCACCGGTAAAGCCCCGGGAACCCGCTATGACTAACAATTTCCCTACTGAATGTTTATAAGAATGCAGGCCTCTGCCGGGAAGTTTTCCGGCCACCCATTTTAAAGTAGCTTCAAAACAACTATCATATTTGCTGAAAATACTGCCCGGGATTCCGATATCCGCAATTATAACTCTGCCGGAATTTTCAGAACCCGGATAAATGACATGCCCTGTTTTTTTTGTTCCAAACGTAATGGTATAATCTGCCTTTACCGCCTTACCGAGTATTTTGCCATTGTCAGAATCTATGCCCGAAGGAATATCCACAGCAAAAATAATCAGGTCTTTCTTTATTTCCCCGGCCTTATTTACAAGATCAATTATTTCCAGGCTTCTTCCTCTGATATCTTCATTATGCAGCCCTGTCCCGAATACTGCGTCTACTATAAAATCAGATCCCTGAAGATGATTTTCTAATTCCTGAAAATAAGTCCTCTCATTTTCGTTTTCCGGAAAAATTATTTTTATATTACCCAAACTTTTGCCTTCCTGAGACAAGGCTTTTTCTTTTACTTCAGAGAGCTTTTTGTAATAATAAAGACTGTCACCTTTTAATTTTTGCTGAACTCCTGAACAGAATAATGTTAAATCGATTCCTTTTTTTAAAAGATTTATTGCACAGACAAAGCCATCTCCGCCATTATTACCTGTGCCACAGAGTATGCAGCCGTTCAATTTTAATGCTGATTTGCTTCTGTATTTTTTTACCAGACTTATTTTGTCTCCTGTTTCCTGTGTTATATTAAAATCTGGGTCCTTATTTAAATAATAATTTATAATGAAGTCTGAAACACAAGTGCCGGCATTTTTCATAAGCCATTTTGAATCAATATTTGCTTCTATGCATTCATGGTCAATTTTTGCAGTATCACTGCCCCTGAGTATTTTTATCAGATTATCATCATTGCTAAAATCCATTTATTTTCCCTGAATTCTTTCCCTTCCTGCAATATAAAATTATTTTATCTTCAATATCAAATCAAAGACCTGTAATTTAAAAAATGCAGTATTAAGATTTATTTAAGATATTTTATCACAAAAATAATCGAGGGTCTTTAAATTATCACTCACACAGTGAAACAGCAAATGCTATGCAGTATTCTCTTGCAGACGATATTGTTAATCTGATATCTTTTATATTTTGTTTTTTTGCATATGATAAAGTTCTTCCACTCAATGATACGACAGGTTTTCCTTCCTTATCGTTTCCTATATTTATTTCCCTAAAAAAAATATTTTTGCCAATACCCTGTCCAAGGCTTTTTGCAACTGCTTCCTTTGCGGCAAACCGTGAGGCAAAACATTCATATAAGACCTTGTTTTTTTTTATGCAGTAATTTTGCTCAAGTTCAGTATATATTTTATTCAGAAAACCCGGATATCTTTCAATAATCCTTTTTATTCTTTTAACCTCTATCAGGTCCGTACCTATATTAAAAATATTCAATTTATCATTCCACTGTGACACTTTTTGCCAGATTCCTTGGCTGGTCAACATTTCTTCCCAGGTTTTTTGCTATATAATATGACAGAAGCTGCAATGGTACTATCGTCAGAATACCATATAATTCTTCTATCGTTTTCGGAACATAAAAAACATAATTCGAATATCTGGATATCTGAATATCGCCCTCAGTAGCAATAGAAAGAATGGTAGCATTTCTTGATTTTACCTCTTCTATATTGCTTAACATTTTTTCATATACAGAGTCTCTGGGAACAATGCTTACTACCGTAGTGTTCGTATCAGTCAGGGCTATCGGACCATGCTTCATTTCTCCCGCAGCATAACCCTCTGCATGTATGTATGATACTTCTTTTAGCTTCAGAGCTCCTTCAAGTGCAACAGGGAGTCCGAACAATCTTCCCAGAAATAAAAAGGTCTTATATTTGTATAGCTGGTCAGCTATTCTTTTTATTTGTTCGGAGTTATTGAGCATGCTTTGTATCTTATTGGGTAATATTTCAAGTTCATCCAGAATTTCTTTAATTTTTTCCTGGTCAAGTCTGCCTGTTTCTTTTGCGAGATAAATTGCAACAAGATACATAACGATCATTTGAGCAGTAAATGTTTTTGTTGCACAAACCCCTATCTCCGGACCCGCATGAGTATATATGACAGCATCTGATTCCCTGGCAACAGTACTTCCAACTACATTTGTTATGGAAACAATCCTTGCTCCTTTAGATCTTGCTTCCCGGATGGCAGCAAGAGTGTCTATTGTTTCACCTGATTGTGTAATTGCAATAAACAGACAATTTTTTTCTACAATCGGGTCTTTATATCTGTATTCAGAAGAAACTTCAACTTCAACAGGAATCCTTGCCCATTTTTCAATAAGTTGTTTTCCCAGAAGTGCAGCATGCGAAGAAGTCCCGCATGCAATTATATGTATCTTTTCCAGGCTTCTGATTTGTTCCGATGTCATATTTAATTCTTTAAAATCAAGCTGACCTTCTATAAGTCTGCCTCTCATTGTTTCCTTGACCCCGAAAGGCTGCTCGAATATTTCCTTTAACATAAAATCTTCATAGCCTGATTTCTCAGCACTGGTGATTGACCAGTTCGCTTTAAAGGGTTCTCTTGTTATTTTCTTTCCATCTATATCAAATATTTCTATGCTGTCTTTTTTAATCCTTATAGTCTCAAAATCATTAACAATGATAAAATTTTTTGTATGTTCAAGCACTGCAGGCATATCCGAAGCTAAAAAATTGCCGTCTCTGCCTATACCGATGATTAAAGGACTTGCTATCCTGGCTGCAATTATTTCATCCGGGACCTGGGAATTCAATGCAACAATTGCACCTGAACCTTTGATTCTTTTTAGAAGTTTCTGCATGGCAATAAGTAGATCGCCATTGTTAAATTCTTCTAACATATGAGGAATCACCTCAGTATCAGTTTCTGAAACGAATTTATGCCCTTTTGAAATAAGTTCTTCTTTCAGTTCTGCATAATTTTCAATAATACCGTTATGAACAACAGCTATCTTTGAGTTGCAATCCATATGCGGGTGAGCATTAATCTGAGTCGGTGCACCATGTGTAGCCCATCTTGTATGGCCAATACCTACACAGCCGTCAATATCGCTGCCTTTTATCAGTTTTTCAAGTTCAGCTATTTTTCCTGCCTGCTTTGCAATCCGTATGCCATAAGAATCGGGCTTAAACTGCCTGTTATTTTTTTTGCCATCCTCTTTCATAAGAACAGCAATTCCTGCAGAATCATAACCTCTGTATTCAAGCCTTTTTAAACCATTTATAATGATTCCCCTGCACTTTTTCTCACCGACATAAGCAATAATTCCACACATTGGCTCTCCCCATAATCTTAAAAATATTATTCCTGTTTTTATTTTATTGTAAGAATAAAATTACAAATATCATCCTGTATTTTTTCAACAACATCCAAGGTTTTTGCCTCAACCATGACTCTTATAAGGGATTCTGTTCCCGAAGATCTCACAACTATTTTTCCTTCGCCTTTCAGATAATTCTCGGCATCAGTTATTTTCTTTTTTAATTCAGAGCTTTCCATAATAAGATTCTTGTCTTTTACTTTTAAATTTTTTAAAACCTGCGGATAATGTTCAATTATTTCATAAACCGAATCAGGGTCTTTTTTGCTTTCAGAAAGAAAATTCAGGAAAATGAGCGTGGAAAGAAGCCCGTCTCCTATACTGCTGATATTATTAAATATTATATGTCCAGACTGTTCGCCGCCTATAACAATATCTTCTTCAATCATTTTTTCCAGAACATAACGGTCGCCGACTTTTGTTTTAAAAACCTTTATATTTTTTTCCTGCATTGCTTTTTCCAAACCATAATTTGCCATTATGGTAGTGACGACACCATTATTCTTTAAAATATTATTTTCTTTCATTAATATTGCGCTGAAAGCAATAAAAACATCTCCGTCAAGAATTCTTGAAAAACTGTCGCAGCCGATTACCCTGTCACCGTCACCATCATATGAGAATCCGATATCTGCTTTGCTTTCCATTACAAGCCTCTGGAGCACTTCAGGGTGTGTGGAACCACAATCTTTATTGATAAGCCCGCTTTCGGTATCAGTATTAAAGCTAATGACATCTGCACCAAACATTGCCAGTACTTTTGGAACCGCAACAGATGTAGCTCCGTTTGCGCAGTCCACAGCAATTTTTAAACCTTTGAGATTGAATTTAAAATCTTTAGTTATGTAATCTAAATATATATCCAGGGCTTCAGGAATAATTTTCTGCCTGCCCACATCAAGGCCTGTTCTTTTTGCAGCATCGTTCCGGCCTTTATTAAGAATGATATCCTCCAGTTCTTTCTCTTCAGCATCAGTAAGNNGAGGCAGAGATTACTATTGCTCCGTCGGCATCAATTAATTTTGAAAGAATTGCTGTCCCCGGAGTACTCAGGATACCTGCACTTAAAACATCGTTTCCCTCGGACATTATCCCTGCGCTTAAACTTGCTTCTATAAAATCACATGAAGGTCTTGTATCTTTACCTATCAATATTTTTGCGCGTTCTTTGCCACCTCTGATAAATCTGGAAATAGCTTTACCTGTTTTTAGTACAAACTCAGGAGTGAGATCTGTATTGGCTACTCCTCTTATACCATCCGTTCCAAAAAGTTGCCTTGGGTCTTTTTCCATCAATCCACCTAACAATACTTATTTTATATATATTTTTTTTATAAAAGGTGATGTCATTGAAAACATCACTCCGAAATAATCTATTTTAAAAATAATCTTATCACCAATTTCAGGCATGCGGGGAATCAATCCATCTGTTTTATCTTTAATCATTTTCTCAAGATAGTTTTTTTTCAAACCTATGACTGTATGATCGCTGCTTTGTGCAATTATATCATAACAGGGATCCTGCATTATCAAATGCTTATAAGGCACATCCTGAATGCCAAGAGCTATTATAAATCTGTATACAAAACCATTTTTTACTTTTCTTTCTATTATTTCTGCTTCAAGCATAAAAGAATCATCATAGGTACCATTTATTTTTTCATAATCCGAAGTCTCATTTCCTATAAATATTGCTTCTCCAATTCTGACTTCATTAACACCCTCAGGAATAGAATCTTCTTCAATATATTTCCATATACTGCTGTTTCCGCCGGATATTACCGGTATTTCATAGTTATATCTTGAAATAATCTTTTTTTTAATTTCTATAAGATTTTCAATGCTTTTAATCCTGGGCCGCCTTCTCGAAATACATCTTGCATTCGTAGAAAGTCCTTTTACTTTTATTCTTGGATATTTTTTAAGCACTTCATCAAAAAAAGGAATGACCTGCCTTGCAGAGATACCTTCTCTTTTATCATCCATTTCTATCATAATTATTATATTATGTTTTCTGTTTTTTCTTTCACAAATATCAGATATTTTTTTTACAGTCGGAAGCTCTGTCTGCATAGAAGTGTCACAGACCTCCAGCATTTTTTCGCATTCAGATATCATCGGGGTCCTAAGTAAAACAAGCTCCTGCCCGTAACCGAAATATTTCCGCAGTTTTACAAGATTTTCCAGCCGGCTGTCACCAAAAATATTTATCCCTGATTTTTTCAATGTTTTTGCTATATCGATGTCAGCAAGGATGCTTTTGGTAACAGCAACGACCGATATACCTTTTAAGGTACACCGGTCGTTTATTAATCTGGCATTATTTGAAATTTTTCTTAAATTTATTTTTATACAGGGAAAATTCATCAAAAAGAAAAACCAAAAATTATCTCTTTGAGAACTGCGGTCTTTTTCTTGCTTTTTTAAGACCGTATTTCTTTCTTTCTTTTACTCTTGGATCTCTTGTAAGGAATCCTTCAATTTTTAACATAGTTCTGTAATCGGGATTAACTTCAAGCAAAGCTTTTGAAATGCCATGTCTCAAAGCTCCTGCCTGGCCCGAAACTCCGCCGCCGATTATGGTTGCAACTACATCATATGAATTTAATGTTCCCGTAATATTAAGCGGCTCATTGATCATAGTCACCAGAGTGTCTCTGGGAAAATATTCCTTATAATCTTTTTCATTAACAGTAATCTTGCCAGCTCCTGGTTTGAGCCATACTTTAGCTATCGATTCTTTTCTTTTACCAGTTGCATAATAGCTTAATTCTTGCGCCAACTTTATCTCCTTTTAAACATTTAAAGTCAAAATATTAATTTTGCTTTCTTAAGTTTTTAAATTTCAAGTACTTCCGGTTTCTGGGCTTTATGAGGATGAGTGCTACCTGAATAAACCTTAAGTTTCCTTAAAAGTTTTTTGCCCAATGTATTATGAGGCAGCATTCCTTTTACAGCTTTCCTGATTATAAAATCAGGTGAGCTTTTCATAAGTTTTCCAAGATTTGTTACTTTTAAATTACCGATATAACCGGAATGTCTGTAATACATTTTCTGATCCATTTTCTTTCCGGTCACTTCTATCTTTTCAGCATTTATTACAATAACAAAATCACCGCAATCTACATGAGGGGTAAAAACTGCCTTATTTTTTCCTCTCAGGATCTTTGCGATCTCAGTGGAAAGCCTGCCAAGTGTTTTACCGCCTGCATCAATTACATACCACTTCTTTTCAATATCTTTTTCTTTTGCACTAAATGTTTTTGTGCCTACAGTTACCATTTATCCTCCAATCAAGTTAAAAAACCTTATATCCGACATTTGATAAAAACAAACCCTTTGCATCTACCATACTGCCGGAATAATTAACATCCTTATCTAAAAAACCAAGTTCAATATCAGATATTTTCCTTGACCTGCTTCCGATTTCCGTTATTATTCCTACCATTATCCTGGCCATATTATATAGAAAAGCATTTGCTCTTATTCTGAAAATTATCATATTTTTCTGATGAAAATCATCAGTTTTAATAATTTCAATTTCCAGGATTTCTCTGATTTTACTTTTATTCGCATCATTCAGACTGCAAAAAGCCCTGAAATCATGACTGCCCAGAAAACATCTGCATGCTTCCTGCATTACGTCAATATCAAGCTCCCTGCATAACAGGATGCTGTATTTTTTCAAGAAAACACTTTGATAATAATCATTTATTATATAGTAATTATACTCTCTCCACCTTGCGCTTCGCCTTGCATCAAAATCCTGTTCCGCAAAATCCAGGCTTCTGACAGAAATATCATCCGGAAGAAGCGAATTAAGCGACCATTTAAGCCTGGAGAGCTCAAATGATTTATTGCTTTTGAAATTAATTACCTGTCCTGTTGCATGAACTCCTGCATCTGTCCTTCCGGAGTAAGAAATACTTATTTTCTCATTACTAAAAACCCTGCATAAGACATTTAGTAATTCTCCATGAACAGTCCTTAATCCCCCGGGCTGACTCTGGAAACCAAAAAAATCAGTCCCGTCATACTCTATAACAGCTTTGTAATTAAGCTCCATTATTTAATTTTAAAACCAGCAAAAATTTATTTTAAAAGCTCGACCTGGACAATCTCAGCCCCGTCACCAATCCGGTTTTTAAGCTTGACAATTCTTGTAAAGCCACTGGAACGTGCATATGTCGCTGGTGCTACTTCATTGAAAAGTTTTTGCACTGTTTTGTAATTTCCAAGCAGCTGCAAACATCTTCTTCTTGAAGCCAAATCCCCTTTTTTGGAAATAGTAATTATTTTATCAACAAACATCCTTAAAAATTTTGCTCTGGCTGTCGTCGTCTCAATTTTACCATTTTCTATAAGAGAAATAGCCAGGTTTTTTATTATGGCTTTCTGGTGCGTTCCGCTTCCGCCTAATCTTCTTCCTTTTTTTGGCTGAACCATATCTAAAATCTCCCAATTCTACTTTTTCTTAAATGAAAGTCCTAATTCTTTTATTTTATTTTTTACTTCCTGTATAGACTTCTGGCCAAAATTTCTTATGTCCAGCAGCTCATCTTCAGAATATTGAAGAAGCTTTTCAACAGAATCTATGCCTGCTCTCTTAAGACAGTTATGTGATCTTACAGACAGTTCAAGATCCTCTATAGACGGATACTGTGTTTTCTTTGTTTTTTGCTTTATTTCTTCAAAAACAGGATCTTCATTTTTTATTTTTTCAGAAAGATCTATCATAAGAGCCATATGGTCATTTATTATTTTGGCTGCCTGACTTAATGCTTCGTCCGCTTTTATGCTCCCATTCGTTTTTATTGTCATTGTAAGTTTGTCAAAGTCAGTCATCTGCCCCACTCTGGTGTCTTCAACTTTGAACATCATTCTCTTAATCGGTGAAAAAACTGTATCTATCGGTATAACTCCAAGCGGATCATTTTGTGAAATATTTTCTTCAGCATTTTTATAGCCCTTTCCTCTTTCTACAAACATTTCAACTTTAAGTTTTGCATTTTTGGAAAGAGTTCCCAGATAGCAGTCTTTATTAATTACTTCAATCTCTGACGGTAGTACTATATCTGCAGCTGTTACTATTCCGGGACCGGATTTATCTATTTTTACCATAACCTGGTCTGAAATTTCCATTTTAAAGACTACCTGTCTCAAATTACCGATAAATTCGATAATATCTTCTTTTAACCCTTCCAGAACAGTGAATTCATGCTGGACGTCCTCAATTCTTATTTTTGTGATTCCAACACCTTCAATAGAAGAAAGTAAAACTCTTCTTATCGAATTACCCAGGGTATGTCCGTATCCCCTTTCAAGCGGTTCAAGGACAAACTCGCCTTCAAAATCATTACCTGACTTAATATTTACACTTGGTTTATGCATTTTTAACAATTTATCTTAACCTCCTAAAAATAAGAGAGACTAATTAATCATAACTTTATATTTATAAAGTAAAAAAAATAAATCAGCTCTAAAAAATATTAAAATAATTATTATTTAGAATAGAGCTCGACTATCATCTGCTCATTAACAGGAGCTTTGATATCAGCTCTTTCAGGAATTCTTATTACTTTCCCCTTTAAAGCTTTGAAGTCTACTTCAAGCCATTCAGGAACTGTAATGCTCCCCGCAGTTTCCCTGGCTTCCTGTACAGGTTGTATTTCCTTGCTTTTTTCGGCTATCGTAATTTCCTGGCCAGGTTTAACCTGATAAGAAGGAATGTCGACTTTTTTGGAATTGACTTTGACATGTCCGTGAGAAATCAGCTGACGGGCCTGCGCTCTTGAAGCAGCAAATCCCATAAGATAAATGACATTATCAAGCCTTGTTTCAAGCTGCTGCAGGAGGATTTCGCCTGTTATACCTTTTTTCCTGGTAGCCTTTATATAATAATTTAAGAATTGTGCTTCCAGCACTCCGTAATATCTCTTTGTTTTTTGTTTCTCTCTTAATTGTGTATAGTACTCAGACTCAACAAGTCTCATTTTTGCTTTCTGTCCTGGAACATAGGGCTTTTTTGTGACAGCACATTTATCAGAAAAACATCTAAGTCCTTTCAGAAAGAGTTTCTCTTTTTCTCTTCTGCATAACTTGCAAACAGCATCTTTTAGTCTTGCCATTTATAATAACTCCTTATCAAAATATATTATCTTTTAAAAATCATACCCTTCTTCTTTTTGGCGGTCTGCATCCATTGTGCGGCATAGGGGTAACATCAGTAATTGCACCGATTTCAAGACCCACAGCCTGAAGTGAACGCACTGCAGTCTCTCTGCCTGAGCCTACACCTTTTACCTTTACATCTACTTTTGCCACTCCATGTTCCTGTGCTGTCTTTGCAACAGCTGATGCAGTAACCTGTGCAGCGAAAGGAGTGCTTTTCCTGGAACCTTTAAAACCATGGCCGCCTGAACTGCCCCAGGCAATAGTATTGCCTTTAAGATCTGTAATCGTAACAATTGTATTGTTAAAAGTTGACTGTATATGGGCAATTCCGTAAGGAATATTTTTTCTTTCTTTTCTTTTAATTCTTTTTTTACCAGTTTGTTTGGTTGCCAAATTTATCCTCCTAATTATTTAACTGAAACACTTTTTTTCTTAATACCAACAGAGGGCTTCCTGCCTTTTCTTGTCCTGGCATTGGTATGAGTTCTTTGTCCTCTTACAGGCAGGCTTCTTTTATGCCTGATTCCTTTATATGAATTAATATCAATAAGCCTTTTAATATTCTGGCTTACTTCTCTTCTTAGATCTCCCTCAACCTTGATATTGGTATCTATATATTCCCTTATTTTTATAATTTCTTCTTCAGTTAAATCACTTGTTTTTCTTTCCGGTTCTATTCCCAGATCCGATAATAACTTCTGCGCAGTCGATCTGCCAATACCAAAAATATAAGTTAAAGAAATAACAATATGCTTGTTCTTAGGAACATCTATTCCAGCAATTCTAGCCACTTATTTCCCCCTTAACCTTGTTTTTGTTTATGACGAGGATTTTTACAAATAATCATTACTTTTCCTTCTCTTCTAATTATCCTGCAATCATTGCATATCTTCTTTACTGATGGTCTGACTTTCATCTTTTTTCCTTTATCAATAAAATATTATTTACTTAAAAATAAGATATATTAAAAAATTAATATCAAAAGATATTTATTTTTTAATATTTTTTAAAACTATTAACTTTAAAATATATTTATTTCTTCCTGTATGTAATCCTGCCTCTGGTCAGGTCATAAGGAGACAATTCAACCTTTACTATATCTCCGGGAAGAATCTTAATATAATGCATCCTCATCTTTCCGGATATATGAGCAAGTACCTTATGCCCGTTTTCAAGCTCAACCCGAAACATCGCATTAGGCAAAGCTTCCAGTATGGTTCCTTCTACTTCAATTATTTCTTCTTTCTTCGAAATATTAAACTCCTTTCATATTCAACAAGAAAGCAAATAAATAATTTATCAAATACAATAAAAAAAGTCCATATTTATTTTTGCTTATTAAATTCTTGTCAATATTTTCGGACCTTCAGAAGTAATTGCTATCATGTCTTCAAAATGACAGGATCTTTTTCTGTCCCTGGTAACAACCGTCCACAAATCAGGTAATATCTCAACATCACTGTCACCTTCATTAAGCATAGGTTCTATTGCAATTACTATTCCTTTTTTCAGCAGCGGTCCCTGATTTTTGGGTCCATAATTCAAAACCTGCGGATCCTCATGCATATCTCTGCCGATACCATGTCCTACAAAATCCTTAACAACCGAAAAGCCATTGGACAAAGCGCGGGATTCAATTGCATGAGAAACATCTCCAAGCCTGTTCCCGGTTATGCATTGGTCAATAGAATCATTTAGTGCATCCCAGGTTGTTTTCAATAGCTTTTTTGCATGATCATCACAATTTCCAACAAGATAGCTTCTTGCAGAATCACCAAAAAAACCATTGAGCTTTGCTCCTACGTCGATTGAAATAATATCGCCTTCACTTAATTTTCTTTTACCAGGTATCCCATGGACTATTTCTTCATTAATGGAAGCACATATTGTCCCAGGAAAAGGCCTTTTTGATATTCTGCCCTTATAGCCTTTAAAAGCCGGTCTGGCATTATGAGCTATAATTATATCTTCTGCTTCCCTGTCTAGCATTTCAGTCGTAATTCCAGGTTTGATAAGCTTTTCTAATTTTAAAAGAACATTAGCTACAAGTTCTGCAGCTTTCTCCATTATTTTTATTTCATCATCTGACTTAAAAATAATCATAAATGATTTAAGATCCTTTCAAAAATTTCTTCTTCCGTACCCAGACCATCAATATCAGCAAGAAGCTTTTTATTGCTGTAGTATTCTATAAGTGGTTTGGTTTGTATTTCATAAACCTCAAGCCTCTTAACAACTACTACCTCTGAGTCGTCAGCTCTTTTTGAAAGTACACTGTTGCAGGAATCGCATTTTAATTCCCTGTCAGAAAAATCAGCCAGCTTAAAAACTTTTTTACAGGAATTACATACGATTCTGTTAGTAATCCTTTTGATTATTTCATTTTTATCCAGAATAATATTTATTACTTTATCAAGTTTCAGATTTAGCTCATCCAGAATCTCATCAAATTTTTCTGCCTGCTCAATAGTTCTTGGAAATCCATCCATCAAAAATCCTTTTTCGAGGTCTGGTGATTTAAATCTGTCTTTAATCATTGCCATTATCAGATCATCTGGGACAAGCCTGCCTGATGAGACAAATTCCTGGGCTTTACTTCCAAGCTCTGTTTTATTGCTTATCTCTGCTCTTAATATGTCTCCGGTAGAAATATGTGCAATATTAAATTTTGCTGTAATTTTTTTTGCCTGTGTCCCTTTTCCAACACCAGGCGCTCCGAGTATAATCAATCTCATTTTATAAAGCCCTCATAGTCTCTCATCATTAGCTGGGATTCTATCCATTTCATTGTTTCAAGTGCAACGCTCACTGCAATGATAACTGAGGTGCCGCCGAATTTGAAAGGAATTCCCAATGTGTCTATTAGTATCTCCGGCAGAATAGCTATGATTGCCAGAAATATTGCTCCCGGAAGTGTAATTCTGTTCAGAATATGGGAAAGAAAATCAGATGTATTCTTGCCAGGTCTCATTCCGGGTATATAACCCCCATATTTCCTTAAATTTTCTGCTGTATCATTTGGATTAAAGGAAATCGCAGTATAGAAATATGCGAAAATAATTATAAGTACTGAATATATTATTATATATACAGGATTTATCCTGCCTTCCCTTGTCGGGCTTAACCACTCAGCTATCGATTGCAGCCACGGGACATTGATAAACTGTGCAATCGTTGCAGGGAAAAGCAGTACAGATACAGCAAGGATGATGGGCATTACACCAGACTGATTTACTTTCAGCGGAATATAGGTACTCTGGCCGCCAAAGACTTTCCTGCCCACTATTCTCTTTGCATACTGAACAGGTATCCTTCGTTCTCCCTGAGTAATCATAATTATGGCAACAACGACTCCTACCGTTAAAATAGCAAAAAGACCTATGAATAACCAGTTTGTCCCTTTGAGCCTGAACAGACTGATAAGGCCTCCGGGTATTCTGGATATAATCGAAGCAAAAATAATCAGCGATATGCCGTTACCTACGCCATGAAGGTTGATAAGTTCTCCAAGCCACATAATAACAGCCGTACCCGCAGTAAGAGTTATTATAATCATTAAAACATGCATCCAGTCAAAATTGGGGATTGCCCCAAAATTCCTGAAGTAAAAAGTCATCGCTACTGACTGCATCAGTGCAAGACCTACTGTAAGATATCTTGATATCTGATTTATCTTTCTTCTGCCTACTTCACCCTCTTTTGCAAGCTGGTCAAGCTTTGGTATTACCACCTGTAAAAGCTGCATAATAATAGTTGCGGTAATATAAGGCATGATACCCAGAGAGAAAACAGAAAAATTACCCAGAGCACCACCGGAAAAAAGATCCAACATACCCATTATGCCCTGTTCAACCTGTTCAAGTATTACAGTCGCATCAACTCCTGGCAGTGTAAGGTTTGCACCGAATCTGTATACAGCCAGTATTCCGATAGTAAATAATATTCTGTTTCTTAATTCTTTAATTTTAAAAGCATTTAAAAGAGCCCGAAACATTAAATTGCCTCCGCTTTACCACCAGCTTTTTCTATTTTTGATACAGCATTACTGCTAAAATAATTAGCCTTAACTGTATACTTTTTCTTCAATTCCCCATTTCCAAGAATTTTTATCTTAGCATTGTTTTTCATTAACATGCCGACTTTTGAAAGAGTTTCAAAATCAATTACACTACCTTCTTCAAATCTTTCAAGCTGAGAAACATTAATTATATTAAACTCTTCTTTTCTGGTATTTTTAAATCCCTTCAAATGAGGGATTCTTCTTTGCAAAGGCATCTGTCCGCCTTCAAAACCAAGTCTGGTTTTGCTTTCTCCTCCTGAACGTGATTTCTGTCCTTTGCTTCCCCTGCAGGAAGTCGTTCCATGACCGGAACCATTGCCTCTCCCTACTCTTTTTCTCTTTTTTAAAGAACCATAAGCTGGTCCCAGATCGCTGATATTAACCATTTCTTCTCCTTAAAAGCTTATGAGTTATTATTTATGTTGCTGTTTGACTGCAGGCTTTTCAAACCTGACACTGTTGCATTGACCACGCTTAAGGCATTTGAATTACCTATTATTTTTGCAACAACATCTGTAACTCCTGCAAGCTCCATTATCGCTCTTACAGGACCGCCTGCTATAACTCCGGTCCCCTGTGTAGCCGGTTTAAAAAATACGTGACCCGCACCCTTTTTGGCATTTACCTCATGCGGGATAGTTCCTTTGTTCAAAGGAATTTTAAACATATTCTTTTTTGCAGCATAAACACCTTTTTGTATGGCTATAGAAACTTCATTTGCTTTTCCAAATCCAACGCCTACCATACCATTCATATCTCCTACGGCAACCAGAGCAGAAAAAGAAAATCTTCTTCCGCCTTTAACAACTTTTGCAACTCTGTTTATCTTCAGAACTTTTTCACCAAAATTATTATCTTTATCTTTGCTAAACTCAGGCACCAATTCCTCCTTAAAAATCACCCGTTAAAAAATTAGACCACCTTCTCTGGCACCATCAGCCAGAGCTTTTACCTTGCCATGATATTTGAACATTCCTCTGTCAAAAACAACTTTATCAATATTTTTTTCTTTTGCTTTTTCAGCAAGAGCCTTACCGGTCCTGAAACAAATTCCGATAGTACCTTTTTCATCAGACTTTTTTTCTACCATCCTGCTGGTTATACCGGTTATTGTAGCTCCAGTCTTATCATCAATTATCTGAGCATAAATATATTTGTTACTTCTAAAAACGCATAATCGCGGCCTGTCAGAAAATTTTCTTATATTATTTCTGACTGATAATTTGCGTCTTTCTGCTGTATCCCTGATTTCTTTTTTTGTTCTCATAAAAACTCCTGTATATCAAAAAAGTTTACTTTTTACCGCCCGAGGCAGTAGTTTTGCCCACTTTTCTTTTTATTACTTCTTCTCTATATTTAATACCTTTACCTTTGTAAGGCTCTGGTTTTCTGACACTTCTTATCATATTTGCCATTTCTCCGACTTTTTGTTTGTCAATGCCTTTAACCAGAATAATATTCTGATTCGGCACATCAAAACTTACGTCTTTTGTTGCTTTAATAAGTACAGGGTTTGAATAACCGATGAGTATTTCAAGATCCTCACCTTTCTTGCTTGCTCTGTAACCTACTCCTACTATATCAAGAGCTCTTTCGAATCCTGTGCTTACACCCTGAACCATATTGCTGATCAGGCTTCTGTAAAGCCCATGCTGCGATCTTCCTGTTTTATCATCAGATTTTCTTTTTACAATTAATTTGTTATCTTCAACGGAAACATCGATCAAACTTCCTATTTCCTGTGAAAGTTCTCCCAGTTTTCCTTTTACAGTCACCATTGAACCATCAATTTTTATATCTACTCCTGATGGTATATCAATCGGTAATTTTCCAATCCTGGACACTTTAAATCCCCCTTTTATCTTTACCAGATGTAACAAATAATTTCTCCACCAAGACCTGATTTCTTTGCTTCATCACCAGCTATTATCCCTTTGGATGTAGAAACTACAACCGTTCCCAGACCTCCTAGGACCCTGGGGATTTCGCTGTTTTTAGCATAAATCCTTAAACCTGGTTTGCTAATTCTTTTGATACCTTTAATTATGCCTTTTTTATTCCTGTCGAATTTCAGATGAACTCTCAGATTACTGTTTGAGCTTTCATCAGTAACTTCAAAATTTTTTATAAAGCCTTTTTCAAGCAGAATTTTTGCAATCTCCCTCTTCATTTTGGAATTGGGCATATCAACAAAATCTATTCTTGCTTTATTGGCATTTCTAATCCTTGTTAACATATCAGCTATAGGATCTGATATTGCTGCCATTTAATCTCCTCCTTTAATTACCAGCTGGACTTTGTAAGTCCAGGAATTTTGCCCTCATATGCAAGTTCTCTCAAACATATCCTGCAAAGACCGAATCTTCTGAAATATCCTCTTGGTCTTCCGCATCTGTTGCATCTATTATATTTCCTTGTAGTAAACTTAGGCACTCTGCTGTGTTTTACCATCAATGATTTTTTAGCCAAAAAATCCTCCTGTTTTTAAAAATTATTTTTTAAATGGAAAACCGAATTTTTCCAATAGAAGCAATGAATCACCGTCTGATTTGGAGTTAATTGTAAAAGTAATGTTCATGCCTTTAACCGAAGTTATATCATCAACATTGACTTCTGGAAAAATTGTCTGTTCCCTTAAGCCAAAAGTATAATTACCTCTTCCATCAAAACTTTTTCTGGAAATGCCCCTGAAATCTTTTATTCTGGGAATTGCGACATTTAAAAGCCTGTCCAGAAATTCATACATTCTTGCTCCTCTGAGTGTTACCTTGCAGCCTATTGAATTACCTTCACGCACTTTAAAGCTGGCAATAGATTTCTTAGCTTTTGTGATTACAGGTTTCTGGCCGCTTATTTTCGCCAGGTCTTTTACAGCTCCTTCAAGTTCTTTGGCGTTTTGTGTAGCTGAACCGACACCCATATTTATAGTAATCTTTTTCAGCCTGGGAGCTTCCATCACATTACTGAATTGTCTTTCCTCCATAAGCTGCTTTAATATCTCACTGTCATATTTTTCTTTTAGTCTAGGTTTTATCACAGTCATAACTTATCCTCTTTAAATAAATACTTAAAAAATTAAACCTGCTGTCCGCAGCTTTTACAAATCCTTACTTTCTCATTGCTTTCATTAATTTCAAATCCTACTCTTGAATCTTTTCCACAGCTGGGACATACTATCTTTACATTGGAAACATTTATAGGACCTTCTTTTTTTATGATTCCGCCTGGCTGGTTCTGGGCTTTTTGTCTTGTATGTCTTTTAATTATATTTGCCCCTTCCACATAAAGCTTCTCTTCCCTGGGATTAATCCTTAAAACTTTGCCGACTTTCCCTTTGTCCTTGCCCTGCATAATCTTAACTTTGTCATTTTTTTTAATCTTGAACATTATCTACACTCCTGTAAAAATTAATTCATACAACTTCCGGAGATAAAGATATTATCTTCATATAATTCTTTTCTCTTAGTTCTCTTGCAACAGGTCCGAAGATACGTGTTCCTTTCGGATTACCCTGTTTATCGATGATCACTGCAGCATTTTCATCAAATCTGACATATGAACCATCTTTTCTTCTATATTTTTTAACTGATCTTACAAGTACTGCCATTACAACATCGCTTTTCTTAACAACTCCGCCAGGATTGGCATCTTTTACTGTAGCCATGAATATATCTCCAACTCTTGCGTATCGTTTTCTTGTTCCTCCTAAGACCCTTATGCACATAAGCTCTCTGGCACCTGTATTATCAGCTACTTTTACTCTAGTATAAGATTGAATCATCTTACAGCCCTTCCTTATAAACTGCTTTCTTAATTATTCAGCTTTCTTTATTATTTCAACAAGTCTCCACCTTTTCGTTCTGCTTAGTGGTCTTGTTTCAGAAATTAAAACCTTATCACCTTTTTTAGCATCATTAGTCTCATCATGTGCTTTATATCTTTTGATTTTGGTTAAAATCTTTTTATATAAGGGATGCCTGTAAGTCGAATTAACAGCGACAACTATAGTCTTGTCCATGCTATCGCTTACAACCGTCCCGATTCTTGTTTTTTTAATTCCTCTTTCCAAGGAGTCCCCCTTATTTAAAAACTAAAATTTTATTTGTCTTTAACTGCTGCTTCTTCTTTAACTTTTTTTTGTCCTGTTTTTGACTGCCTTTGTTTTGCCTGGCTGCTCTCGGGCTTGGCCTTTTTGACTGGTTTTTTCTTTTCAGTTACTTTTACTACTATTCCCAGGTCTTTCTCTCTTAAAACAGTTTCAATTTTTGCAACATCTCTTTTTAAATTCTTTATTTTCATTAAATCATCCAGCTGGCCTGACGCTTTTTGAAACTTAAGATTAAAAATATTTTTCTTAACTTCCAAAAGCCTGGCCTGTAATTCTTCTTTAGAAAATTCTCTTATATCATTAGCCTTCATTTGTTCACCTAATCTATTAAACAATATTTAAATTTATCTTTATTGTCTTAACTATTCTTCATGTATAAATTTTGTTTTTAATGGTAATTTGTGAGAAGCAAGCCTCATTGCTTCCTGCGCAATTTCAAGATTTACACCAGCCAGCTCAAACATTATTTTTCCTGGCTTGATAACAGCTACCCAGTTTTCCGGAGCACCTTTACCACTGCCCATTCTTGTTTCTGCAGGTTTTTTTGTAACTGGCTTATGGGGAAAAATATTTATCCATACTTTTCCGCCTCTTTTTATATATCGTGTAAGCGCAACCCTGGCAGCTTCTATCTGTTTGCTTGTTATCCATCCAGGTTCCAGTGCCTGCAAACCATATTCACCAAAAGAAAGCTTCATGCCTCCTTTAGCCATTCCTTTCATTCTGCCACGTTGCTCTTTTCTGTGCTTAACCCTTTTAGGCATTAACATTGGTGACATAATTTATCTCCTAACTTCAATCCATACAAACTTCAAAAATAATATTAATTAGCTGACTGCTGCTTCCCTATCAGCTTTTGCAGCCTTTTTTTCTTCAACACCAACCTTGTCGATTAATATATCTCCAAGATAAATCCATACTTTTACACCTATTTTGCCGAATGTGGTATTAGCTTCTGCAAAACCATAATCAATAGATGCCCTTAATGTGTGAAGGGGTACTCTTCCTTCACGATACCACTCGGTTCTCGCCATTTCAGCTCCACCCAGCCTGCCGGAACACTGGACTCTTATTCCCTTGGCTCCTGCTTTCAAAGTAAGCGAAACAGCTTTTTTCATAGCCTTCCTGAAACTTACCCGGCCTTCAAGCTGGGAAGCAATCCCTTCAGCAACCAGTTTTGAAACCAGCTCAGGTTTTTTTACTTCAATAATATTTAGCTGGACATTTTTGCCGACTTCTTTTTGAAGCATATCTTTTATATCGTTGATGTTTGTTCCTCTTTTACCGATGACAACACCGGGCTTGGATGTGTGGACATCAACTTTGACTTCATCTGAAGTTCTTTCAATCTCTATCTTTGAAATACCTGAATTGGCAATCTGATCATTGATTAATTTCCTGATACTTATATCTTCTTTTATGAATTGAGCAAATTCTTTGTTGGAAGCAAACCACCTGGATTCCCAGTCTCTATTAATGCCAATTCTTAAGCCATTAGGACTTACTTTTTGACCCAATTTTCTTAACCTCCTCTGTTTTACCATCAGAAACCCATACATATAAATGTGAGCTTCTCTTTCTTTCTCTGTCAGCCCTTCCTCTTGCCCTTGGTCTGAATCTTTTCTGGGTAGGGCCCTGGGTTACATAAATCTTTGAAATAAATAAATCATCTTCTTTTATCTTCAAATTATTGCTGGCATTTGCAGCAGCACTTTGAATTGCTTTTTTTACATAAACAGCAGCATACCTTGGTGTCAGAGCAAGCAGATTAACTGCATCTTCCACTTTTTTATTTTTGACAAGCTCAACTACATATCTCATTTTTGTAGCTGATATGCCTATATATTTTGTAACTGCTCTAGCTTCCACTATTAAGCCCCCTTTTAATAATCAATTAAAACAATCTGACTTCATGGCTAAAAAGTTATTTCTTCTTTTTAACAGAAGTCGCTTTTTCACTTTTACCTTTATAAGAATGTGGTCTTATCGATCTGGTTGGAGCAAATTCTCCCAACTTGTGACCAACCATAGATTCGGATACAAAAACAGGAATATGTTTTTTTCCGTCATAAACAGCAAATGTATAACCCACCATTTCAGGAAAAATCGTTGATTCCCTTGACCATGTCTTTATGATCTTCTTTTCGCCTGTTTCTTCAAGCTTTTCAACCTTGCGCATTAAACTTTCTTCTATAAAAGGTCCCTTCTTTAAAGACCTTGACATATTTTTCCTCCTCTAAAAAACATAAAAAATAAAATAAAAATCTATTAAGATTTCCTTCTTCTTACAATAAATTTATTTGAAGGATTTTTCTTATCCCTGGTCCTGTATCCCAAAGTGGGTTTACCCCATGGAGTAACAGGATTACGTCCGGCTGTCTTGTTCTTCCCTTCACCGCCGCCATGCGGGTGATCATGGGGGTTCATGGCAGTTCCTCTAACGCTGGGTCTTACACCAAGCCATCTTGATCTTCCTGCCTTGCCTAATGTGATTATCTCATGATCAAGATTTCCAACCTGTCCGATACATGCTCTGCATCCTATGCTCACCATTCTTACTTCCCCGGATGGAAGTTTTAACTGTGCATATTCTTCATCTTTAGCCAGCAGCTGAGCAGACGAACCGGCAGATCTTGCAATCGCAGCACCTTTATTAACTTTTAGCTCAATATTATGAACAAAAGTACCTACCGGTATATTTGCCAGAGGAAGACAGTTTCCGATCTTAATGTCAACATTGCTTCCTGCTACTACGGTATCACCTATTTTTAATCCGACAGGAGCAATTATGTAGCTTTTCTCTCCATCAGAATAATTAATCAATGCTATTCTTGCACTTCTGTTAGGGTCATATTCTATGGCTACGACTTTGGCAGGAATATTTGCTTTATTTCTTTTAAAATCTATTATCCTGTAAAGTCTTTTATGGCCGCCGCCACTATGTCTCTGGGTTATTCTTCCGTTGTTATTTCTTCCACCACTGCCTGACAAAGACACAGTCAGTGATTTTTCAGGAGCTTTTTTTGTAAGCTCTGAAAAGTCAGACGCTGTTGCAAATCTCCTACCTGGAGATGTCGGTTTATATTTTTTTAAGGCCAACTTGATTACCTCCGCAACTAATTAAAACGTTAATTACTTTCTTTTCCTTAATAGTTATATTTTTTAAATACAGACAAAACAATATGTATTATAAAAAACAAATAAAATTAATCATTAATTTAAAAGTCGTTAAGCAGACTGAAAGAAGTCGATTTTGTCTTTCTTGCGAAGACTTACGATGGCTTTCTTTCGTCTTGGACTTTTGCCGATACTACGCCCAAGTCGTTTAGGTTTCGGCTTTACATTCACTGTACTGATCTTCAGTACCTTTACATTAAATATTTTTTCTATTGCTCTTTTTATTTCACCTTTTTCTGCCCTGAGGTCAACAAAAAAGGAGTATCTGTTATCTTTAACTGCATTATAGCTTTTTTCAGATACAATCGGAGCAAAAATTATGTCCCTAGGATCTTGCATTTGACAACTCCTTCAGCATTTTTTCAAAGGAACCTTTTGTAAAAAGAACAAAATCACTTACAAGCAATTCATAAGTATTTATTGATTTGTAAGAAGTCAGAAGAACATTAGGAAGATTCCTGAATGAAAGGACTTCATTACCTTCAAGATTATCTATTACAACAAGTACCTTGTTTTCATTTATTTTCAAGCTCTTTAAAACATTAAATGCTTCTTTTGTGCTGGGTTTGTCAAAATTAAAGCCAGACACTATTAAAAGCTTGCTATCATTTATTTTATCAACAAGAGCCATAAGCTTTGATTTTCTTACAACCTTTTTATTAAGTTTAAAAGAATAATCTCTTGGAACCGGCCCAAAGATAACTCCTCCATGTCTCCATAAAGGTGATCTGTTGCTTCCTGCTCTTGCATTTCCGGTGCCTTTCTGTCTCCATGGTTTTCTTCCGCCTCCGCTTACTTCACTTCTTCCTTTTGCTTTGCTTGTGCCTGATCTTGAAGAAGCAAGGAATCTCTTTACTTCCATATGAAGTATATTTGTATTTACTTCAAGGGAAGTTATTTCTTCGGGAATATCAATTTTATCTGTACTGCTTCCCTTTAAATCCAAAATATCCAAAGTTGCCATTATGCTTTCTCCTAAAAAAATTAAACTTTCCTAATATAAACTACACTTCCTTTTGCCCCGGGAACAGAACCTTTGATCAATATAAGATTTTGCTCCAATAATACATCCACTATTTTGGTACCGGGAGTAGTAACTCTTTCCCCGCCCATCCTTCCGGGCATTTTTTTACCTTTCATAATTTTTTTCGGGGTTGAACACATACCCACAGAACCAGGTTTCCTGATGCTGTGAGAACCATGAGTAACCGGGCCTCTGTGAAAATTGTATTTCTTGATAACTCCCGCAAAACCTTTCCCTTTAGAGGTTCCTGTAATCTTTACAATATCTCCGACATTAAAAATGCTTACATCAATATTGTCACCAACTTTATACTCGTTATCCGAATCGGTAAGTCTTATTTCCTTCAAATATTTCGCAGGTTCAACCTTTGCTTTGCTGAACTCACCTTTCTTTGGCTTGTTAAGGTTTTTTTCCTTTACTTCACCAAAACCGACTTTTAAAGCATCATAGCCATCGGACGTGGTATTCTTAACCTGAATTACTTTACAAGGTTTTGCTTCTATGGCTGTAACACATAAAGCACTGCCATTTTCATCATATATCTGGGTTGAGCCCACTTTCTTCCCATAAATTGCTTTTACCATTTTGACTCTCTTCCTTAAAATTTACCGCAAAAACAACTGCATCTAAAATTCAAATTAGACGGCACAAAAACAACATTCTATATTTTTTTTAAAAATAAATCAATAATAATTATTCTTAAAAATATTTTTAAGAAT
>DBPS01000040.1 GCA_002304935.1 Candidatus Humimicrobium oleiphilum | reverse complement strand
TAAAAATTAATAATATAATTTATTATAAAAATTATTTATAATGAAAGCTAATTTTTTTATGAAACGACTTTGGAGACTATCTTGAAGACCCAGAAAGAAATTATCATATCCGTAATAGAAAAAATATCAAAAAATCTTATTAATTCCGAAGCTGTTTTAACGGAACTGGATTCATATATAGGAGACGGGGATTGCGGAATAGGGGTAAGAAAAGGTTTTGAGGCAGTAATAAAGGTGATTCCGGAATTTTTTAGTCTTGATTTGCAGGATATTCTTAGAAAAACAGGTTTTACTCTTGCATATACAATAGGCGGGACTTCAGGAGCAATGCTGGGGACAGGTTTTATTGAATTGGGCAAAGGCCTTAAAGATGCAAAAGAACCTTCCATATATGACTGGGCGGAAGCTTTAAAAGCTTCTCTTGAAGCCATAAAAAGAAGAGGAGGCAATACAAAAAAAGGTGACAAGACAATGATAGATGCTCTTGAACCTGCGGTAGAATCACTTGTTGACTCTATTGACACAAGCAGGGAAATCGATATTGCAAAAATCTTTGAAAAAGCAGCTTATGAGGCAGAAAAAGGTTCTGACACCACAATAAATATGAGTGCAAAAAAAGGCAGGGCTTCTTATCTGGGTGAAAGAAGCATTGGATATCGTGATCCTGGTTCAATGATAATAACTATTATTTTTAAATCAGTATCAGATTATCTTAAAACATTATAAATATTTAAAATCAATATTTTAAAAAGCATTTTTTAAAGCAGGTCAAAGGGATTTTATATGAAAAAAATAATTAATATGCCTGAAGATTTTGTAAAAGAAATGCTTAAGGGACTTGCAGATTCCAGACCTGAATCAATAGGATATATACCCGAAAAAAGGATTATTTACAGAAAAGATCCTTTTATCAATAAAGTAGCTATAATTTCAGGCTCAGGGAGCGGACATGAGCCGGATCAGGCTTTTTATGTGGGAAGAGGAATGCTGGATGCCGCATGTGCAGGACCTGTGTTTGCTGCTCCCACACTTGATGCAATTGTTGATTCCGCAAGGCTTGTAGACAAAGGAAGAGGCGTTCTTTTTCTTGTTAAAAATTATACCGGTGACAGGGCAAACTTTGAGATGGCAAGCGAAATGCTTGAATTTGAAGGAGGGCCGGTAGTTGAAACTGTTATTATAAATGATGATGTGGCTGTAAAGGACAGTACTTTTACTGCCGGAAGAAGAGGAGTAGCAGGAGCGGTTTTTGTTTATAAAATTGTGGGTGCCAAGTCTGAGGAAGGGACTAATATTGACGATTTGAAGAAGCTCGCAGTTGAAGTAAATGATAATCTGAGAACTATGGGCTATGCTTTAAAATCATGTACGCATCCTGAAAAAGGCTCAGCAACTTTTGAACTGGGAGACGATGAAATCGAGATCGGTGTGGGATTGCATGGTGAACCTGGCAGGCTTAGGATAAAATATGAGCGTGCAAATGCTACAATAAACCGTCTTATGGAATCTATAATAAGCGATCTTCCTTATAAATCCGGTGATGAAGTGGCTCTTCTTGTAAACGGACTTGGTGGTTCACCCATAAGCGAGCTATATATTGCAGCTTCCATAGCACATGACATACTTAAATCAAATGGCATAAGGATTTTTAAAACCTATGTAAATAATTACTGCACATCACTTGACATGGAAGGTTGTTCAGTAACTTTGCTGAAATTAAACGAAGAGTTTAAAAGATTATTAATCTCTCCTGCAGACATACCTGTCAGGTATTTTTAATTTTTTTTATTTATATCCCGGAACTGGGAGGATATTTTGAAGTTAAATGACTATCATTTTGATTTCAAACTGGATAAAAAAGGCCCGCATGGCATTTCAAAAGACTGTTATTATGAAAAAGACAGGCTTGCCCTGATAATAATAGATATGCAGAATTACATGACTCAGAGCAGATATTCAGGCAAGTGGAGCTCAAGAGGTTCAGAAGATTATTATTATATCCGATGTGAAAAGCTTGTCATCCCTAATATTATTAAAATAATAGATTTTTTCAGAAAAAATAATTTAAAGATCATATATACCAGAATTGCTTCGCAGGACAGAAACTTTTCTGATACACCTTCTACATCAAAAAAGAATCTGGTAGATGAGGAAAATATTGACAGTGAAGGCAAAAAGTGGACTCTTTTCAAGGACGAAGATGCAAGCCAGATAGACTCGAGAATAAAACCTGGAGAAAACGATATTGTTATATTGAAAACGGGGAGCGGGGCTTTCTGCTCATCAGAAATAGATCTTATTCTGAGAAGTAATAATATATCAAAACTTATTTTTTCAGGCGGGCTGACAGACGCATGCGTGTCTTCAACTATAAGACAGGCCTGGGACAGGGGATATCTCTGCACTATTCTTGAGGATGCATGCATATCTTCTTCCATGGAAGATCATGATGCAGAAATAAACATACTTCAGAAGTATTATGCCTGGACGGTTAAAACATCTGCAATAATTGATTTTATAAAGGAAAAATATCCTTATTTAAAAGAATAATATATTTATCAGAGTAAATATCTTAACCATTATATTTATTCATTTATTTCATTTATTGACTCTGCGACAAATATCTTGTTATTTCCATATCGGGAATTTATTTCATACATTGTTTTTGAAATGCTATCTTTTTTGTCATCTTTTTCAAAGAGACCGTACTCAATAAGACTGTATTTTTTAAGTCCTGATACTGAAATGCCTATCATCCTTACCTTTTTCCTGACAAGGTCTATCTTTTGAATCAAAGAAAGGACTATTTTAAAGATATCGAATATGTTATCCGTATATTTACTGATCGTTATCCTGGATGATGTCCCTGTAAAATCAGAGAATCTTATTTTTACTGTTATTGTTCTGCCCTTGCATTTTTCACGACCAAGATTTATAACTATTTTTTGAATAAGCCTTAGTATTATTATTCTTAAATCGGAAATATCTGATGTATCTTTGGATAAAGTAATCTCCCTTCCTATGGATTTTGGGTCAGAAGGGGGCATTACAGAGCGGTTATCAATTCCGTTTGCCATTTTATATATAAATTCACCGGTTTCCTTAAATTTCATTTTAAGTATCTCAAGAGGCATGCTGGCAAGATCGCCCATGCTTTTTATGCCCATTTTATTAAGACTCTCTTCAGTAGATCTTCCAATCCCCCAGATGGCTGAGACAGGCAGCATTTTTATCCTGCTCATGATTTCAGGTGTGTTTTCAAGAACGGTAAGACCGTTTGGCTTTCCAAGATTTGATGCAAGTTTTGCAAAAAATTTATTCGAGCCTATTCCGGCTGAGGATATAAGATTTGTTTTTTCATATATCGCCCCCTTTATCTTTTTTGCAATATCAAAAACTTTGCCGAAGAGTTTTTCACATCCTGTGACATCAAGAAAGGCTTCGTCGCATCCTATCGGTTCGACAAGGGGGGTAAACTGATAAAAAATGTTTCTTATTATCCTGGATTCAAAAAGATATTTTTCCATATTTACAGGAACATATATACCTCTCGGACATAGTTTTTTTGCTTTGTAAAGAGGCATACCTGAGTGGAGACCGTAAGCCCTTGCCTCATAGGAAGCAGAAGAAATTACGCCTCTGTTGACTGGTCCTCCCACAATAAGAGGCTTGTTCTTGTATCCGGGATTATCTCTTTGCTCTATCTGAGCAAAAAAAGCATCCATGTCAACATGTATTATCTGTCTTTTATTTTCCATATTTCGGGTTTATATATTTATGCATCTGCTCATGATTTAGCCATTATATGTGTTCTTAATGCCTGCCTGAGTGAGTTTTTCTTTTTTTCTTTTAATGCAGCCAGGCTTTTTATCTGGTTTATTCTTATGAATATATCATTTTTTTTAAAAATGAGAGAACCTTTAATAAGAACGGGCGTCCCTGGCTCTATCTGCCTGCAGGCTTCTACGGACGACTCTGAAAATGACACAGCTTCGTACATGCCGCCTCTGTCCTCAATAGTTAAAAAAATTATTTCTTTCTCCTCACCGTTCTTTTTTATAGTTTCTCTTCTTTTTATAACAATAAAGCCTTCAGATATGACATTATTTTTCAGAGGTCTTTCTGAATCAACATTTTCTTTAAAAAGCCTGCTTTCAATTATGTTTAAGTTTTTTGTCATATCCCTGAAATAATCCAGGGGATTAGCGCTTATGCAGAATCCAAGCAGATTATTTTCAATTTCAATTTTTTCATCAGCAGTGTAGTCTTTTAATGAATCTGAGATTTCCGGGAAGAATTCATCAGCATATCCAGTATCTTCATGGAACATTTCTGATACGTAAACATCTTTCTTCCTCTTCAGGGACGAAAGGTATTCAAGTATTATTACAAGATATTTTCTTTTAAGTCCCGTGAAATCAAAAGCGCCTGTATCTATAAGATTCTTTGCTGCTTTTATGGATATTTTTCTTTTCTTTATTATTCTCTCGTAAAAATCAAAAAAACCTTTGTAATTTCCATTGGCATTTCTTTCATCAGTTATTTCTTTTACTCCCTCAGATCCGAGATCCCTGACAGATGATAGCGACACTATCAGAGATCTTCCGTTGTTTTCCGTAAGATATCTGTCTGATGCAATATTTATATCCGGAGGCTTTATAGATATTCCCAGCCTTCTTGCTTCTTCTATATAAGATCCGCTGCTGTAATAACCTGAATTTTTGGTAAGGATTGAAGATATAAGTTCAGCAGGAAAATATGACTTGATATAGGCTGTAATATAACCTATATCTGCATACGCTGCCGCATGTGCCTTTACAAATCCGTAACTTGCAAATTTTGAAACAAGCTCAAATATCTTTGCTGACAGCCCCTTTTCGTATCCATTAATGCAGGATCCTCTGAGAAACCTTTTTCTTTCATTTTCCATATCCTGCTTCGAAAGATCTGACATTGCTTTTCTAAGTCTGTCTGATTCAGAAGGGCTGTAGCCGGCTACTTTTTCTGCAATCTTCATTACCTGTTCCTGGTAAAGTATAACTCCGCAGGTTTCTTCAAGTATTTCTTTTAAATCAGGATGGATATAATCAGCAGGTTCTTCTTTGAATTTTCTCTTTATAAAAATATCGACCATCCCGGACTGCTGGGGTCCGGGCCTGTAGAGTGATATAAGAAGGGTGACATCTTCTACCGATGATGGCCTGAGTTTTTTCATGAGTGATCTTATGCCCATACTCTCGAGCTGAAAGACACAGATAGAATCGCCTTCCTTGAGCATGCTGTAAACTCTTCTGTCGTTTCTTGGTATTTTTGAAAAATCAATATCAATTCCTCTGGTCTTTGAAAGTATTTCAGATACCTCACTTATGTTATCAAGTGTAACTGAATTGATGAGATCGATTTTCAAAAACCCCATATCTTCTATATTTTCACCGGGATACTGGCTCATAACTTCGCCTGTTTCTGAAATCATCAGAGGTATTGTGCCAGAATGCTCTTTTTCGATTATTACAAATGCGCAGGGATGCATTGACAGATTTCTTATATAGCCTGATATTAAGGAAGAAGCTTTTAAAAAATCTTCATTACAACAAGAGATATCCGGCTTCTTTAATTTGGATTTCCTGTTGTAACATACTGAAGAATACTCATTGACTGCTGACTTTATTTCTTCCCTGCTCATATTCAGTACTCTTCCTGCTTCTCTTAATGAAGACCTTGTCCTTATTGTGGCAAATACCGGCACCCTTATTACGTTTAACTTACCGTATTTTAAAGAGAGATAGCTGCTTATTTTCTCTCTTCCGCTGCTTGAAACGTCTATATCTATGTCCGGAAGTTTTTTTCTTTGCTCATGAAGGAATCTTTCAAAAGAGAGGTTGTTCATTACCGGATCGATATTTGATATTTCAAGTATGTAAGTTACAATACTTCCGGCTGAAGAACCCTTGCCACAAATAGGTATATGGTTTTTTTTGGCATATTCTGCAATGTCTGCAACGATTAGGAAATACCGGGAAAATCCTGTTTTTTCTATTACTCCCAGTTCATAGTCGAGTCTTTTTTTTATGCTTTCATTATAATTTTCCTTATATTTTATCAAGGCTTTATGATGGCAGATATTCCTGATAAGCCTGTTGCTGCTTTCCTGTTTTTTATTATGCATACCTGTTCCATGAGCCGCTATTTTATCCAGGCTTATTTCAATATTGCATATTTCAGATATTTTTTCTGTATTTGCCAGCGCATCATTGCAGTCTTTGAATAATTGCTTCATTTCCAGAGGGGTCTTAAAATAATATTCATCATGTATATCTTTTTTCAGGCAGAATGTATCTTTCCGTGAAGACATTGCGGATATATCCAGAAGGATTTTAAAAGGCTCGTAATCTTCTTTTAAAAGAAAGCTTACATTATTTGCTGCTACAATTCCGATATTCTTTTTTTCTGCAAAACTTTTTATAATGTTTTCCCTGTATTTTTCTGATGCAATATCAATGTAATTATTTTTAAGGCTATCATTTTTTTTTCTTATGATTTCAAAAAACAGGTCTTCCCTGAATAAATGCAGCCACTTTTCCAGAACTTTTTCTGCTTCGCCTGATTTATTTTTAATTAAAAGAGCAGCAGGCAGATTATTCTCATAGCCTATTATGCATATTGTATCTCTGCATATATCATGGATATCTTCAAAAAAAAGATATCTTTTTTCATTTTTATACTTAAGGTTTATAAAACTTGATATTTTACAAAGATTTTTATATCCCTCAAACCCTTTAGCGAGCAATATTATATTATATGGCAGATAATTATTGTCACAGACGATAAGTTCCATGCCGATTATAGGTTTTATTCCTGATTCCAGGGCTTTCTTGTAAAAATTAATTGCTCCGTGCATGACAAAATGATCAGTGAGTGCAATACTTTGCATTCTGCATGAAACAGCCTTTTTTACAAGGTCATCCAGCCTGACTGAAGATTGAAGTATGCTGTATTCGCTATGTACGTGAAGATGGCAAAACATTTTTATCTGTCTCCTGAATTAATAAAAATAGGATTTGGAAAATTTATTTAATGTTGATTAGAAAATATTTCTGTAGACAGCTATGACTTTACCCTGTATTTTTACCTCATCCCTTACAATTATTGGTTCATATAAGGGATTTGATGATACCAGCTCGATTGTCCCATCTGAACGCTTGTAAAATCTTTTAACGACAGCTTCATCGTTTAAAAGAGCAGCCACTATATCTCCGTTTTCTGCAGTGTCCTGTATCCTTATGATAATCATGTCTCCGTCGAGAATATGGTCTCCGGACATACTGTCTCCCTTTACCTTTAAAATGAATTGTCCTTCAGCCCTGCCCATTATCTGTTTTGATACCGGCACATACTCATTTATATTTTCCTCTGCAAAAACAGGCTTTCCTGCTGCTATTCTGCCGAGAAGGGGAAGATAAAGGATATTATTGTCACTGAAAGGGTTTGGGATTTTTAAGTGCCAGAAAGCTTTTTCTGTAAGCTTAAGAGACCTTGATGACGGATTTTTCTGGATGTAGCCTTTTTTAACAAGGACATTTAAATGATCTGCTGCACCCCTGGGGGAAGAAAACCCGGATATAGATGCAAGCTCCCGGACTGAAGGAGGATAATTCTTATCTGATATAAATTTATATATTTCTTTCAGAAAAATACCCTGCTTTTCTGTAAGACCTTCTTTTTTAGACATTTTCAGTCATGCTCCTTGATAAGTTTTATTTTTATGTTATTATGTATATAATTAATTACATATATGCATAAATAAAAGACAATAAATACCATATATTTTTTATTTTTTTATAAATCATATCTTTCCGATATTTTTAAATAATTCGGAAAAGACGGGCACGGCATGTTTTCATGCGGCCTCATGATAAATTATAGAATATTGCTATACATTTGTATAGTAATTTATTCGGGGATTTTTTTGGGGTTGATTTTTAAGTTTTTATTCGTATAATCTATCGGGGTTTTTATTTTAAAGCTGTTTTATCAGTTATTATGTTATAAAAGTCATGCAAATAAGGCATGCATATTTGTTTTTTACTGTTTTTTATAGTAAACAGAGGGGTAAAATTGAAGAAATATAATATTATAATAAACCTTTTATTCTGGATACTTATCGCTGTAATTATTTTTGGGGCGGTATGGCTGTATTCTGAATACAAAGGAGATGTTTCAAAATTTTTTACAAAAGAAGATTATGAAAAAGAAAATGAAAAAATAATCATCAGAAAAGAGCCTGTAATCATAAACAGAACAGAAACTGAACTTGTTGAGTGGTTTTATTTTGTTGCAACCGGCTACAGTGCCAATGACCCGTCTCAGGGAACAGATAATATTACTGCTACAGGCAAGGAAATCTACGAAGGAGTCATAGCTGTCGATCCCAAGGTAATCCCTCTTGGGACAGAAGTGCAGATAAAAGATGTGGGCACATTCATTGCAGAAGACACGGGAGGGAAAATAAAAGGCAACAGGATCGATATATATTTCAATTCCAAGAAAGAAGCCAGGAATTTCGGCAAAAAGGGGATATGGCTGAGAATCGTTGAAAAAACAGATGGAACAATAAATGTTACGGATGAAAAAACACTGTCAATAATTTATTGAATCAGATTTTAATATATTATATACTTTTTTGACATTTTTCTGTTAAAAAATCAAAGTCCGGAGTAATACCTGATTATGAAAAAGATATTTATGATAATCTTTATTGTTATTATTGTTGCTGCTCTTTCTGTCCTTTCATTTTTTTTAATAAATAAATACAGAAATGAAAATAAGGAAATTGCTGATACATCTACTTCCATATATGAAGAAGAAAATACAACAACTTCAGTTAGTTCCACTTCTACCACTATTAATAAAAGTCTGTATTTCAGCAAATCAGGAAACTATGCAAATTATTTTTTAAAAATTCCGGAAGGCTGGTCAGTCTACGAAAAAGATAATGGTGAAAGACTGGTTTTAAACAGTAAAGAAAATAATGAAAGCATAATTATAAATATAGCAGATGCTGAAGATGCGGAAGATTTGGCAAAACCGGAAATATTTGCACAAAAATATCTTGACGGGCTTAATGATTTTGATGATTCTGTCGAACTGGACAGACAGAATGTTGAAATAAGCGGCTTAAATGCAGAAATGCTTGGCTACAGTTATTTAACTGAAATGGAAGAGAATAAAAATCTGACTGATCTGGCAACAAGTTTTATTTATGAAGATACTCTTTTTATAATTAAGTATATGGGTGAAAATATCGAGACTGATAAAGCTTCCTCATTTTTTAAAGAATTCCTGGCTGATTTCCATCTGGGTACTGAAAATAATCTTGAAGGGAGTGAAGCTGAAAAGCATAATTCAGTGAACATACTGATTCTCGGGGATGATAGTGCTTTTGACAGACCCGGAGGAAGGGTAAACGGCAGGACAGATATTATAATGATTTTACATATTAATCTTGAAAGCGGAGAAGGAACCATAGTGACGATTCCGCGGGATACCTGGGTTAATATTCCTGGTCACGGAGAAGGAAAAATAAACGGTGCTCATGCTGTAGGTGGCAATGAACTTACTGTAGAGACTATTGAACAATTTTCCGGTCTTGAGATAGATAATTATATAATAACAGATTTTGACGGATTCAAGCCTCTTATTGATTTCTTCGGAGGAGTTACTGTTGAAGTGAATGAAGACCTTTCTGACGGTTTTTCTGGTTGCTATCTCTCAAAAGGCATTCATCATCTGAACGGAGAACAGGCTCTTGCTCTTGCAAGGAACAGGCACAGAAGCGGAGAACCCGGACAACAGGGAGGGGCATTTGCGAGGGAAAGGGAAGCTGCCAAAATAATAATCGCATTAATGAGGCAGCAGTCTGATCTGGAAAAATTCATTAAGATGCCTTTCTTTGTTAATTATCTTGCAAGATATGTCTGGACAGATATAAAGTTTGGTGATATCACAAAATATCTTCTTGTTTTTGGGAGGATCAATTACTCAGAGATAGAAATAACTACGATTCCTTCCTGGCCGGAAATGGTTGGAAATGCAAGTGCCGTCGTATATGATGAGCAGGCTACAAAAGAGCTTTTTGAAACAATAAAAGAACAATAAAAGCGCTAAGGCAAGTTCTGTTGACAATTAAAAAATTAGCAGATAATATATTATTCTGTTTTTATAGCTCTCTTAATAATTCATGCGGAAGTGGCTCAGTTGGTAGAGCATCACCTTGCCAAGGTGAGGGTCGCGGGTTCGAGTCCCGTCTTCCGCTCCATATTACTACAAGTTTCTTTTCAAATCTGATTCTGATTTTTTTATATTATTTTTATGTGCTAAAATATTGATTTAAAATTTTCAAGTATTAATATTACTTAATAAGTTTTTCAATGTTAATATAGTAGTATTATAAAAAATTAAAGAGGAAAAATGTTTGATATTTATTTCGAAAATATAGGCACAGCTCAAAGCAGCGGAAGAGAAACCATATATGAACTTTTATCAGGTCTGGACAAACCTTCTGCCAGGAAAGCCGTAATTGCAAAAATCATTGCAGAAAAAAGTACAGAATCAGTTTTCATAGACCTCAACTTCATACCTGAAAAAAGTCTTGATATTTCTGTTTTATTCCAGGATGATGAAAAATCAGTTGAAACCCTGAATCACAGCACATCCCATATAATGGCAAGCGCTATTTCCAAGATATATCCCAAAGCAAAGTTTGCTATCGGGCCTTCCATCAAGGATGGTTTTTATTATGATTTTGACATAGATGAAAATATTTCGCTCAGCGATCTTAAAAATATTGAAAATGAAATGAAAAAAATCATTTCTTCAAATACTGTTTTTCAAAGGGAAAATATATCAAAGCAGAAGGCTTTGGAGATATTCAGCGACAATCCTTACAAGACAGAGATAATAAATGAACTTGAAGATGATAATATAAGCATATACAGGACAGGTGATTTTGTAGATCTTTGTTCAGGCCCCCATATCACAAATACAAGCAAAGTGACAGCTTTTAAACTGCTTAGCGTTGCAGGCGCATACTGGAGGGGCAGTGAAGAGAATAAAATGCTTGTAAGGATATACGGAACAGCTTTTTTTTCAAAGGATGATCTTAAAAAATATCTGGACAGGATTGAGAGAGCAAAATTAAGCGATCACAGAAAAATAGGCAGGGACCTTGATCTTTTTAGTTTTCATGATGAGGCCCCGGGTTTTCCTTTCTGGCATCCCAAGGGAGTAATATTGAGAAATACGGTTATAGACTACTGGAGGGATATACATGCTCAAAGCGGTTACAGGGAAATACAGACACCGATAATTCTTAACAATGAATTATGGAAAACTTCCGGTCACTGGGACCATTATAAAGATAATATGTACTTTATAAAAATAGAGGATGCTGATTATGCTGTAAAACCCATGAATTGTCCCGGTGCTATTCTCGTATATAAGACACATCAGCATTCCTATAAAGAATTTCCTCTAAGATTTGCTGAGCTCGGGCTTGTTCACAGACACGAAAAATCAGGAGTGCTCCACGGTCTTTTCCGCGTAAGGAATTTTACACAGGATGATGCACATATCTTTACTACCAGTGAATTTTTAGGCTCAGAAATAAAAAATATCATAAAGATGATAAATGATATTTATGAGGTATTTGGTTTTAAGGATTATCATCTTGAACTTTCAACCCGTCCTGACGACAGGATTGGTACTGATGGAATGTGGGATGAAGCAGAGCTTCAGCTTGAAAAAGCCATGAAGGAAAATGGTCTTGATTACAAAATCAATCCGGGAGACGGAGCTTTTTATGGTCCCAAAATAGATTTCCATATAAAAGATGCTCTTGACAGAACATGGCAATGTGCAACTATCCAGCTGGATTTTGCAATGCCTGAACTATTTGATCTTTATTATATGGGAGAAGACAATCAGAAACATAAGCCAATCATGCTTCACAGAGTTGTTCTGGGAAGCCTTGAACGCTTTATCGGCATACTCATTGAAAATTATTCAGGGAACCTTCCTTTATGGCTTGCACCTGTGCAGGTGATTATCCTGCCAATATCAGATAAGGTTTCAGAATACGCAGAAGATGTATTTAATATTTTAAGAGGGGAGGGATTAAGAGTAGAAATAGATAGCAGGATAGAGTCTCTTGATAAAAAGATAAGGAATGCAGAACTTGGGAAAATACCTGCTATGATAATAATAGGTGAAAAAGAGAAAGAGTCTGGCACTATTTCTTTAAGAAAAAAATCAGGGGGTGATATAAGGGACATCAAACTCGAAGAATTAATATGTATGATTAAAGAAAATATTGATGAAAGAAAAACTTCTTTCTGAGGTTTGCGTCTAAAAGACGTATGTTTGTGATTATTTTTTTAAAAAAATGGTATAATCCATTTGTAATTTATTTAAAGGACTTATATTTTTTGTTTATCTTTTAACTTTTGAGGTGAAAAATGACATTAAAGGAAAAAATCAGACTTAAATCGACGACTGCCGCTATCAAGGGAGCTCTTAAGATACTTCCCAAGATATCAGACGAAAGATGGCTGAGCATTGTAAGAGGAAGGATGTACAAGCTGAAAAAACAGGAAGAAAGAGATTTCATGGAAAATCTTCTTGTAAATTTGAAAAGGAAAGTTGCTGATGTATCACCACAGGCAAGGGAAAAAATAATAATGAACCTTGTAAATAATGCCATGATACAGGGACAACCCAAAAGGGCTGCTTTTGCCAAAAAATATGGTATAAATCCGCCAAATCACCTGGTTATAAGCCCTACAATGATATGTGATTTGAAATGTTTCGGATGTTACGCATGGCAGTATTCAAAAAAGAACGATCTTCCCTACGATGTATGCAACAGAATAATTGATGAGGCAAATGCAATCGGAATCTACTTTTTTGTAATAACCGGCGGGGAACCTTTTATGTGGGAGCATCTTTATGATTTTCTTGAAAGACATAATGATTCTTTTTTCCAGATATATACAAACGGACAGCATATCGACGAGGAAGTAGCAAAAAAACTGGCAAAACTTGGTAACGCAGTTCCATGTATCAGCCTTGAAGGATTCAAGGATGCAACTGATGCAAGAAGAGGCGAAGGAGCATGGGACAGGATAATGAATGCTTATGACGTTCTAAGAAAACACGGTGTAATATACGGATTTTCCATTACTGCCACAAGTAAAAATAATGAGCTTATCGTAAGTGATGAGTTTATAGACATGCTTATAGAAAAAGGTGTGTTTGTAGGATGGTATTTCAACTACATTCCAATTGGCAAGGAACCGGATATGGATTTAATGCCAACACCTGAACAGAGGGATTACAGAAGAAAGAGAATTCTTGAAATAAGAAAGACCAAACATATGGTAGTCGCAGATTTCTGGAATGATGGTAATCTCGTTAACGGATGCATGGCTGGCGGCAAAAATTATCTGCATATTAATGTAAACGGTGATGTAGAGCCCTGCGTGTTTGTTCACTTTGCAGCTGATAATATAAAGGAAAAGAGTCTTGAAGAGATAATCACATCACCTTTCTTTATGGCATTCAGGAAAAGACAGCCTTATTCAGATAATCTGTTAAGACCATGTACTATTATAGATAATCCCCAGATGCTGAGAGATATTGTTGCAGAAGGCGGAGCACATCCTACACACGAAGGTGCAGAAACGATATTGACTACTCTTGCAAAACCGCTTGATGACTATGCTGCTGCCTGGAAATGCCGTGCAGATAAAGCATGGGAAGAAGAATACGATCATTATACAGAATCAGGCCAGAGAGTTGCAGGTTAAAGAGATATTTTTTAATATTGCTATGTTTTTGTTAAGTCAGGATACTTTTTTTAAGGTATCCTGACTTTTTATTAGACAAATATCCAAAATATTTGTATAATCCACTTTTAAATAAAATATGATATTAAATATTTTAAATTAAAGTAGAAATCATCTATTTCTCACCATATAGCGGCAGATTGCCTGCTTATTGGTTATAAATTTTAAAATAGACAGTAGATGATTTTTGCTGTCTATTTTTTTATTTAAAAAAATAGTGGAGGGAAGGTTAGATAATTAAGAAAATACGAATAAATGATCAGATAAGAGTACCAAAAGTAAGACTTATTTCTGAAGAAGGAGAGCAGATAGGGGTAGTTCCTATTGAAAAAGCTCTGATAATGGCAAATGCGGCAGATCTTGATCTTGTAGAAGTTGCTCCGGATGCAGATCCGCCTGTATGCAGGATAATGGATTATGGGAAATACAAGTACAAGCTGGAGATAAGTGAGAAAGAAAGAAAGAAGAAGCAGTCCCAGATAACCGTTAAAGAGATCAAGATAAGGCCAAAAATAGATAAAAATGATTTCAGCATTAAAGAAAAATATATTGAGAAATTTTTAAAAGAAGGGCATAAAGTAAAAATAACCATAAATTTCAGGGGAAGGGAAATCATTCATAAAGAAATAGGAGAGAATCTTGCATCAAAGATAATAGAAGATCTGGATGGAAAATTTGTGCTTGAGCAGGCTCCCAAGCTTGAAGGATTTAATATCATTATGGTTCTTAATCCTTTGTAAAAAATTTCTTAAAAAGGATTTAAAACTTTTTTAGTTTTTAAGATATTTCTGATAAATTCAGATAATTATTGAATGGAGGAATAGTAATGCCGAAAATAAAAACAAACAAGGCAGCAGCCAAAAGGTTCAGGGTAACCGGCAGCGGAAAGATAATGAGAGTAAAAGCATATAAAAGACATATACTTACAAAGAAAAGCGCAGAAAGAAAAAGAAGACTTGGTCAGCCTGAGAATCTTTATGAGGGCGACAACAAGAGAATAAAAAAATTACTTGGAATATAGTTCTATATTATTAAATTTAAAGTAAATACTTTTAAAGAAGGTGTCATAAATGGCGAGAATAAAAAGAGGAGTTATCAAAAAGCAAAGACATAAAAAAATCCTTGAGCAGACAAAAGGATATTATGGTCTCAGAGGCAGCGCATACAGGATTGCAAAAGAGCAACTAATGAAATCATTAAGCTTTAATTATATTGACAGGAAAAATAAAAAAAGAGATTTCAGAAGATTATGGATTGCAAGAATCAATATTGCTGCAAGATCAAATGGTCTTTCATATAACGCTTTTATAAATGGCCTGAAGAAAGCAAATGTAGATATTAACAGAAAAATGCTTTCAGATATTGCAGTTAGCGACGCAGCAGCATTTAAAAAACTTGTTGAAACTGCAAAGTCCCAGCTTATAGCTTAAATTTTTCTGGGTAAAATAAAAAATATGATTATCGATAAAATGATAATATATTAAATCAAAAATTTTACTTTGTTATAGCTTATAATTTTATTATGGAAGAAAATATTAATGCCTTAAAGAGTGTTCTTGATAAAGAATATGAAGATTTTGAATCGGCTGTAGAAAAAGTGCAGACTTTATCAGAGCTAGAAAATATAGAAAACAGGTTTATCGGGAAGAAAAGTCTTGTATCGGAGTATTTAAAAAATATGGGAACCCTGTCAGGAGAATTCAGGCCTGTAGCAGGGAAGACCATAAATGAGACTCGTAAAAAAATAAGTGAAAGGATCTTTTTAATCAGGGAAGAAATATCTCTGATTGAATTTGACAAAAAATTAAGAAATGAAAAATCAGATCTTACTCTTCCCGGCAGAAAAATAAAAAAAGGTTCAAAAAATATAATATCCCAGATAATCGAAGAAATTGAGATGTTTTTTATAGGGCTTGGATATGAAATCGCAGAAGGTCCTGAAATTGAAACAGACTATTATAATTTTGAAGCACTGAATCATCCGCCTGATCATCCGGCACGTTCTCTTCATGATACTTTTTTTATAGATGAGAATATTCTTTTAAGAACCCACACATCACCGGTGCAGATAAGATATATGGAGAAACATAAGCCTCCGGTTTATGTAATAGCACCCGGTAAAACTTACCGAAAAGATTATGATGTCACCCATACGCCGATGTTTACCCAGATAGAAGGTCTTGCGGTAGATAAAGATATCAATTTCGGTAATTTCAAATGGACACTTGAAACTTTTGTGCATGCAATATTCGGTAAAGACAGAAAAATTCGTTTTCGTCCACATTATTTTCCTTTTACTGAACCAAGCGCAGAGGTAGACGTTTCCTGTAATATGTGTAAAGGCTCAGGATGCAGAATATGCAGCTATAGCGGCTGGCTGGAAATACTGGGCGCAGGAATGGTTGACCCTAATCTTTATAAATTTGTCGGATATGATGCAGAAGAAGTCAATGGTTTTGCATTCGGTGTAGGAATTGAAAGAATTGCCATGCTGAAATATGGAATTAATGATTTAAGAATGTTTTTTGATAAT
This sequence comes from Candidatus Humimicrobium oleiphilum, assembly GCA_002304935.1. Taxonomy (GTDB): domain Bacteria; phylum Actinomycetota; class Humimicrobiia; order Humimicrobiales; family Humimicrobiaceae; genus Humimicrobium; species Humimicrobium oleiphilum. The sequence goes on along the minus strand of DBPS01000040.1, from coordinate 120,049 downwards.
GATCTGAGATTCTTAAATCAGTTTTAAACAAACAGGAGTCTGGATAAATTGAAAATTACTTATAACTGGCTGAAAGAATTTATTGAAAATCTTGAAAGTATTTCTCCGGCAGAAATAGCTGAAAAACTTACCATGTCCGGTACTGAAGTAAAAAAAGTTAATTACCTGGGAGAAAATTTTAAAAACCTTGTAGTAGGAAGAATACTAAGCTTTGAGAAACATCCAGATGCAGACAAGCTTTCATTATGCAACGTAGACACGGGACGTAACCTGCTGAATATAGTATGCGGAGCAAAAAATTTTAAAGCTGATGATATAGTAGTCGTTGCTCTTGAAGGTGCCAGGATACAGGATTTTGTAATAAAAAAAAGCAAGATAAGAGGCATATTTTCAGAAGGGATGATGTGCTCAGAAAAAGAGCTGGGCATTTCCGATGAATCAGGCGGGATAATGATACTGGACGACAGCTTTACTGTCGGAAAAGATTTTGCAGGTCAGGCTGGCCTTGATGACTGGGTTTTTGAATTGGAAATAACCCCCAACAGACCGGACTGTCTTTGTGTCCTGGGTATTGCCAGAGAAATATCTGCCCTGACAGGCCTGAAGTTTAAAGAGTTTGGCTATAATTCAGAATATTATGCAAACAAAGATAAAAAATTTGTCATAGACATAAGAGATTATGAATCATGCCCGAGATATTCAGCCAAAATATTTAAAAAAATTGACAATTATCCCAAAACACCTTTATGGATGAAAAACCGATTGATGCAGTGCGATATAAGATCGGTAAGCCTGCTTGTCGATCTGACAAATTATGTTATGCTGGAATGCGGTCAGCCTTTGCATGCATTTGATTTAAATAAGTTAAGTTCAAAAAAAATTATAATAAGAAAAGCAGAAAAAGAAGAAAAACTTTTGCTTATTGATGGTTCGGAAAAGAGCCTAGATGAAAATGATATAGTTATTGCTGATGAAAAAGGACCTGTTGCCCTTGCAGGTATAATGGGTGGAAAAGGTACTGAAATAAGTGATGAAACGGAAGACATGCTTCTGGAATCTGCCAATTTCAATGGTGTTTCCATAATGAGAACTTCAAAAAAAATGGGTTTCAGAAGTGAAGCATCAAACAGATTTGAAAAGAAGCTTGATCCTGAAAATACGGTTAATGCAATAGGTAGATTTGAAGAAATGCTTTACAGGATCAGTAATGTAAAAAGTGATAATACTTTTTATGATAATTATGCAGATTTAAAAAGAAGCAGAAGAATTGATTTAAGATTATCCAGATTAAATGATTTTCTTGGAACAGATATCAAAACAGAAAAAGTCTCTGAAATACTTGATCTTCTTGGTTTTAAAAACAAGACAGACGGAGAAATAATTAAAGTAGATATACCAACTTTCAGATATGAAGATATTGAAAGAGAAGTAGATCTTATTGAAGAAGTTGCAAGGATATATGGTTTTGACAATATACCTGTGCGCAAGCCCAGAACTGCTTCAAAGCAGGGTAAATACACAGATGAACAAAAATTTTTAAGGGCAATCAGGAATACGCTTTCAGAAATGGGGCTTAATGAAGTCATAAATTATTCTTTTATAGGCAGAAAAGATCTGTTGATGTTTTATCTTGAGAAAGAAAAAGATTATAAGGATTATGTAAAAATAATTAATCCTTTAAACGAGGATTTTGAAATATTGAGAACTTCTTTAATTCAATCGCTTGTCAGAAATGCGAAAGATAATATTTTTAAAAAAATAAATGATATAGCAATATTTGAGATATCCAAAATATTTAAATCTGCAGAATCAGACGGACAAAGAAAAAGCACTGAAAAAAATACATTGGGGATATTGCTTTCAGGAAGAGCTTGCCTTAAAAACTGGGATATTCAGGAAAGATATTATGACTATTTTGATATTAAAGGAATCGTGGAATCGCTTGCAGAGATATTTTTTGATAAAAACGATCTATCGGTAAACGAATGCGAATATGGTTTCTTTCACCCTGTTTTAGGCGGAGATATAATTCTGAAAAATAAAAAAATAGGAGTGATAGGAAAACTGCATCCGAAAATTATTAATAATCTCGATATCAGACAGGATATCTATATAGCTGAGATTGATCTGGATACATTTATTGAAAATATCAGCAGGGAAAAGAAATTCAGGCAGATTTCTTCATTTCCTCCCGTTAATATAGATCTTGCTTTTATTGTAGATGAAGAAATAAAATACCATGATATAGAAAAAGAGATCATTGCTTCTGCCGGCAGAGACCTGCAGAACATAAGACTGTTTGACCTTTACAGAGGAAAACAGCTTGAGGATAATAAAAAAAGCCTTGCGTTTGCTCTGGAGCTTAATGCTATCGATAAAACTCTGAATGAAAAGGACATTGAGTCACTGATAAAAAAAATATCAGAACAACTTTCAAAAAAATTCCAGGCAAGATTGAGGGATCAGTAAGAACATTAACCCGGGTAACAGTTTTTGGTGAAAAAGCATACTCAGCGATTACTGCAAATCATTACTTTATATAAATATCCGGTCTCCTGTGTTTTAGCAAAGGTAATTCTTCTCTTATTTTTTGGATATAATCCATTGAAATTTCTGCAAAAACAATTGATTCTTTTTCGTCTGCTTCGACAACTGTCTGTCCCCATGGATCGGTTATCATTGAATGTCCGTAAGCTTTATATTCAGTACCCATGTTTCTTGCTGGTGAAACACTTGCAAAATATATCTGGTTGTCAAGAGCCCTGGCTTTATTTATCAGATGCCAGTGAGCAGGACCAGTAACCATATTAAAAGCAGCCGGTACAAATATTATTTTTGCTCCCAGAAGAACCATACTTCTAATCAGTTCAGGAAATCTCATATCATAACAAATGGCTACTCCTGCTTTGCAGAATTCTGTATCAAATACCGTGATTTCTTTACCGGGAGAAAAAGTCCGGCTTTCAATAAAACTGATTTTATCTCTTATATCTATATCAAATAGATGTATCTTTCTGTGTGCTCCCAGAAGAGAACCTTTTCTGTCAAAAGAAAAACTGGTATTAAAATAATTCTCTTTGCTTTTTTCAGGAATAGAGCCGCCAATTATATATACTCCTTCTTTTTTTGCAGCACTGGAAAGCATATCTGTCGTCTGTCCGGGGTATCCTTCAGCGAATTTATGGAAAAAAGCATTATTATAAGGACAGTTAAACATTTCAGGAAGAATAGCTATGTCACAGCCCTGAAGAGAAGCTTTATGTAATATATTGCCTGCATTTTCCAGATTAAGGTCTTTGTCTTCAGTTACCATTATCTGGCATAATGCGATTTTGATTTTTTTGTTAAATGCCATATATCTTTAAAAAATTATTTTTTTACCATCGGTACAAATGAAACTCCGCAGATTTCTTCACTAATGAATCTCTCTTTTAATCTGGTCAGTTTTACAAGACACTGATTAAATACATTAACTCCTACAGGTATAACCATTTTACCATTGTCTGCAAGCTGTTCTTTTAATTTCCCAGGGACATTCTCCGGAGCAGCAGTAACTATTATTTTACTGAATGGAGAAAACTCAGGCCATCCTTCATATCCGTCTCCGATTTTAAAATTTATATTTTTATATCCCATTTTCCTAAGGACGGTTTCTGATTTTTTTGAAAGCGTATCTATAAATTCAACTGTAAAAACCTCACTGGCAATTTCAGCCAGTATTGCTGTCTGGTAACCTGAGCCTGTTCCTATTTCAAGAATCCTGTCGCTATTCTTTATTTCCAGAAGTTCTGTCATGAGAGCAACTATATAGGGTTGGGAAATGGTCTGCGAAAGACCTATGGATAAGGGATAATCACCATAGGCAGATTCATAGCTTTCAGACTCAACGAAGCAATGCCGGGGTACTTTTTTTAATGCTTCAATGACCTTTTTATCCTTAATACCCCTTGCAATGATCTGGGTTTTTACCATTTCTTCTCTTAGTCTGCTGAATTTTTCTTCATCAAAAAACATAATACAAATAAAATCTGATTAAATAAACTTAAAGAAAAGATTAAATATGAAAAGGATTATAGTGATAAAAAAACCTGCAACAAGAAGAAAAAAGAATATTCTTGAGACAAGGCAGCTTGCAGAGGCAACTCTTCTCAGTCCGAAAATCCCTGCAATTATGGCAAGCACAAGAAATATTACAGCCAGTATTAATAGTATCATTTGAATCCTTGTTTTTTTAATATTATTGATAAAACAATTACTATTTTAAAGCATATATCAAAAAAAATTAATTTTTAATTATAATTGCATAATATTCTATATATATGTATAATATGCAATTAATTTAATATCTATAAAATCAGGTTATAAAATGAAAGAAATAAAAATATCAATCGCAGGTGCTTCAGGGATAACAGGGATAGAGCTATTAAAAATACTGGACAGACACGAATACTCTACTATTATTACAGTATTATCAAGGACTTTTGAGGATAAAAAAATAAGCAGTGTATTCCAAAACACATTAAATCTTAACAAGAATAAGAATATTTTTTTTAAGAACTTTTTTTCCAAATCTGATATAAAAGATTCAGATCTGATTTTTTTATGCCTTCCTCCCGGGAAATCAATGGAATATGTAAAATATCTGATGGAAAATGATTATAAAGGTAAAATAATAGATCTTGGTTCTGATTTCAGATTGAAGAAACCTGAAGTCTATGAGGAATGGTATAAAGATAGGCATATTCTGAAAGATATGCTACCCAGATTTGTTTACGGATTGCCTGAATTAAACAAAAAGGAAATAAAAAATGCAGATTATGTTGCAAATCCCGGGTGTTATCCGACTTCAGTAATTCTTGCCCTTGCGCCTTTACTGAATTTAAAATATCTGGAATTTGATTCCATAACTATTGATTCCAAATCAGGCGTAAGCGGGGCAGGAAGAAAATTAAAGGATGATTATCTTTTTTTGAATATATCTGAGAACTTTTTTGCATATTCACCGGTAAAACACAGACATATACCTGAAATAGAGCAGGAGTTGAAAAATATATCAGAATCTGTAAATAAAATCAGCTTTACTCCCCATCTTTTACCGATAAACAGAGGGATATTTACATCAATTTATGTTGGGGGTACGAATATAGGAGAAATAATTGATGCTGAAGATAAAATAAGAGCTTTTTATGAAGATTTTTACAAGAATGAAACTTTTATCAAATTTATCAATAATGATGTCCCCAAAATAAGCAATGTCTCCGGAACCAATTCGGCACATATAGGTTTTATGGCTGATTACAGGACTTCAATTATCAAAATATTCAGTGCAATAGACAATATATTAAAGGGAGCTTCAGGACAGGCGGTTCAGAACATGAATCTGATGTTTGGTTTAGATGAAGAAGAAGGACTGAATATGCTGGGGAATTATAATTGATTTTTTTATGTTTTACATTAATTAATCTAATCATCTGAGAGGAACTTATGATAATAGATAAATATTGTGACAATGAAAATATTAATAATGAATTATATCAGAATAAAGCTGAAATATTGCTTGAGGCACTTCCATATATTAAAGAATATTTCAACAAAATAGTCATAGTCAAGCTAGGCGGAGCAATAATGGAAGATGATGCAGGTTTGAACAATGTTCTTAATGATATTGTTCTTATGAAATATGTTGGAATAAAAGTAATACTTCTTCATGGCGGAGGCAAACAGATAACCAGGCTTATGGAGGAAAAAAATATTGAAGTAAAATTCTGTGAAGGATTAAGAATTACAGATGAAAAAGCTATAGAAGTAGTGAAAATGGTTCTTCTCGGTGAAATCAATTCCAAAATTGTATCATTTTTAAACAAGCATGGAAAAATTGCAATAGGCATTTCGGGCAATGATGCGAATTTCATTGAATGCAGTAAAAAGCAGTTCGTAAAAGAAGGTAAAGATATTGATCTAGGATTTGTCGGTGAAATCATAAATATTGATTCAGGTTTTCTGAATAAATTGCTAGATAGTGATTATATTCCTGTAATTGCTACTCTGGGTTCCGATAAATATGGGAATATCTATAATATTAATGCAGATACATGTGCATGTGAAATAAGTTCAAAGCTAAAAGCAAAAAAAATGATACTCCTTACTGATGTTGACGGAATAAAGATCAGTGAAAAAAATTTACAGAAATTTGTATCCAGATTATCAATTAAGGGTGCAATCAAATTAATAAAAGAAAACGTGATAAGCAAGGGAATGATACCAAAAGTAAGAGCATGTATCGATGCCCTGAACAACGGAGTTGAAAGAACCCATATACTAAATGGCAATCATCCTCATTCGATACTTATTGAAATATTTACCGATAAAGGAATAGGTACAATGATTGTAAAAGATAATTAAATGAAATGAAAGGTAAAATTGATGGAAGAAAAAAGTAAAAATATTGATTTAAATAAAGATATAGCAGAGAAGGGTGACCGTTTCTTAATGCATACTTATTCAAGGCTGGATGTTGTTTTCAATAAAGCAAAAATGCAATATCTTTGGGATGCTGAAGGGAAAAAATATACAGACTTTACATCAGGATACGGATGCCTGAATGTCGGACATTCAAATCCTGATATAATCAAAGCGTTAAAAGAACAGATTGGCAGAATAATCCAGCCTTCCAATATTTTTTATAATATTCCCCAGGTCGAGCTTGCCGGTGAGCTTTGCCGCATATCAGGTTTTGGAGAAAAAGTATTCTTTGCAAACAGCGGTGCCGAAGCAGTTGAAGGAGCCATAAAGCTTGCCAGAAAATATTCTACTGACAAATATGGAAAAAAAAGATATGAAATAATTACTTTTAATAACTCTTTTCACGGAAGGACCCTGGGAGCTCTTGCGGCAACTGCGCAGGTAAAAAAACAAAACATGTTTGAGCCACTATTAAGCGGTTTTAAATATTCTGATATAAATGATATTGAGTCTGTAAAGAAAAAAATAGATGATAATACATGTGCCGTAATAATCGAACTCATCCAGGGGGAAGGCGGAATAAACGTATGTAAAAAAGAATTTATTGCTGAATTAAAAAAATTATGTGAAAAAAATGAAATATTACTGATAATCGATGAAATACAGACAGGGTTTTCAAGAACCGGTTCTATTTTTGCCTATCAGCAATATGATGTAATTCCGGATATAATAGTTGTAGCCAAAAGTCTTGGCGGAGGCATGCCCATAGGAGCCGTCATCTCTACCGATAAGATATGTTCTGCTTTTACTCCCGGCACCCACGGGTCGACTTTTGGCGGCAATGCTGCCTCATGCTCTGCGGGAGTTGCAGTGATAAAATATCTTCTGGAAAAAAATCTTGCCGGCAGGGCAGAAATCCTTGGAAAATACCTGACTGAAAAATTAAAAATGCTTCAGGCAAAATACCAGATAGTGCTGGAGGTAAGGGGTATGGGACTGATGCTTGCAATTGAATTTAAAAAGCCTATAGCATCAGCTTTAATAAAAAGTGCCCTGGAAAGCGGATTAGTTCTAAACAAAGTATCAGAAAGTACAATAAGATTCCTGCCTTCGCTAGTTATAAATAAAAAAGATATTGATTTTCTAATAAGATTTCTTGACAAATATATAAAGGAAGAAGATAAAAAATGAAAGATAAAAAGATAAAAAAAGATCTCCTTTCATTAAAAGATTATTCAAAAGAAGAAATAATAAAGATCCTTGATATGGCAGAGGAAATAAAATCAGAACCAGGTAATTATAGCGATATCTTAAAAGGCAGGAATATAGCTTTATTATTTGACAAGCCTTCGACTCGCACAAGAGTTTCTTTTGAAGTAGGGATAAATCAGCTTGGAGGCCATTGTCTTGTGCTTGATTCAAAAAATCTTCAATTGGGCAGGGGAGAGACTTATGCTGATACTGCAAAGATATTTGATGCATACCTGGATGCTGTTATTATAAGGACTTTCATGCAGGAGACTGTTGAGACTATTGCAGAAAATTGCTCAATTCCTGTTATAAACGCACTAACGGATAAATATCATCCCTGCCAGATTCTGGCAGATATGCAGACCCTTATAGAAAAGAATCTTTTATTTAAAAAGAATTTAAAATTTGTATATTTCGGAGATCCCAATAATGTATCAAACAGTCTGCTTGTCGGATTTACAAAGCTGGGGGTAGACATAACCATATGCTGTCCTAAATCATTAAAAACTGACGAATTTCTAATGGAATTTCTTAAGAAGGAGTCAGCAATAAGTAAAAATAATATCTGTATAGAGAATGAACCTACAAAAGCTGCTTTTGGAGCGGATGTAATATATACGGATGTATGGATAAGCATGGGGCAGGAAGAGCAGAAAGAGAAAATAGAAATGATGATGCCATATCAGGTAAACAGTGATCTTCTGAAAAATGCCAGACCTGATGTAGCGATAATGCACTGCCTTCCTGCGCACAGGGGAATGGAAATAACATCAGAAGTCCTTGACAGCGATAATTCCATTGTATGGGAGCAGGCTGAAAACAGGCTTCATGCACAGAAAGGTCTGCTCAAGTTTCTTTTTGACAGGCAGGATGATTCAAAATAATCATTCTTAAATCAACCGGATAAAAATAAAAAAATATGGGGAACAAAAAAAGAATAAAAGATATAGTAAATATAATTAATACCAAAAAGATTTCATCACAGGAAATGCTTATAAGAGAACTCAGGCTTTTGGGATACAATGTCGCCCAGTCAACAGTATCCAGAGATTTGAAGGATATAAGGATAATAAAAAAGAGAAATCTTCATGGTGAGGAATTTTTTGTCCTTGACAATAATGTAGTCGAGGAGAGAAAAACAATAAGTATGGATAAATTTGTTTCCAAAGCGAGGGAGAGTATTATCTCAGTCAGAAATGCAGGTAACATCATTGTCATTAAAACATACCCTGGTGAAGCACAGGGAGTTGCAGCAGTGCTTGATCAGATGAATTTTACAGAAATACTGGGAACTGTTGCAGGAGATGATACTATAATCTGTATACTGGAAAATCTAAAAAGTTCGGAAAAGCTTATAAATATGATAAAAAATTTTTAATTAATAAAATTACGATTGTTTTAAAGGAGTTCAGATGACAGAAAAATTAATATTGGCATATTCAGGAGGGCTTGATACGACTGTAGCGATAAAATGGCTTCAGGAAAATTATAATGTGGATATTATCGCTGTTTTAATAAATCTTGGTCAGCCGGAGGATCTGGAGGATGCTTACAAAAGAGCAATAGATACCGGGGCAAAAAAAGCATATATAATCGATGTACGGGAAGAATTTATCAAAGATTATGTTTTTCTGGCACTGAAGGCTAATTCAAGATATGAAAAACAATATTCACTCGCAACTGCAATTGCAAGACCTCTTATTGCAAAAAAACTGGTGGAATTTGCCAAAAAAGAAAATGCAGGCAAAATAGCTCATGGGTGCACAGCCAAAGGCAATGACCAGGTAAGGTTTGATGTAGGCATAAGGAGTCTTCATCCGGATATCGAAATAATAGCGCCCATGAGGCTCTGGAAACTTTCGAGAGAAGAGGAAATAGCATATGCCCAGGAACATGATATTAAAATAAATGTCTCAAAGAAAAAAATATACAGCATTGATGAAAATCTGTGGGGGAGAAGTATAGAATGCGGGGTTCTGGAAGATCCCTATAATGAACCCCCTGAAGATATCTATAAATGGACAGAAATAAAAGTAAAACCTGGTGACAGCGAATATATAGAGATTGATTTTAAAAACGGAGAACCAGTCGCATTGAACGGTAAAGCCATGTCAGGTGCAGAACTGGTTTTAAAGTTGAACCTGGTTACGGGAAAATATGGCATTGGAAGAATAGATATGGTTGAGAACAGGCTGATAGGAATAAAATCGAGAGAGATATATGAAGCACCTGCTGCTGAAGTTCTGATTGAATCTCACAGAGCTCTTGAAAGTCTTGTAAATGACAGGGAGCTTATACATTACAAATACCTTATAGAAGAAAAACTGTCAGAAATGATTTATTACGGACTGTGGTTCACTCCTTTAAGGGAATGCCTTGAAAAATTCATTATAGAAAGCCAGAAATATGTGACAGGCACAGTAAGAGTAAAGCTTGGATATAAGAATTTTGCAATAGTCGGAAGGAAATCAGAAAATTCTATCTATGATTTTGCGCTTGCAACTTATGACAAAAGTGATTCTTTTAACCCCAGCCATTCTGAAAGTTTTATAAAAATGTGGGGATATCCGTATGAGATACTTGCAAAAAAAGGAAGAAAAAATGGATAAATTATGGTCTGGCCGTACAGACGGTAGCCTGGATGATAATGCAGATTTGTTTATGAAGTCAGTGAATGAAGATAAAAAACTTCTGGATTCTGATATTATCGGGAATGTTGCCTATTCTGCAGCATTAAGGAAAATAGGGATAATTGAAGAAAAAGATTTTGATTTTATAATTGAAGGATTTAACAAAATCAGAAATGTTTTTAAAGATGAGTCTTTAATATCCGGATATGAAGATGTCCACAGTGCCGTAGAGAATGAGCTCAAAAAGATTGTCGGAGATATTGCAGGGAAAATCCATACAGGAAGAAGCAGGAATGATCAGGTAATCCTTGATGAAAAGATTTTTTTAAAAAAATATCTGGCAGAACTGATGGAGTCTATGATAATCCTGAAAAATAATCTTCTTGAATCTGCCAGAAAGAATAAAGATGTTATTTTTCCAGCTTATACTCATATGCAGAAAGCGCAGCCTGTGCTTTTTTCCCATTATATTCTTTCTTATTTTGAGAAATTTTTCAGGGATTTTAATAAATTAAGCGAGTGTTTCGAAAATACAGATATAATACCCCTGGGGTCAGGTGCATGTTCCGGTAGCGGATATGCAATAGATACAGATTATCTTATGAAAATATTAAGATTTAAATCTGTAACCAGTAACAGCATGGATGAGGTAGCCAGCAGGGATTATATCCAGGATATTATATATGCCCTAAGCTGCATAATGCTTCATTTAAGCAGGATATGTGAAGATTTTATAATATATAATTCTTCAGAGTTCTCTTTTATTGAAATAAGCGACAAATTCAGTACAGGAAGCAGCATAATGCCTCAGAAAAAGAATCCGGACATACTTGAACTTATAAGAGGTAAAAGTGCGATTGTAACAGGGAATCTTGTGCAGATAATAGTTTTACAGAAAGGTCTGCCGTCAACATATAACAGAGACCTTCAGGAAGATAAGAAAATATTGTTTCAGGCAGCTGACGAAACATTAAAATCTGTAGAAATGTTCGGCAGTATTTTAAAGAATATTTCTTTAAACAGGCAGTCAATTAAAGAAAATCTTGATAAAGGTTTTATGGAAGCAACAGATATTGCAGATTACCTGGTAAAAAAAGGAGAGAACTTCCGAAAAGCCCATCATATTACAGGGGAACTTGTCAATTACTGTATAAATAATAATAAAAATTTCAGAGATCTTTCAAAAAANNAGCATGAAAAGCTGTATTGATTCGAAGCTTACATCGTGTGGTACAAACAGCTCTAATGTTAACGAAAAATTGGAAAAAGCTGATGAAAGATTAAAAATCATCAGGAACAAAGTAAAAGAGTTAAGAAAAAGAAACATATCATTAGAAGAACTTTTTAAGGAAATAAAAAATGAAGTGGATTGATATTTATGAGAAGGGTATCAAATTAGGTCTTGAAAATGATCTGAGGTCAGATATTGACAATAAAATCTTTTATGAACTGGAAAAAAATCCTTATCCGGACTCGGTCATTATAACCGGGGAAAATGAAAAAACAATAAAAAATCTTTTTGTTTCGATAGATATAGATATTTCCATTGTGCTACTGGTCAGTCAGCTTAAAAAAAATGGTATCGAGATAGATGGCATTCTGACTCATCATCCTACTGGTAAAGGTCTTTATAATATTACTGAAGTAATCCGGCTTCAGAGAGAAAACTGGCAGAAAAACGGAATAAAGGAAATAGATGCGCAAAGATTATATGAAAAGATCTACAGGGAAGAAGAACTTGATCTGAGAGGAAATTATAATGGTCCTGAAAGTGCTGCTGGTTTTCTTGATATACCTCTGATGTGTGTGCATACTCCGGTTGATAATATCATCCAGGTATTTTTTGAAAAATTTTTTAAAAACAAGAATGATATGTCAATAGATGACGCACTAAGTGAGGTCAGGGAAATACCTGAATGTAAGATGGCTTCAGAAAAAGGAGATGAACCATTTATAATTAAAAATTTCAAATCAAAAGCAGTGGGAAAATATTTTGTAGATATGACAGGAGGAGTTGACCCGCCTGATGAAATTTTCAAATTACTGAAAAAAACAGGAATAGATACAATAATCGGGATGCATTACAATTCTGACAATATCAGCACTATGGAAAAAAACAGATTATCCGCTATAATCTGTGGCCATATGGCCTGTGATTCCATAGGCATGAATATATTTTGCGATATGCTTGAAAAAGAGGGGATAAACATTATCAGCGGTTCAGGTTTTTACCGTTATAAAAGAAATGAAGAAAATTGAGTTAGTCGTACCAGCCGGTGGTTATGAACAGTTGAAATCTGCTGTTCTGGCTGGCGCAGACAGCATTTATGCCGGTTTTGAAAAATATAGTGCAAGGGCATATGCAGATAATTTTAATTTAAAAAATCTTGAAAAAGCATCTGAATACTGCCATTTTAACAATGTAAAATTATATCTGGCAATAAACACAATAATAAAGGAAAATGAATTATCCGAACTTATTGACTTGATTTCCATTATTTTAGAAAGAGTCAGAATAGATGCTTTCATAATACAGGATCCCGCCTTATTAAAGATTATAAATGACCTTGGCTCTTCAGTGCCTGTCCATGCCAGCACTCAGATGAATATTCACAATAGCTATTCTGCAGAATTTTTAAAGAATCATGGAATAAAAAGAATAATACTGGCAAGGGAAATGACCATAGGGGAAATATCGAAAATAGCCGGAAAGAACATTGCTGACATTGAAATTTTCTGTCATGGCTCCCAGTGTTACTCATATTCGGGACAGTGCTATTTCAGTTCATCAGTCGGACAAAGAAGCGGAAACAGGGGAACATGTCCCCAGCCATGCCGGATGAAGTACAAATTAGTAAATAATAAAAAAAATAATAATGAAGAGTATTTTTTAAGCAAATGCGATCTTTCCCTGATAGACAAACTGCCTGAAATCATAAATGCAGGTGTGAGAGCAATCAAGATAGAAGGAAGGATGAAGGCACCTGAATATGTAGCAATAATTACAAGTTTATACAGAAAATATATTGATATTTTTTATGAAGGCAGAGATTATGTGGTGGATAAAAAGGATATTCAAAAAATTAGACAGGTGTTTTCAAGAAAATTAAACATCGGATATTTTTATAAAAAATTTCCCAAAGATATAATTTCATTTAAAAAGTCAGGCAGTACAGGAAATCTGTTCGGAAGAATTTCCGGATTTGAAATAAAAAAAGATAAAAAAATCATGTCAGTTGATTCAGGAATGGATTTAAAACAAGATGATATCCTTGAAATATGGACAAAAAAAGGAAATGAGAGGATTAAAATAAAAAATTTTTCAATAGAAAATAAGAATATTAAAAATACAAAAAGAACAAAATACAAGATAGAGGCTGACAGAAAAATTTTTTTTGCTGCAGGAGACAGGGTATTCAAATATTTTGACAAGGGTCTTGATGAAGAAGCCGGAAAAATATTAAACAGAAAAAACAAACCGGGTTATGAATCAGGGGAAAATGCAGAAGGATTAAAAACCAATAACTTTCCGGTTAATAAGAAAAAAGTTAAAAATATTAAAAAAGGTATAATTTATGATGATATTGATAAAAAAAATGAGGTCTACAGAAGGATTTCATCTTCAGAAATAAAAAATTCGATTTCTTTGCTAAGCTGCAGAATCAATGATATTAAAGAAATCATGCAAAAGGTCAGCTCCATCAGGGCAGAAGGCAGGAATGATAACGGAATAAAAATAAATCTGATATATGATGTCTATAATACAGACAGGAAAAATTATTTAGAAAACAGGAAAAAATTTATGGATGAATTTATTGAGATAAATTCTTCCATTAAAAATGACAATATTATTTTTTATTTCCTGACTCCTGCAATTATCCATGAAGATTATCTGGATGAGGTATCTGAAGCTATCGAATATCTTATACGGAACAATTTTTATAATTTTTATATAGCAAATTATGCTTTTCTGGAATTTCTGTTTAACTACAGCAGAAAAACAGATAAAGATTTTAATATTATGCTTGCACATAATTTCAATATTGCCAATTCTTTTAATTTATCTGGGTTATTGAGTAAAAAACCTTCAAATATACATTTGAAAGAGGTTGTATTTTCTCCTGAAATTACTATTGATGAAGCCAGAAATGCCATAATAGATTTTTATGGAAGAATACTGGAAAGAAATATTGATATTTCATTACCTTTTGCATCATTTTATTCATATGGATATTTTCCGGTAATGAGCGCAAGGGTAAAGTATGATTTTTCAAATGATAATGCTGGTAATTTATTCCTGAAGGATGAAAAAAATTTTTCTTTTATGATTAGAAATGATTTTTCAGGAAATACGATTATTTATAATTCGAAAAAGCATAATCTGATAAGCGAAACCAGTGTTTTGATACAGGGACTTGTCAGTGGTTTTTTGTTGGATACAAGATTATTAAAAAAACAGGAAAGTCTTTTTGTCCTGGATTCATTTTATGAAGCGCTGAGAATTAACAGAAGATATATAAAAGATTATTTTAATGATGATGAAATTACAAAGGCTAAAAGAAAAACCGAACAATTGGTTCTCAGGCTTCTTGATTCAGAATATTTTAAAGATTTTACAAAAGGTCATGTTTTTAAACAGATAATTTAAAACATTTTTTATTATATTGTTTTAATTTCTTCACATTGTTTTTTCAAACTTTTTATTTGGAAAGTTCAGCTCTCAGTCGAAACTGTTGAAGATGTTGTTGAGGTAGTAGATGAACCTGCTGATGTTGTTGAGGTAGTAGATTCATTCTGGGGGCCTGTCGTTGTTGTTTCCTGAGTATCTTTTGTATTGATGATAATCCTGCTTCCAAATTCTGCAAAAGTATCTCCTGATGGATCCTGGGATATAATTTTGGCTGTCGGATCTGATACTCCTGTAGCTTCTACCATAAAACCCAGAGATGAAAGAAGGATTACAGCGTCTGATTTCTGCATACCTATGACATTAGGGATTTTTATGCCTTTGCTTATTGTAATAGTTACTGCCTGATCTTTCCCATATAGAGTTTGGGAAGAAGGAGATTGTTTAAAAACAAAACCTATTGGTGATTTATTTTCTTCTTCCAGTATGCTTATATTTAAAAAACCTGCATTATTCAGCTTTTTTACTGCATCCTGTTTGCTCAGACCTGTAACATCCGGAACTGTCTGCGACGGATTCTGACCTTTGCTTATATATATTGTAATCCTTGTTTCTGGTAAAACTTCCGTACCCGGGGAAGGATCCTGATTATATATCAGATCTGCCGGCTGGGAAGAACTGTAATCAATTATTATATCTGATAATGAAAGACCCAGGCTGTTAAGAATATTTTCAGCAGAATTTTTTGTCTGACCCGTAAGATCGGGCATTAATATTTTTTCAGTCCCTTTGCTGATAAAAATTGTAATTTCGGGATTAATATTATCACTGACTTCAATGATTGTATCCGGCAGCGGATCCGTTTTAAAGATAATATCTTCTTCATACTCATTATTTGTTTCTATTATTTCGCTTACAGAAAAAAACATTCCTGCAAGAAGCTGCCTGCCCTGTTCTGCATTTAAGCCTGTTACATCTGGAACAGTAATTTTGTTATGCACATCACAATATTTTGTAGGTATTTCTCCTTTTACAAATAACCTGAATTCAAGGTTTTCAGGAGGACACCAGAAAGTTGGTAATTTTCCCGAATCCTTACATACCTGTATCTCAGTCAAACCATCTTCAGGGATTTTAAACTGTGATATCGGCCTGTCTTTTAATGCTTCACCCATAAATTCACGCCATATTTCGGCAGGATAAGAACCTCCGGTTATATTTCTGTCATCTATAGGTTCCATGGGTCTGTTGCTGTCCTGATAGCCCATCCACACAACTGTCACCAGTTCCGGAGAATAGCCGGCAAACCATGCATCCCTCAGATCGCTTGTAGTCCCTGTTTTTCCCGCAGCAGGTCTTCCGATATTTGCATTTTTCCCTGTCCCCTCGGTTATGACTCTCTGAAGTATCTGAGTTGCAAGAAAAGCTTCAGGCTCATCAATTATTTTTTTGGCTGAAGACTCTTTTTCTGGCAGGTATTCAAAAAGAATCTCACCTTTTGAATCTGTTATCTTTGTGATGCATAAAGGTTCATGATACAGGCCTCCAGACGCAAGTGTGGAAAATATTTTACTTACATCCAGAGGCGTAATGCCCTGCTCGAGACCACCAAGACCTATCGCCGGATTACTGCCTATGTCATAGATATCCATATTGTTTAACAATTTCTCAACATTGTCTGAACCCACTTCCATTGTAAGCTGCGCATAAACGACATTCACTGAATTAATTGTTGCATCTATTATATTCATGCTTTCCCCGAATTTCTGACCACCATAATTATCAACGATCCATGGCTGGGAGCCCGGAATGTCTATAGTAATCGGTCCGTTAGGATTATAGGTTTTCTGGGGATTTATATTCTGTCTTATTGCTTCAATTAAAACAGGGACTTTAAAAACAGAGCCAGGCTGTCTTTTGCCCTGAGTCGTGATATTGAATTTGCTTATATTATAATCTTTTCCTCCGACCATGGCGTATATGTATCCGTTAGAAGGATCGACCGAGACAAGAGAATAAGAAGGATCTATCGGATTTTGAAAAACTTTACTGAATGAATTTTCAGCAATAACCTGCATTTCTTTATCTAATGTGGTATATATTCTCAAACCACCTTTAAATACATCATAATCTGAAAACTTTTTCTCATACAACTGCTGTTTTACAAAATCGATGAAATACGGAGCGAATCTGTTTTCGGTATTTGAGTTCATAAGTCCGCCCATATTCACTATGACTGCTTCATTTATTGCTTCATTGTACTGGCTGGCTGTTATATATCCCTGTTCTTTCATAAGACCCAAAACGACATTTCTTCTGTTTTTTGCTTTTTCAATATTATTAAAAGGGCTGTATACTTCAGGGAGCCTCAAAAGTCCTGCCAGCATAGCGGCTTCGGAAATAGACAGATTTTCAGCATTTTTACCAAAATATGTCTGCGAAGCTTTTTCAATGCCATAAGAGCCTGAACCAAAATTAACCGTATTAAGATACATCTCAAGAATCTTATCTTTTGTAAAATGCCTTTCCAGCTGGATTGCTATCAAAGCTTCATTTACTTTTCTTCTGACAGTTTTTTCCTGTGAAAAATAAGTATTTTTAACATATTGCTGAGTAATCGTGCTTGCACCCTGTGCGTATCCACCGGCTTTTATATCTGCAATAAGGGCACCTATTATTCTTCTGTAGTCGACTCCTTCATGAGAATAAAATCTTTTGTCTTCAACAGCGACTACTGCGTTTTTTATATTTTCAGACATTTTTGAAAACGGTATTATCTCCCTGTTTTCAGTTGCATGGAATTCTGTCAGAAGCGAGCCATCAATAGCATAGACTTTTGATGTTTCTGCAACGGGTGTAGGATTTAAGTCTTCAAGATCCGGGACTGTTGCAATATAGTACAATACAACAGCTCCGAAAATTACTGCTGCAAAGCAAAACAATATAATCAGGGTTATGAATATTTTGAATGCACGCCCTTTTTTAGGTTTTTTTATTTCTTTGTTTCTTTTTTCTGATAACATGTCTAAAGATATTAAAACAATTTTTTATATTTATAAACTTTTTTCATTTTTGCCGTTTTTTTAATATATAATATTAAAAACCAATTAACTGATAAATTAAAGAGAATGTTTAAACTTATAATAAAAGAATTAAAAAGTCATTCACCATTCACAGGGATGGGAGCCCTGACAGGAATAGTAGTACTGATACTTTTTATCAATCTGCCATACAATATATCATATAAAGTGTTTTATACTTTGCATCCGCTGCATGTGTTCGTGAGCGCATATGTAACCGCTTCAATGTATCTCCTGCATATAAATGAAAATAAAAAAAGAAAGATATTGCCCCTGATTTTAATAGGGTATTTCGGTTCTGTGGGTATTGCTTCGATAAGTGATTCTATCATACCTTTTTTAGGCGAGATTCTTCTGAACATGCCCAATACAGGTATACATCTTGGTTTTATTGAGGAATGGTGGATTGTAAATCCTTTGGCATTTTTGGGAATACTTCTTGCTTATTTCAAACCATCTACCAGATTTCCGCATGCAGTACATGTGCTTTTAAGTACATGGGCATCAACTTTCCATATTATAATGTCAGCCGGAATGAATATCAGCTGGTATTTATATATAGTTATTTTTTTATTTCTATTTGTTTCAGTATGGATACCCTGCTGTACAAGCGATATAATATTTCCTTTGTTATTTGTCAAACTTAAAAAGAAAACGGGATAAATCCCTGATGAAATGGTATCTGAAATTCAATCAGGCAGGGCTGAATACAGAAAAACCATTTTTATACAGCAGCTGATTTTATAGCAATTAGATATTAATTATGTTAATATTGTTTTACTTTTTTAAGCTGTTAATTACTTATATTATATTTAGAGGCAGATAGTAGTTTTCAAAGCATTTATGGAAAAAATTGTTGAAAAGCAGTTAGAAATAATATTGCAGGGTACCCAGGACGTACTTTTACTGGATGAACTGAAAGAACTTATAAGTAATTCAATCAAATATGAAAGACCTCTCATTGTAAAACTGGGGCTTGATCCTACTGCTCCCGATATACATCTTGGTCATACTGTCGTGCTAAACAAACTAAGACAATTCCAGGATCTCGGGCACAGAGCAGTACTAATAATAGGGGACTATACAGCCAGAATAGGAGATCCTTCAGGGAGATCGACATTAAGACCGAGTCTCAGTTCGGATAAAATAGACAGTAATGCTGAAACTTATATGCAGCAGGCTTTTAAAATACTTGATCCGGGAAAAACCAGGGTAGTTAAAAATTCAGAATGGCTGGAACATCTTAAGTTTGCAGAGATACTCAATATAACTTCCCGTTTTACAATTGCAAGAATGCTTGAAAGAGAAGACTTTAAAAACAGATTTGCAGGTAATCTGCCAATAACAATAATGGAATTGCTTTATCCCCTGATGCAGGCTTATGATTCCGTAAGCATCAAATCAGATGTAGAACTTGGCGGTACCGATCAGCTGTTCAATCTTTTGATGGGCAGAGAGCTGCAAAAAGAATACAGGCAGAAACCGCAGATAGCAATAACTATGCCCATTCTTGTAGGCACAGACGGAGTCCAGAAAATGAGTAAAAGTCTGGGAAATTACATAGGTGTAAATGAAGACCCGAAAAATATTTTTGGCAAAATTATGTCTATCCCGGATTCAATAATGATTGATTATTTCAGGCTTCTTACCCGGATTTCTGAAAAAGAAATTGAAAAAATAAACAGCGACCTTAAGAACGATACAGTAAATCCTTCTCTTATCAAAAGGAAGTTAGCTAATACAATTGTCGCAAATCTTTATAGTAAAGAAGAAGCTGAGAATTCTGAAGAAAATTTTAATAAATTATTCCGTGAAAAAACAATTCCTGATGAAATCGATATATATAATATAAATAAAAAAGACTTGAATGGTAGCAGCATAAAACTTGTCCAGTTGCTTACCGACAGTAAACTCTGTTCCTCTAACAGCGAATCAAAAAGAATGATAGAGCAGGGAGGAGTTAAGTATAATAACGAAAAAGTAACTGACATAAATATGGAAATCTCCCTGGATGATATTGATTCGAAGGTTATTCAGAAAGGCAAAAGAGCCTTTATCAGAATAAATCTCATTAAATAAGATATTTTTTAATATTTTCATTTTATTAATTAATAAAAAGGGAGGAAATGTCTGGTGTTAATTACAAGAAAAAAGTTTCTCCAGATTTTCGCCGGTTCAGTAGCTGGTTTCGCCCTGTCTGATTTGTGGCTGCCAAAACTTCTGCAGGCAGCAAATGTAAAAAACGGTAAAGGAAGATTACCTATAATCTGGTTCCAGGCACAGAACTGCACAGGATGTCCGGTCAGTTTCATAAATACAGAATATCCAAGTGCCGAAGAAGTGCTTATCGAACTTATTACTCTTGAATATAATCCTACGATAATGGGTGCAACCGGTGATGTTGCAATTTCCATGCTTGAAAAAGCAATAACTGAAGAAGAAGGAAAATTCATTCTTGTTATTGATGGCTCCATTCCTGTTGAAGCTGAAGGTAATTTCTGCAATGTGGGGGAAGTTAACGGTAAATCGGTAACTGCCCTTGAGTGGATTGAGAAGTTAGCTTCAGCTGCATCGGCTGTAGTGGCAGTAGGTACTTGTGCAACCTGGGGAGGCATTCCTGCTGCTCCTCCAAATCCCACAAAAGCAAAACCGGCAAAGGATATTATCAAAGAAAAACCTTTAATAAATATTCCGGGATGTCCTCCACATCCGGAATGGGTAATTGGAACACTAGTGCATGTTTTAAAATACGGATTGCCAAAACTTGATGACCTGAACAGGCCTGAAATATTTTTTGGATCCGACAAAGTGGTGCATGACAATTGTGAGTTGAGACAATATTTCGATGCAGGTATTTTTGCCAAAAAATTTGGTGAGAAAGGCTGTCTTTATGAACTTGGCTGCAAAGGGCCAGTAGCTCACTGCGATATTTCTACAAGAGGGTGGAATAGTTCTGTCAGCTGGTGTAACAGGGCCGGAGGACCCTGTATAGGCTGTACTGAGCCGACTTTTCCTGGCGGATCTGGTTCGGGATTATATGAAAAACTTCCGGCAGCACAGGTTCCCGGTCTTGCGGAAATAAATGCTAATGCCAATACGATAGGAATTGCTTTGGGAGGTGCTACTGCTGCTGCAATTGCAGGGCATGCAGTTGCCAGAGCCATAAGCACAAAAAAATTAAAGAAAAAACAAAGCAGATCCGATTCTTCTCATATAGAAGAAGAAAATGACAAAGCAGATCAGGATATACAGAATACTTCTGACAAGGAGGAAAAAATATGACTGAAACAATAATAATCGATCCGCTTACAAGGATCGAAGGTCATTTAAAAATAGAAATAAAAGTAGAAAATGGTAAAGTTACAGAAGCATACAGTTCTGGTGAAATGTTCAGAGGGATAGAAATAATTTTAAGAGACAGAAGCCCTCTTGATGCTCCCATGATAGCACAAAGGATATGCGGAGTATGTCCGCAGGTGCATGGCACAGGTTCTGTTATGGCTCTTGATGACGCTTTCGGGATAAAACCTGCAAAAAATGGAAGAATAATAAGAAATCTTATGCTGGGTTCAAATTTCCTTCAAAGTCATATTCTTCATTTCTATCTTCTTTCTGCACTTGATTTTGTAGATATAACAGCAGCGCTGGATTATAAAGGAACGGATTCAAAAATAATCAAAATAAAAGAATGGATAAAATCAGATTTGGATTCAGGCAGCAGGACAGCAGGCTCTCCGTTTCTTCCAAGATATGAGGGAGATTATGTAAAAGATCATGAGCTTAATATACATGCCATAGCCAGCTATATAAAGGCAATTGAAATAAGAAGAAAATGCCATGAGATGCTTGCTATCTTCGGGGGCAAAATGCCGCACTGCCAGACGCTGGTACCCGGAGGAGTTACATGCGTTCCCACAGTAGATAAAATCATGGCTTTTAAATCGAGATTATCAGAGATTAAAAATTTTGTTGAAAAAACTTATATACCTGATGTCATTGCAATTGCTAAAAATTATCCTGATTACTTTGCAATAGGGAAGGGAACCTCTGATTTTATGTCATATGGCGGCTTTCCTGAAAATGAAGATAATTCAAGCTGGCTCTTCCCCCGGGGAGTTTTAACTGGTAAAAAGGTTTCTGATTTTGAAGCAGAAAAAATTACTGAATTTGTAAAGCATTCAAAGTATTCCTCAGAATCAGGGCTAAACCCTTATGATGAACAGACTATACCGTCTCCATTTAAAAAAGATGCATATTCATGGATAAAATCTCCAAGATATAATGGTAAAGTCGTTGAAGTCGGACCGCTCGCAAGAGCATTGATTTCATATTCTGCAAATTCAAATAGCGAGCTTAACAATCTGGTAAAAAGTGCATTGACTGAATTGTCCGCAAGTCCTGAAAATCTTATTTCCACTATGGGAAGGCATGCAGCCAGAGCTCTTGAATCAAAAATACTTATTGACAGAATGGAATACTGGTTAGATGAACTTATTCCTGGCGGACCGGTTGCTAATGATTTCAGTATACCTCTTAGCTCAAAAGGGAAAGGGCTCACGGAAGGTCCAAGAGGCTCTCTGGGGCACTGGATTAAAATTGAAAATAAGAGAATTTCAAATTATCAGGCAGTTGTTCCTACAACATGGAACGGCTCGCCAAAAGATGATAATAACAATCCGGGGCCTTTCGAAATGGCTCTTATAGGCACACCGGTTGCTGATAGCAAGAATCCGATAGAACCTGCGAGAGTAATCAGGTCTTTTGATCCGTGTCTTGCATGCGCAATACACATAATAGATATGGAAAACGAAAGTGTATATAGATTTAAAATTTAATTTTTAGGAGAGATATGATGTCTATTTCATCAAGTAAAATGCCTGAAAAAACAATTAATGGTGCTATTTTTATTTTCAAGCACACAATTGTCACAAGGATAATGCACGGGCTTCATTTAATCTCTATGGTTATGTTGATACTGACCGGTTTTTATATTTATTCACCTACAGTATTCAGAATATTCCCAAGCATGGATTCTGCAAGGTATGTCCACTTTATTTTTATGTATATAATAGGCTGGACAATGATATATAAGATATATTATTCAATAGTAAGCGGTGAAATAAAGGAATTGGTTTTCAGATGGAGGGACCTGCTTGAACTTCCAAACCTGTTCAAATATTATCTGTACGGGATTTTTACAGGTGCACCTAAAAAAGATTATGGAAAGTATAATCCCGGGCAAAGGATGATATACAGTCTGTGGCCTATTCTGCTTCTAATACAGGGAATTACAGGCATAGCGATGTATTTTACTGCCAGATGGGCTCAGTTTAATAATATTTTCGGAGGACTCCAGAATATCAAATTCATACATTTTATACTCTGCTGGATATTTGCTATCACAGTAATTGCCCATATTTATCTTGGTTCCACAGGGCCTAAAATAATGGATTTTTACAAATCGGTCATAACCGGATGGGAAAAGCATGTTGCAAAGAAGTCCTCTTAAATGAATATTGTCATTGGTCTTGGAAATATCTTATTTACTGATGAAGGGATAGGTATACATTTAGTCAGAGAGCTGGAAAAAAGAAATAAATTAAAAGATACGATATATGCAGATTTAGGCAGCTCTTCAATGGAAATTGATTATTATCTGAATCCTGGAATAAAAAAAATGGTAGTTATCGACTGTATATTAGCAAAAGATTCTGAACCGGGCTGTGTTTATAGCCTTAAACTGGAAGATCTGCAAAAAAAAATAAACGTTAACAACTATTCACTGCACCAGCTTAAATTTATTGATGCATTAAGAATCCTTTCAATCCCAAATGACTTGCCGGAGATGATAATAATAGGTATTTCTCCTTTTGAAATCAAAACTTTATCATCAGAAATATCTAATGGAATGAAATCGGTGTTTGAAGATATAGTAGAAAAAACAGAAAAAAAAATAACAGAGTTTTTTAATGCCTGACAATTAAAATAATGCACGAATTTTCAATTACAAATTCCATATTATCGATACTTGGCAAAATAGCTGATGATAGAAAGTTAAAAAGAATAAAGAAAATAAGGCTGATTTTAAATCCTATGGGGGGTATTGAAAAAGAGTCACTTAAGTTTTATTTCAAATTTTTAACTAAAGATAATCCTTTATTTAAAGATTGCAGACTTGTATTTAAAAAAGATATTTTAAGAGCTGTGTGTACTGATTGCGGAGCTGAATTTGAAATATCCCTAAAAAGACCGGGGAATTGTAAGTCATGCAATAGCAGGAATATAAAAATAATTCCTGCTGATGACATAAGAATATTGTCTATAGATGTTTAAGCAGATGTTGGTAATCTTATATTCTTGACTAAATCTGTGCTAAAATATAAAATATTTTTAAAATTTATTATAATTATATTTGCTTGATTTTTTATTTTGCACTTATCGGCTTTATCTAATTGTTTATATTTAAAAGTTTTTTAGAAGAAGCTGAGTTAATTTTTATATAAATATGATAAAGAAAAATTTAAATATTAATTTTAACTGATAAATATATAGGGAAGATATATTTAAAATTTAATATATAATTTTTAACAAATATTGTGCAATATAAAATCGGGCAAAGATATGCTCGGTTTTTTTTATGAAAGGATTGATGCTGATGTTGCTAGAAGTAATGAAAATTATTGGTATAGGAGCCGTTATTCTTGTTGCAGGTTTTATAGGTGGATTTTATTACCGTAAAATACTGGTTGATGCCAAAGTTAACTCTGCTGAGCAAAATGCAAAAAGAATAGTAGAAGATGCCAAAAAAGAATCGCAGACCTTAAAAAAGGAAGCAATTGCAGAAGGTAAAGAAGAAATTGCAAATATTAAATTAAGATCTGATGAAGATATCAAAAGACAGAGATTTGAACTTCAGAAACTGGAAAACAGGATTTTATCAAAAGAAGAAACTATTGAAAAGAAAATTTCTTTTCTTGAAAAAAGAGAACAGACGATAGTGAACAAAGAAAAGGAAATCGATGAAACTAAGAATTCACTTGAAGAAATATTGAAAAAGGAATTACTGAGACTCGAAGCAATAGCAGAACTTACAAGAGAAGAAGCAAAAGCAATTCTTTTAAAGAAGATGGAAGAAGAAGCAAAATACGAGTCAGTAAAAGAAATAAAAAAGATTGAAGCCCAGACAAAAGAAGAATCAGATAAAATAGCCAGAAAAATCATAGCACAGGCGATACAAAGATGTTCAGTGGAACATGTTGCAGAGACAACAGTATCTGTTGTAAACCTTCCCAATGATGAGATGAAAGGAAGAATAATCGGGAGAGAAGGCAGGAATATAAGGGTTTTTGAGAATCTTACAGGTATAAACATAATAGTAGATGATACTCCTGAAGCTGTCATCCTGTCATCATTTGACCCTGTCAGAAGAGAAATCGCCAGAGTGACTCTTGAAAATTTAATAATTGACGGAAGGATACACCCTGCAAGAATTGAAGAAATGTATGAAAAAGCTAGCAAACTTATAAATAATGAAATAAAAGTCGAAGGGGAACAGGCGATATTTGATACGGGGATTTCAGAAATAAATCCAGGTCTTATAAAAGTACTCGGACGACTTAAATACAGGACAAGCTACGGCCAGAATGTACTAATGCATTCAAAAGAGGTTGCTTTTGTAGCAGGAATCATTGCTTCTGAATTAGGAACAAATGTAAAGAAAGCAAAAAGAGCGGGACTTTTACATGATATAGGTAAAGCTCTTACGCATGACATAGAAGGATCACATGCATTAATTGGAGCTGAACTGGCAAAGAGGCTTCATGAGGATGGAGAGATCGTCCATTCAATAGAAGCCCATCATGGTGAAATTGAAACAGAAACCCTTCTTGATATAATAGTGCAGGTTGCAGATGCTATTTCCGGCGCAAGACCCGGAGCAAGAAGAGAAACGCTTGAAAGCTATATAAAGAGACTTGAAAGCCTGGAAAAAATAGCCACAGATTTTAAAGGCATCGAAAAAGCTTATGCAATTCAGGCTGGAAGAGAGATCAGGGTAATTGTTAAACCTGATGAAATAAATGATGATCTTTCATTAATTCTTGCAAAAGATATCGCGAGAAAGATTGAAAGCGAAATGGAATACCCCGGTCAGATAAAAGTAACGGTTATAAGAGAAAGTCGTGCTGTAGATTATGCAAAATAATTCAGATATAAAAAATTTTTTATCTGAATTAGGGCTAAAAAATATTGAGAATATTGAACAGGATCTTGGAAGCGGTTATGTAAGATTAAGGATTTCCGAAGCTGAAAGAAGGCAGGCTCTTCAGGATATCAAGTGTGTTGAAGATATTATTGTAGAACTATTAAGGAACAGCAGAGATGCTGAATCAGCAAATATTTATATAGCCACAAAAAAAGCCGGAGATTCAGAAAGAATAATACATTTTATTGATGACGGTAAAGGTATTCCTTTAAATCTGCAAAATCTCATTTTTGAGGCAAGGGTAACTTCAAAACTTGAAAATGCACATAAAGATATTTATGGGTTTCATGGCAGGGGTATGGCTTTATTTTCAATCAAACTGAATGTAGAAGAGATTTTTCTTACTTTTTCCAATATTAATGCCGGGAGTTCATTTTTTCTAAGAGTTGATCTTTCAAGTATCCCTGAAAAAAAAGACCAGTCAGTTTTTCCGCAGATTGTAGAGCTTGACGGCAATATAAGCATAATAGGGGGATTAAATAACATTCCGAAAAACCTTGTAGAATTCAAGCTTCAGAACCAGCAGGTAAATCTTTTTTATGGAGCACCTTCACAGATCATATCAAGCATGAGAAATAATGCAAAATCACTACAATTATTTGATTCTCTGCCAAAATTTAATGATTTTGAAGAAGTTGAAAAATATATAAAAATGAGCAAAAATCTGAAACTGGTTTATTATCCGTGTCTGACAAATAATTACAATGTCCTTTCAAGCATATGCAGCAGTTTTTTCAATATGAACATATCAGACAGAAATATTCAGAGGATTATTTATGAAGAATTTGAACCTTTAAATCCCATAAACCTCGAGCAGCTGGTACATTTAAACCAGAAAAAAAATAATGGATTAATTGAGGACAATGAAAAAAACAAAGAGAAAGAAAAATATATTTTAAAGATATATGAAGATCAGAAATTATCTTCAAGATTTGAAGATGAGGAAATTAAGTATATAATGAATGTATTGGTTGAAAGAATAAATAAAGAAGGACAAAAACATCTTATCAAAGCTAGCGATAATTTTATAGTTAAGAGAAATAATAATAACATACAAATTAACATAGAACTCGAAGAAATAAACTGATTGTAAAAATGAAAATACTTAAAGTTTCTGCCAATACAAGGCCTAATTCAATAGCAGGGGCAATAGCAGGTATAATAAGAGAAGAAGGAAGAGTCCAGCTACAGACTATTGGTGCGGCTGCCTTAAACCAGACAATAAAAGGTATAGCGATTGCAAGAGGCTATATAGCGCCAACAGGTAAAGAAGTGATATGTATTCCTTTTTTTAAGGATATTGAAGTTAATGGAGAAATAAAAACAGCTATTGTCCTGACTGTTGAAACCAAGCCGATGGAATAACTGCATATTGCCTTCAACTATTACATCTATTAAAATCATTGGTTATGAAAAAATATTATATTGAAACATTCGGCTGCCAGATGAATGAATTTGACTCTGAAAGAATTGAATTCATTCTTAAACAAATGGGTTATAAAAGAGAAAATAACCCCGGAATATCGGACCTTATAATTATTAATACATGTGCTGTAAGAGAAAAAGCAAAGAACAAGCTTTATGGCCACCTTGGCAGATATAAAGAATATAAAATAAAAAATTCAAGCATGCTTATATGCGTTGGCGGGTGCACTGCCCAGAACCTGAAAGAGCAGATACTCGATGATTTTCCATTTGTAGATATAGTTTTTGGCACTCACAATATTTCCAGTCTGCCCTTAATAATTGAAAAAAGATTAAAAGACAATAAAAAGATATGCAGCATTTCTGAAGAAGGCTTTGATTATGATCTTAAAAAATTCAAAAAAACATATGACTTTAAATCTTATATTCCTATCTCAATAGGGTGTAATAATTTTTGTTCATACTGCATAGTGCCTTTTGTAAGAGGAAAAGAAATATCAATAAAGCCAGAACTTATTTTGGAAAACATTAAAAGATTAGTCCAAACAGGTGTAGCAGAAGTAACTCTCGTAGGCCAGAATGTGAATTCTTACGGCAAGGATCTTGAAAATATTGTAACATTTTCAGAGATACTCGCAGATATTTCTGAAATAAGGGGGTTAAAGAGGATAAGATTTATGACAAGTCATCCAAAGGATCTTTCATCTGATCTGATAGATATAATTGCATCCAGAGACAATATCATGCCTCATATTCATTTACCGCTTCAGTCAGGCTCAGACAGAATTTTAAAATTGATGAACAGACACTATACAAGAGATAGCTTTTTAAAACTTACAGAGCAGATTAGGAAAAATATTGATAATTGTGCGATTACTACTGATATTATTGTCGGTTTTCCTGGTGAAGAAGAAAAAGACTTCTACGATACCCTTGATATGGTACAAAGAATACGTTTTGACAGAGCTTTTACATTTATATATTCAAAAAGAGAAGGAACAAAAGCAGCAGAATTTGATGACAGAATGTCTTTAAAAATGAAAAAATACTTTTTTAAAGAACTAGTCGATGTCCAGAATAAGATTTCCTTTGAAAGGAATCAGTGTAAAATAGGGAATAGGTATGAGGTTTTAGTAGAAGGTAAAGGTCCCAAAGGAACATTTGAAGGAAGACTTGAAGACAGCACTCTTGTTAATTTTGAATATAATGAAAATGATATTATAGGAAAGTTTATAAATTTAAAAATTACTGATGCAAAATCATTTTATCTAAAAGGTATAAAAATATAATATATCTTAAAGGAATTTATGATTGGATAATTCTCTGATATATGGATTAATTTCAAAAGAAGAACTAAAAATTCTTAAAGAAAAACTTACCGAAAATAAAACGGTAATAATAATTTGCGGTCCTACCTGCAGCGGAAAAACAAAAACAGCTTTAAATCTGGCTTTACTTTTAAATACAGATATTATATCAGCAGATTCAATGCAGGCATTCAGGTATATGGATATAGGGACCGATAAACAGGATCTTGAAAAATTTTCAGTAAAACAATTTATGATAAATATCTGCGAGCCTGATTACAGGCTGACTGCTGTGGAATTCAGGGATATTGCACGAAAAATAATAAAAGAAGATTTTTTTAATAGGGGTAAGATACCTTTGTTAGCAGGAGGTTCCGGACTTCATATAAGAGCAATAATTGATGACCTGATGTATGCCCCTGATCCTGGATATGAATTAAAAAAAGAAATAAAAGAAAAAATAAAAATAAAAGGTCTTGATTATTATTATGATGAATTAATAAAAATTGATAGGGAATATGCTTTAAAGATAAGTAAAAACGATGAGAGAAGAATTGTAAGAGCGTTGGAGGTATTCTACGGCACAAATAGAAAATTCTCTGATTATTTAATAAACTGGAATAAGAGAAAATCAATTTATGATTGTGTTATGATAGGTTTGAATACCGAGAGAAAATATTTGTATGGTAATATCGATAAAAGAGTAAACGAAATGATTGAGAAAGGCCTCCTGGATGAAGTGAGGGCACTTTATGAAAAAGGTTATTCAAAATGTAATAGCATTACTCAGGCAATAGGTTATAAAGAACTGGTCAGATATCTTGACGGAGAAATAACTCTGGATGAATCTATTGAAGAGATTAAAAAAAATACAAGACATCTTGCAAAAAAGCAATTAACATGGTTTAAAGCTGATAGTCGGATAAACTGGATCGATTCAGGATTTAATTCCGATATAAAAGAAATAATGAGAGATATTTTAAATATAATAAATTTGAAGGTGGATCATGAATGAGGTTGAATTTTCAAAGCTAACAGGACAGGGAAATGATTTTATTCTTATCGATTCTGTAAAAAAAGAATATTCTTTTCAGGAAAGTCAGATAAGAAAATTATGCGACAGACATTTTGGTATCGGAGCTGACGGTGTAATAATTGTCCGAAAATCAAAATCTGCAGATCTTTTTATGGATTATTATAACAGTGACGGTACGATAGCTGAAATGTGCGGAAATGGGATCAGATGCATGGCAAGGTTTGCTTTTGAAAAAAATATACTCAAAAAGAATGAAATATTAATAGAAACAAGGGCAGGAATTAAAAAAATAAAACTTCAGTTGCTGGAAAGCAACAAAGTCGGAATGATAGAGGCAGATATGAATTCTCCTATATTTGAATATGGAAAAATTCCGGTAAAACCTGAAGCTGCGCAAGACATGCTTTTAACTGAAGAAAATAATAATGATTTTTACGGGGATTTTAAAACAAGGGAAGATTTGTTTTTAAGAAAAAAATATAATATATCAGGGAAATTATATGAATTAAACTGTCTTTCCATGGGCAATCCTCACTGTGTAATATTTATTTCTGAAAACGAAAACCTTAAAGACATGGATTTATGTAAAATCGGACCGGAAATAGAAAACTTTTTGATTTTTCCCAAAAAAACCAATGTGGAATTCATAAAAGTTTTATCAGACAGCGAGATATCCATGCGCGTCTGGGAAAGGGGATGCGGAGAAACTCTTGCCTGTGGGACAGGTGCCTGTGCATCTGTGGCAGCTGCAGTTGTACTTGAAAAGGTAAAACCCGGAGAAACAGTTGTGAATCTTGAAGGTGGAAGATTGTTTATAAAATGGTCAGGCAAACAATCAGACAGTATTTTTCTCAAGGGTAAAGTCGACTACATTTTTGACGGCAGTTATTTTTTTGACAATATTGCATGAAAGGAAAATAATTAATGATTT
The DNA here is from genome assembly GCA_002304935.1 of Candidatus Humimicrobium oleiphilum. GTDB lineage: Bacteria > Actinomycetota > Humimicrobiia > Humimicrobiales > Humimicrobiaceae > Humimicrobium > Humimicrobium oleiphilum. The sequence continues at coordinate 89,037 of DBPS01000040.1, read as the reverse complement.
TTAAGGAATCTGAAAGACTGAAATCTATTCCGCCTTATCTTTTTGCGGAAATAGACGAAATAATTAAAAAGAAAAAAGAAAAAGGCTTTGATGTCATAAGTCTTGGAATAGGTGATCCTGATGTAAAGACTCCTGATATCGTGGTAGAAGAGTTAAAGAGACAGGCTGATAATCCGGAAAATCACAGATATCCTTCCAGCTATGGCCTTAAAGCATTGAAGGTAGCTGCAGCAAATTTTTATAAAAGAAGATTTAATATTGAAATCGATCCGGAAAGTGAAGTAATTTCTTTATGGGGTTCAAAAGAAGGAATTGCCAATATTGCTTATACTTTCATCAATCCTGGAGACATAGTGCTTGCTCCTGATCCTTCTTATCCGGTTTATAAAACAGGGACGATGTTTGCAGGCGGAAGCACTGTGAGTATACCTCTGAGAGAGGATAACAATTATCTGATTGATTTTGATGAAATAGATTCAGATACTGCAAAAAAGGCAAAGATAATACATGCCAATTATCCAAATAATCCAACAAGTGCCGGGTGCGGTATTGATTTTTTTGAAAAACTTGCAGAATTTGCCTTGGAAAATAATATACTTGTCTGCCATGACAATGCTTATGGTGATATTTATTCTGAAGAAGACAACAAGCCAGTCAGTTTTCTTAATGCCCGGAATTCAAAAGAGACAGGCATAGAGTTTTACTCTCTTTCTAAATCTTTTAATATGACAGGATGGAGGATAAGCATTGCTGTTGGAAATCCTTCAGCAATCAGCAGCCTGGGCAAATATAAATCCAATGTAGACAGCGGAGTTTTTAATGCAATACAGCTTGCTGCCGCAAAAGCACTGGACAATTATGATGAGCTGATAGCAGAAAATAATAAGACTTACAGCAGGAGAAGGCTTAAGGTCTGGAATCTTCTTGATAAAATAGGCCTGTCTTATTTTAAATCAGGCAATACTATCTATATCTGGACAAAAGTACCGGAAGGTTTTACTTCATCTTCTTTTGCCAAGCTGCTTCTTGACAAGGCATCTGTAGTAGTGACACCGGGAAGCGCATATGGCTTGTGCGGGGAAGGATTTTTCAGGATTTCCCTGACGATTTCGGATGAAAGGCTTGAAGAAGCAATCGATAGGATGAGAAATGTCTTTTGAGTCTACGGAAATTAGAAAAGAAAGATCTTTGCTTGTTTTTTTAAAAATAAAATACTCAAGCTTGCCTGAAAGTAATTTTTTAGATGATTCTTATGCAAAAGATCATATTGAAGAATTAAAGAATCTTGCTATCAGTGCAGGTGCATATGTTGCTGAAGTGGTAACACATTTACAGGATAAGATTAATTCAAGATATTATATAAGCACAGGAAAACTGGAAGAATTAGAAGAAATAGTCACTTCAGAAGACATCGATTTGGTAATATTTGACGATGAGCTAAATCCAACACAGCAGGGTAACCTTCAGGATAAGCTTAAAGTAAAAGTCATAGACAGGACCGCACTTATACTGGATATATTTGCACAAAGAGCCATGAGCAAGGAAGGTAAATTACAGGTAGAACTTGCTCAGCTTAACTATCTTCTGCCAAGACTGAGAGGGAAGGGAGTGATGTTGTCAAGACTTGGAGGAGGAATCGGAACCAGAGGACCGGGAGAAACAAAACTTGAAGCAGACAGAAGAAAAATAAGAGAAAAGATAAGACTTCTTGAAAAAAGAATAAAGGAAGTCTCTGTACAAAGATCGACGCAGAGAAAATTAAGGGAAAAATCAGGTATTTTTAAAATTGCTCTTGTAGGTTATACGAATAGCGGTAAATCAACCCTGCTAAACGCTCTTACTGATTCTGAAGTGCTTGAAAAAGATATGCTTTTTTCCACGCTTGATTCAACAACAAGGAAATTGAAGTTATCTGAATTTATAGAGGTCTCAATTTCTGATACAGTCGGCTTTATTGAAAAGCTGCCCCATCAGCTTATAGCTGCTTTCAGATCTACCCTTGAAGAAGTGATAAAAGCAGACCTATTGCTGATAGTTGTAGATATAAGTAATCCAAACTACGAAAGACAAATCATAAGCGTGAAGAAAGTCCTTGATGAATTACAGGTGAAAGATAAAGAGATTTATATAGTGTTTAATAAAACAGATATTGCAATCAATAAATTATTGATAAATGATGCAAAAATAAAATACAGGAATTCAGCTTTTATATCTGCAAAAAATCATACCGGATTTGAAGAACTTCGAAGCGCTATTACACATATAATATCTGTCAATGACATTGCATTCACTGTAGAAATACCTTATGGAGAAGCCAGTTTTGAGTCGCACATGTATGAAAATTGCATGATTTTAGACAAACAGTATGATAATAATACTATAAAAATACAGTCAAGATGCAATTACCGGATTTTTAACAAGCTTGTTTCACTGGCATCAAAAGAATATAAGAAAGTTACTCTGAACAGAACAGAAAGATCACAATTATAAAAAAATGCTAAAAATATTTTCTTAAAACTCCTATTACCTTGCCGACGATCTCTACATCTTTAACGGTTATCGGTTTCATATAATCATTTTCCGGAATCAGTTTTATTACCTTATCTGTTTTTAAGAATCTTTTGACAGTTGCCTCATCTTCTATAAGAGCTACTACAATTTCACCGTTTCTTGCTATGCTTTGCTTTCGTACAATAATATAATCCCTATCCAGTATGCCGGCATTTATCATGCTGTCTCCCTTGACTTTAAGCATGAATACATTATTAAAATCACTTATAAAATCATTAGTCACTGGGAAATATTCTTCAATATTTTCTTCGGCCAGTATAGGCTTTCCGGCTGCTACGTTGCCCACGACAGGAATCAGAACTACATTATTACTGATTTCATCTGAACCGATTTTTTTATTATATTGATTTTTTATTACCTCGATAGATCTTGAGCTTCCTTTTACTTTTTTGATATAGCCTAATTTTTCCAGTTTGGAAAGATGTGCATGAACCGTAGCTGATGAACTGAGGCCTATTGCTGAAGCTATTTCTCTGACTGTCGGGGGATAATTGGATTCCGAGATGTAATCTGTTATAAAATCAAGGATTTTTTTTTGTTTTTCACTGATGTCTGTATTCATTTTTAAAATATTTATGTTTTTAAATAAATAAATATATGCATTTTAATTACATTATAGCTAAAAAAATATGAAAAGCAAACATATGTTTGCTTTTCATATTTAATATTTTTTATAACGGCAATTATATTTTGAAATTACCTGAATATTACCGAATATACTGCTATATGCTTATTTTTATTTTATTCAAGATTTCCGCTTTTATTTATCCAGGACATCATTTTTCTAAGCTCTTTGCCAACAACTTCTATTTTATGATTTGCTTCTTTTTTTCTTAAAGCATTAAATACAGGTCTTCCTGCCTTGTTCTCAAGAATCCATTCTTTGGCAAAAGAACCGTCCTGGATATCACTAAGGATTTTCTTCATATTTTTTCTGGTTTCATCAGTAATTATTTTTTTGCCTATAACCAGATCTCCATATTCTGCAGTATCACTTATCGAATATCTCATACCTGAAATACCATGTTCGTAAATAAGGTCAACAATCAGTTTTAATTCATGAAGTACTTCAAAGTAAGCTATTTCAGGCTGATATCCTGCATCAGTAAGGGTATCAAAACCTGCTCTGATCAATTCTGTGCATCCACCGCATAAAACAGCTTGTTCTCCGAAAAGATCGGTCTCAGTCTCTTCTTTAAAAGTAGTAGTTATTATCCCGGCTCTTCCGGCACCTATTCCTCTGGCATACGCAAGAGCTGTTTTCATACCGTTTCCTGAGTAATCCTGCTCAACGGCAATGATGGAAGGAACACCGCTGCCCTGGGTATACATTCTTCTTACTATATGGCCCGGACCTTTTGGTGCAATCATAATGACATCAACATTTTCCGGTGGAATGATCTGTGAATAATGAATATTGAAACCATGAGCAAATGCAAGTACATTACCGGCTTTAAGATTAGGTCCTATATATCTATAGAAAAGATCTCTCTGCAATTCGTCATTGACAAGAATTGTTATAATGTCACCCTGTTCAGCAGCTTTGTCAGCAGTGAATACCTCAAATCCTTTTTCTTTTGCAGAATTCCATGCTTTGCTTCCTTCAAGTTCGCCGACGATGACATTCATACCGCTTTCCCTGAGGTTTTGTGCATGAGCATGCCCCTGACTTCCGAATCCTATTATTGCAATTTTTTTCCCTTCAAGAATACTTATGTCAATATCCTTGTCATAAAAAATTTCAGCCACTTTTCCTCCTTAAATATAATAAATAATTAATTTTAATTTCCGTATTCCCATAAAAGAATAATTTAAACAAAAATAATTTTAACAAATAACAATAAATAGTTATACAGATTTTTATAAAACGGAATCAATAATTAAGGATTTATGTCATCCTGTTATAAATTTCACATAGCCTACAGTTTTAAAAATAATTGTAACTATTGCTGCAGCCATAAGTATTCCGAGAAAAATATCCAGTATAGCTTTTTTTGGAGGTATGCCAAAAACAAAAGCAATTGTAGCCCCTGTCCATGCACCTGTGACGGGGAGGGGGATACCTACAAATGTAGCTAATGCAAAACCTGAGTATTTTTCAAATTTCTTATAATATTTTTTCCTTGTCCTGTCGAACAGCCATGTAAAGAACCTGTCAAAAATCTTAAATCTTTTCATTAAGAATTTTGATATGGGTTCCAGTGCATAGACAATTATAATTGCCGGGATGAAATTCCCGATTATGGAGAAAATAATCGTACTATAAATATCCAGCTTGTAAACACCAAGACCCAGGGGTATCGCTGCTCTTAATTCTCCTATCGGAGTCATTGCGGTAAAAAAAGTAGATAATATTTTTCCGATATTTTCAGAAAAATAGTTAGCTATTTCAGACATTACAGAACTTTCATTTTATTATAATAATCCGTAATATTAACAAAGTTTCCATATTATTAAAAGAAAATAAAAAAAATATTGACACGAACATTTGTTCGTATATAATTATAATTACGAACATGCGTTCGCTTTTTAGTTAATCATTTTTGTAAAAATGTGCAATCAAATATGCAAATAGGTGGTAATAATGTCTAATACAAAATTAATAAAAACAATATATGTAATAACTCTCATAATTGTTTTTTCGCTTGTTGCAGTTGCTATTCTTACAAATAGTTCAAGATTTACAGGTAAAAAGAATATCCTGAGGTATGAAACCGTGGTATTCGAAAACAATCATCAGCTGAAAGAAGTTATTTACAAGAATTATAGTATTGACAGCAGGTTTGATTTTTTGGCTGAGGTAAAGAAGATAAATGATATAAGCGAAGATGACAATTTTCTGGGAAAACCGCTTATTATTCCGGTAATAGCTTCTAACTGACTTGTGTTTTATATTATAATAAATTCTTAATATGAAATGTGTCATTTTATTTATCTATTGGAATTAATTTTTTACTAGGAAATCTTTAATATGAAAATAAAAATACAAGTCCTTGACAGATCTATTGTTTATCCCAGATATGCTCATGATGGTGATGCGGGTCTGGACCTCAGAAGCACCATTGATACTGTTTTAAAGCCTTTTGAGAGAAAACTCATACCGACAGGAATAAAAATAGCAATACCGGGAGGATATGCCGGTTTTGTCCAGCCCAGGTCCGGCCTGGCAATCAAAAACGGTATTTCGCTTGTCAACACTCCAGGGCTTATTGACAGCAATTACAGAGGAGAGATAAAAGCCATTTTAATAAATCTTGACAGCAGAGAAGAATTTTTTATTAAAAAAGGTGACAGAATTTGTCAGCTAGTGATAATAAAAGTTGAAAATGCCGAACTTGTTTTTACAGAAGAACTTGAAAATACTGACAGAGGCGAAAATGGCTTCGGAAGTTCAGGGATTTCTAGATAATATAATATATAATTAGTTCCGATAATATATATTATGTCAACTTAATAATTATAATCAACTATCGCAATTTTTACTACCCTGTTTTCTTTATAAACATGGCTGATTATTAAAACTAAAAATTAATTATTATAAATAAGAGATTAGATTAAAATAGCAAGACTATAACTGCCTGATTACTTTTGCAGGATTGCCTACAGCAAGACTATTTTCAGGGATAGATTTTAATACAAGCGAATGTGCACCTATCGTTGTATTACTGCCAATTTTTACAGGGCCAAGCACGGTTACCCCGGTATATAAATTTACATTATCTCCTATTTCCGGATAACCGGGGTCTCCATGATGAAAAATTGAATGACCAAGACCTCCGAGGACCACATTGGAAAAAATGCTTACATTTCTGCCTATAGCCACTCCCCTTCCAATTACTACACCGGATGAATGCCATATCCTGCACCCCGGACCTATTTCTGCACCCGGGTCGATTTCAGCTCCGTTAAAGAAAAAATTTAAACGACATAAAAATTCCGCAATCAGTTTTAAACGCCATTTATATAATTTGTGATAAAATCTGTATGCAAGTACTGCCTGGACACCCGGTTTTACCAGCAAAATCCTTATAGTGCCCCATATTCCCGGCTTGCCTGATAAAGTACCGTGTTTGCTGAAAAGCTGATTTATATCGCCCTTTAAATTACCTTCCATATTGTAGCTCAATCATTTCATGAATTTAAACAGAAGGCTATCGTAATCTTTTTTATAAAAGAGTTTTATGTTAATTCCAGGATAAAGCTCTCTTATTTTTTTAATCTTCTTATTCTTTTTTGTAACAAGATTCTGATTCAAAGTGGTCAGCTCTATAAAAAGATCGAGGTCAGGAAGATAAAAATCAGGGGTAAAAGACAATAACGGACTGCCCTGTTCGTCAAATTCAAGGGGAAATGTTTTGGGTTCGTATTGCCATTTTATCCTATAAAAATCCAATATTTTGGCAAATTCTTTTTCACTTTCGTTTGCAAAAACAATCTCTTCTGCATTTATTACATTGGATACAGGAGTATTGTTTTTATTTATGTTATCAATCGCTCCCATCATTTTTACATTCATTTGTTTTTTTGCTTTCTGCTTTTAATAATAATCAATATAAATAATTTTTTTAAAAATAATAATCTATCAAATCCCCTCTTCTGCGCGGCTTGCTTTTTTTAGGAAATCTTCCACATCGTCTTTTAGCTTGTTATATACTTTTTCAAGAGCTATCCCAAACACAGCCTGTCCGTTATTTATAGTATCAATTATTTCTTTGTCGGAATAACATGCAAAAACTGTATTGCCGTCTGATATGAGAGTTACCTTAAGAAAAGCATCTTCCCCGTTTCCATCAAGTTCAAGATATTTTTTTGTCTTTCTTATCTTGTGAAGGCTGATTCCTGCATCAAGAAGGCTTTTGACTACTTTTAATTTCAGCAGATCATTGAAACTATACATCCTTTTTGAGCCATACCCTATCGCCTGATTGATTGAAGGACTTAAAAAATCAGTTCTGTCATAATAATCAAGTTGTTTGTATGTTAATCCTGTCAGTTTGCATACATCGTGGGAACCGTATATGGTTTTCTCCTGAGGAGTTTTTATCTCTAAATCTGTGAAATTTTTATTATCTATGCTTTTTTGGTTTAAATATTTATTCATTTTTTAAAAAAATATAACCATAATTACAACAATGTAATTACATTAATGTAATTATAGTTAAAAAAATTATATCTGGCAATAGCATTCAAAAAGCATTAAAAAAGCAATTCAGATATTGAAATCTTCAGGAGAAGCATGGTTTAAAAAATCTCTGAACTTCTCTACTTCTTCTTCTATGGAAGTAATTTTTAAACCAGCTTTTTCAAGGACATCATGTGCAACATAAATAGGAGACTGCACCCTTACTGCAATGGCAATTGCATCGGAGGGTCTTAAATCAATAATAATATTTTCATCTTCACCTTTTTTTAAATCAAGAAAAGCAAAAAATGTATCTTTTACAAGCCGCGAAATAACGACACGGCTTACTTTTATGTTAAAAATATTAAATATATTTATTATAAGATCATGGGTCAGAGGTCTTGGAGATTTAAAATCCACCATTTCAAGAGCAATTGCAGAAGCTTCAAAATTGCCGACCCATATAGGCAGGAACCTGTCTCCATTATGTTCTCTCAGGAGTATTATGGGTTTCTGTGACGGCTGTTCCATTCTTACACCTTCGAGATTGACAAGGATATAATCTTCTTCTTTAAAATCTTTATCATCCATTAAAATAAGCCCCGGATAATGAAATAATGTGAAAAAACATTTAACTACTTAAATATTAAGAGTGGATTTCATTTCTTCAATATCTTTTTTTACAGCATCTGTTTTTAGCTCGTATATTGATTCAAGATTTCTATATTTCTGTTTATAATCCAGCCCGTATCCTACTACATATTTTCCTGCTATCTTAAAAGCACAATACCTGATATCAAGTTCTGCTATCCTTCTTACTTCCCTATCAATAAGAGTGCAGACTTCTATACTGGAAGGTTCCCGAGATCTAAGGTTTCTGATTAAATAGCTGATTGTAAGCCCTGTATCGATTATATCTTCTACAATAAGGACGTGTTTTCCATAAATTGTTTCTTCCAGGTCTTTGGTAAATTTCACTATCCCTGAATCCGGCTGATTGATTCCATATGAAGAAATACCGATAAAGTCAATTGAAAAAGGCAGCCTTATGTTTCTTATCAGGTCAGTAAGAAAAATTACTGCTCCTCTTAATATACATACAATTACAAGTTCCCTGTCTTTATAATCAGCAGTAATTCTGTTTCCAAGTTCCTTTACTTTATTTTGAATAATTTCGCTTGGGAACAGAATCCTGCCTAATATGTTATCGTAATCGAATTCAATTTTTTGATTTTTAAAGTCGTCTTTCAATTATTGATTCTGCTCTAATAAATTACCCTGTCCGCTCCCTGAATCATGCCGATGTAGGTTGAACCTCTGTTGAAAAGAACTTCATTCCCTGCCCCATCTTTGAATATCATTGAATCAAGAATGCTTGTTCTTTCCCATGTGCCTTCAACTACGTTTCCATCAAAGAAATAAAAGGCTTTGCCGCTTCCGGTTGTTCTTACTATCATGTGACCGGCTGAATCACCGGAATTTGCAATATCCGTAACGAGAGCTATGACATTATTAAAATAAAGATTTTCACTTGTTTCCCTGTCGATATCTTCAGTTCCCCCTGTTGATTTTTTATAGTTATTTAAAGCTTTATCATATTTAAAATCTGAAGCAAATGATGCAACTGAAAAATCAATCTTTATGTCACCGACTGCTCCCCTATTTTCTTCTGAAGCGTCCAGTTTGAAGCTAAATGGAGACTGTCCTCCCTCAACGTCGTATCCGTTATTTGCTGCAGCTGCTTTAAGCTTTTCTGTTGAAGAATAAGCATTATGCGGCGCAACTCTTGTAGAATCCCTCCACGCATCTTTTCCATCAGTCATGTTTGCTGTTATACCGCTTGCACCGCTCTGATCACCAAGCGGTGTCAGCACATCCATATCCATATTTTCTACAATTTTATATCCTTCAGGATATGTTCCCCAGAAAACGTATACCGGATCAAACATCCTTGACATTTCAGCATAGTACTGTCTGGCACTTCTTATAGGGCCGATTACTTCTACTTCTTTCGAAGAAAAGATGCCTATTAATCTTGTTATACCACCCTCATCTACAACTTCTATTACACAATCAGCTTTGTTCAGGCCTGATTGTGGTCTTGCCTCACCGGCATTGTTTATCATTACTGCAAAAGGTCTTGAATTTAAGATACCATCTGATATTTCAAAACCGGTTAATAGGTTAATGTTACCTGTAATTTCTAATTCAGAAATGGATTTTTTGGTAGTTTCTGTCTCTTCGGCAGACTCAGCAGCAGTCGTTGTGGTTTCCTCTACACCTATCTTTGTCTCCTCGGTTGCTGTTTCTTTTTTGCAGGCAAAAGAAAAAAGAAGCATTGATGACATAAAAGCAATTAATGTAATAATAAAGATTTTTACAAATACTACATTTTTTTGACCTGTTTTCACGATACCTCCACTAGATTTTAAATTTAGGTTTATTAATTTGATTTTAATCTTATTAAATTTTTAATTATTATAAATGTAAAAGCAGAAAAATAAAATGATAAGGTAAAAATAAGAAGCGATTCAATTAGTTCCCTGTAAGAAGAATTTATATAGCTGATTTCGATTTCCGGTGATTTTATTTCGCTCCTGGCATAAAGATCTAATTCTTCAATCCGGTTGTTATTTAAGAATACATTTACCTTTCCGTATGATTTATTTTTTAAAACAGGCAGCGCTATATTCTGGTCTATATCAAAATCAAAATAGATATTGTCTTCTGTCTTGTTTAAAAGAATATAAAAATCTTTTTCCGTAAAAAGATCAAAGCTTAAATCTGAAAAAACATCGCCTGCATATGCATCCAAAACTGATTTTTCTTTTGAAATTATTTTTTCATATTTATAATTATCATAAACCCAGTCAAGCAATCTTAATGTATCAAAGTTCCTCCCGTATGAAGAGCTTCCGAGTACAGTACAGATTAGTTCAACACCTTCCTTTTTGGAATATGTTATTAGGCAGAAACCTGCATTATTCGTATATCCTGTTTTTATGCCTTTTATAAAATCCCCGTCAAGAAGAGAGTTGGTGTTTTGAATAATTATCTCTTTGCCGTTTAAATATATCGTTGCCTCTTTTAATGAGACCAGCTCTCTGAATTTTGAATCCGACATACAATATTTAGCAATTCGAACCAGGTCTTTTGCAGTCGATCTATGGTTAAGATTTTCGCTATCCAGACCATTCGTATTCTCGAAATTTGTATTTAATGCGCCTATTTCTTTTGCTTTCTTATTCATCAGCTTCACAAATTCTTTTTCACTTCCCGATATATATTCTGCAAGCGCTATGGTTGCATTATTATTTGAAGAGACAAGCGCGGCTTTCAGGAGATCCTCTACAGTGATTTCATCATTGACCCTGAAATTTATACTTGAAAAATTTCTGCCCCTTGCATTTTCAGATATTTTTACTACTTCTTTCAGGTTATTTGCTTTTTCCAGTACAATAATGGCTGTCATTATCTTTGTAATGCTTGCAGGATAGATTGATTTATCGGGATTCTTTTCCCATAACACCCTGTCAGAGTTAAAATCTTCCACAATTGCCGAAATGGCTACAGTATCAATATATTGTCTTGGAACACTTTTAATATTTTCATCAGCATATAGTGCTTCTGGAAGAATAAAAAACTGGACAATGAAAAAGGAAATGATTAAAACCGGCAGAAAATATTTTGACAAATTGCTTTTTTTAATTTTTCTTTGATTTTTAAGGCTCTCTATAAGTGTTTCAGGGTTCATTTGTATTGTTCTAGAAATGCTTTATTATTCCTTTTAACCATAAGATGTCTTAAATTCGATAATAGCATCTCCAGTTCTTTTATTATGGCAGAGGCTTTTTCTACTCCCTCGCTGCTGCCGGACATAATAACCGGTAAAACTATCTGATGTATAAAAGATGATTCTCTTAAAGAGAAGTTTTCAAACAGTCTGAGATTTTTTGGCTGGATACTGTACTTCAGCAGCTCAACAGCAATTCTTATTATTTCAATCTCGGTACTTTTTATAAGCTTCCTGTCTTCAACTTCTTCATAATATATAATATTTTCATCAATAAGCTCATTTAAAAAAGACTCCCTGAGCTCTAATTTTCTGGTTATTTCTTCGATTGTAACAAAATCATCTTTTAAAGAAATACTGCTTTCTTCAATCTGGTCAAATTTTAGCTGTTTGATTATATCCTCATTATTAAAATCAAGGACAAAATCTACTGAATTTATTTTTTCCCTGATTGCGCTAAGCGGCAGGTAATATTGCTTTTGCATTTTTAAAATAAAATCCAGCTTGATGATATCTTCTTTACTATAAATCCGGTATTTGCTCTGGGTTCTTTTTGGTGATAGCAATCCTTTTGACTCAAGGAATCTTACTTTGCTTGCAGAAATATCAGGATAATATTTTTTAAATTTTTCCACCACTTCACTGATGGTTATATAATTCTTTTTTGTTTTCATTTAAATAACTTTATTCGTTATTCAAACAAAAGAAATAAAACAAATACTTTCCTATCTGTATTTTGTCACCATTCTCCAGGTATTTCTCTTCTATCAGTTTCCCGTTAACATAAATCCCGTTAAGGCTGCCCATATCAACTATTTTGAAATATTTATCTGCTTTTATGATAGACGCATGCTTTCTGGAAACTGTTATATCATCAAGGAAAATATCTGAATCTATTTCTCTGCCAATGTTAAAATCTTCTTTATTGATGGCAAATATTTCACCAATATTTGTGCCTTTCAAAACCAAAAGACCTGCATTATCCTTTTTGACTATCTCTTTTAAATGATTTATCGTCTCTTCGGTAAGTTCCTCTTTTATCTCAATTTTCTGCTCTATGATCGATTCTGTTTTTGGAGGATTTTTTTTATTGTCATTTTCCATTTTGTTATTATCACTCATAGTAAAAAATATAAATAAATAATCAGGTTAAACTTTTTATAAAGTTAATTATATATTGCTTGAAAATATTAAAAAAGCTTTCATTTCTTGATTCTATATAACATCTTACCAGAGGTTCTGTTCCAGATAATCTTAAAAGCACCCAGGCTTTATTTTCCAACAACAATTTTACACCATCTTTTGTTAAAATATTACTTATTTTTATATTTTCAATTGAATTACCCTTCATTTTTTTAAAACTATCAATAATGCCAGCCATTTTTTCTCTCGGTACCTGGAGATCTATCCTTTCATTGTAAAAATCTCCCAGCTCTTTATTTATAATTCTGAGATATTCAGAAAGACATATGTCATGAAGCTGTGTTTTTAAGTAACTTTGAATCTCAATCAGCAGCAGATTAGCTGCAATCCCATCTTTTTCAGGTATATGTCCTTTAATGCTTAATCCACCGCTCTCTTCACCACCTATTAATACATTTCCTTTAAGCATCTCAGAAGCAATATACTTGAAGCCCACTGGTGTTTCGATTAATCCGATATCAAATTTTTTGCATATTTCATCTATTAAATGTGTCGTTGCTACTGTTCTGACAGCTTTGAGATTGCTTCCTTTATGGCCTTTTACAGAACAAAGATAATAAAAAATCAGTGAAATTACATTATTGGGATTCAAAAAAACTCCTGCTGAATCAATTACACCAAAACGATCTGCATCACCATCAAGAGCTACCCCTATATCAAATTTTTTTTCAAGAATTATTTTTTTAAGCTCAGCAAGGTTTTTTTCAGAAGGATCCGGCAGCTTTCCCCCAAATAAAGCATCTCTTTTATTATTTAAAACCCTTATCTCATTACCTGAAATCTCATCAAGTATTTTTGGAAATATATTTATTCCCGCCCCATAAAGCATGTCAGCTGCAATTTTTAATCCGGCTTTTTTGATTGATGCAAAATCAACTATTTTTTTTATCTGCTCATAATATTTGGGAAATTCAGTTAAAATAACAATATTTTCATCGATACTTTCAGATGTAGTCCGCAATGCATCTTTGTTGTTTAATAAGAATCTTATATTCTTCTCAATGTCGCTGGTTATCAGATCTGTTGCAGGTCCCCCGTAATTAGGTATAAATTTGATGCCGTTATATTTTGGAGGGTTATGGCTTGCAGTAATCATTAATGCACCATCAAGATGCATATCTGTAACATTAAATGCAGTGACAGGAGTGGGAACGCTTTTTTCAGATAAAAATACTTTAAATCCGTATGCACTTAGTATTTTTGCAGAAAAGGAAGCAAATTCTTCTGAAAGAAATCTGTTGTCAAAGCCTATAAAAATACCATTCCTGTTTTCTTTTTTTTCAATCAGATATCTTGCTATCGAATTAACTACTATCCCAAGGTTTTCAAAATTAAAATTGTCTGCAATTATATCTCTCCAGCCGTCTGTCCCAAATTTTATTTTATTCATATTTTTCTATTTTATTAACTTACTATTGATTAATAATTATTTATATAATTATGGAAAAATGACTAATTTTTTTAAATAATCTGGCAATTTAAAGCTGAAATAATTTAATTTAATTTTTATTGTAAATGGTCGGGGCGAGAGGATTCGAACCTCCGACCCCCAGTACCCCATACTGGTGCGCTAAACCAAGCTGCGCCACGCCCCGCATTAAACATTGTTATTTTAAATTATTAATAGTTAATAGTAAAGATTACAAGAACATTGAAAAATAAAATATTGATTTATCCAGATTTCTTTAAGATCAGTACTCGGCTTTATAACTCCTTTTCATAAGATACTCTACAGACTTTGTGGCATTTTCATTTCCATATATGATCCCATATACACAATTTATAATCGGAAGTTCTATTTTTAATTTTTGAGACATATCATAAACAGCTTTTGCGGTTTCTACGCCTTCAGCTATCATATTCATTGAATTCTTTATTGATTCAATATTTTCACCTACTGCGAGTCTCTCGCCAACGAGCCTGTTTCTGCTTGCTTTGCTTATGCAGGTCGTTATCAGATCTCCCATCCCTGCGATACCTGCAAAAGTCTTGCTTTTTGCACCATACTTTCTACCGAATTTTTCCAATTCATAAAGTCCTCTGGTTATAAGTGAAGCTTTGGTATTGGAAGCATAACCAAGTCCGTCTGATATACCTGCAGCTATTGCAATAATATTTTTAAGCGCTCCGCATAATTCTACTCCTACGATATCTTTATTTGTGTAGACTCTGAAATAATCGTTGGAAAATATTTTTTGAAGATTACCTAATATTTCTTCATTTTCCGACGAAATTATTGAAACACTGGGCAATTTTTTTAAAATCTCTGAAGATATATTCGGGCCGGAAAGAGCTGCTATTTTATCTTTCAGGTAATCGGGCAAAACTTCTTTTAATATTTGTGATATTCTTAAATTTGTTTCTTTTTCTATTCCTTTTGCAGCACTGACAACAGCAAAAACATCTTTGCACGATTTTTCAATAAAATCATTAAGTCTTATTGCAACTTTTCTTATAAATTGTGAAGGAACAGCAAATACTACCAGGGAAGGTTTTATTTTTTTTATTGCTTCATTTATCCTTCCTGTTCCAAAAGCATAGACAGATCCGGCAGGAAAAGAATAATCCCCTGTATATTTTTTATTTGTTCCATACTGGTTCAGCTCACACTCGACATCTTCTTCAAAAGACCATATATTTATCTTATATTTTTTATTGGCAAGCATCAGGGAAATCGTAGTTCCCCAGCTGCCTGAACCTATTACCAGTATTTCTTTCATATTCTATTTATACATTTATAATGGCTGCAATAAAATAAACAAACTTTTTAATATTTGAATTTCAGCATTATCGGAGTACCGTTAAACTCGAAATTCTCCCTCAGTGTTTTTTCTATATAATTTTTAATATTGGTTTTTGCAGAAATATCCATATTGGAAAATACAAGAAAAAAAGGAGGATTCGTCCCTATCTGTTTAATAAATTTAAGCTTGTATTTTTTTCCAGAAACATATATATAGCTGGCATCTTCCTTTTGCTTGAAAATTGTCATTAATTTGTTTTCAGGAATGATTTTTGCTCTTTCCTGCAGGATGGCATCTATATATTTAAATATTTTTTCAATACCTTTATTTTTGACTGCGCTTATTTTTATAAATGGGATATAATCTGCAAAATAAAGCTTTCTGTCAAGTTCTTCTATTATATTGTCTGTGCTTTCCTTATCTGACAGATCAGTCTTTGTGATAAGGACAATGACACTTGTACCATTTTTCAAGCATGTATTTATAATGTTTATATCCTGTTTTGTTGTTTTGACAGTGCTATCTATAAGGACAAGTCCTATCTGGGCTTCTTTTATTATTCTGACAGTTCTTAATTTGCTGTAGTATTCCAAATCTTCTTCAACGACTTTGTCTCTTTTTAATCCTGCAGTGTCAATGAATCTGTAATTTTTATCATTATGATTAAGAATGCTGTCGATAGTGTCTCTTGTCGTACCTTCTATCTCGCTTACAATAACTCTTTCTTCTTTTATGAGAGTATTAAAAAGCGTGGATTTACCCGAATTTGGCTGTCCCAGTATGGCAATGTCCGGAATAAGGTTTTCTTTTCCTTCCTGGCTTTCATCTTCTGTTTTATTAATATTATCTGTTATTTCATCAAGAAGATCGCCTATGTTTATTCCATGCATAGCAGAGATTTTTAAAGGATAACCTATTCCAAGCTTAAGATAGTCTTCAGTAAAGTAATCCCCTTTTTCACTGTCCCATTTGTTACCGGCAAATATAATCTTTTTATCTGTTTTCCTTAAAAGTGAAATTATTTCCTCATCAGCCATTGATAATGGTTCTCTTAAATTGACAAGAAAAATAATAATATCTGACTCATCTATTGCTTTTCGGGATTGAAGAAATATCTGCAAGGATAATTTATCATCAGGTTTAAAATCCATACCGCCTGTATCCAATATATAAAAAATCTTATTGTTCCATTCCGCTTTATAATATTTCCTGTCTCTTGTAATCATCGGATGCTCATGCACGATTGCTTCTTTGCTGGAGCAAATCCTGTTTATCAGAGTTGATTTCCCAATATTTGGTTTTCCAATTACTGATACAACGCTGAAACCATCTTTCATATTTTTAAAAGCTCCTTTGCAAATGAATTGCCATTATTTTTTACAAAAAAAATTTTTTCTGATATTTTATTAAAGTCATGCTTGCTTTTGTCATCTAGAGTTATTCCGTTTTTATTGAATATAATATCTGAGATTAATATTTTATCATACTTATTTATATCTTTTATTTTTAAAGCATGTTTGTAAAAATCATTGAACGAAAGAAGCCCCGTTACTTTTACATTCCCTCCGAAGATATCATTTTTGACTTCTGAGACACTAATATTAAAGTTTAAGTTTATGTTTAATTTTTCAACTCTGTTTTTTAAATCCTGTATTAATGATTCTATAAAATTTTTAGAGTATTCAGATGTAAGAACAAGTATACTGCTTTCTTTTTTTTCTTTTTTACCATTGACTTTATATTCAATATTTTTTATTAATGGTTTGTCCAAAAATCTGATAAAGTCATTTTTAAAATCAGCAAGCATGCCTATTCCATTTTCTATCTGTGGAAAATCATTGTAATGCTTAAAATCAGGGATCTCCCTGCCTGCCAACAAGTAGAATTCATCCGAAATATAAACATTTCCGGAATTGTAATCTGCTTTAATACAATCAATGAGATCTATCAGTTTATTTGAAAGAATTCTGTCAAAACCATTGATTTTCTCACTTTTATTATATTTGGTTATACCTACAGGAACCAGTCCGACTGAGTGGACGTTTCTGAGATGATTTATAAAATTCAATGTATTCTTAAGATCATCGCCATCATTTATTCCGGGGCATACAACTATCTGAAGATTTGTAACTATATTATTTTCATCAAGTTTTTTTAGATAATCTATCGCCTTAAACTGCTCTTTATTGTTAAAAATAAGGTCTCTTGTTTTTAAATCAGCGCTATGAAACGATATATACAAGGGAGAAAGACTGTACTTGATTATCTTATCAATATCTTTATTATTTAAATTTGTAAGGGTTATAAAATTGCCATGCTTGAAAGATTCAAGATAGTCATCGTCCTTCAGATAAAGTGTTTTCCTTAAACCTTCCGGAAGCTGTTCAATAAAACAAAAAATACATTTATTATGACATTTTTTTATAGACATCTGGCAAATTAAAAAAAGCTTTCTATTTTCTTCCTGACATTTTCAAGATCATCGTATGGCGTTGATGCGCCACTGATAATAGCTACTTTATCAGTTGTTTTAAACCACTCTTTTTTCACTTCCGCCTCATCTTCAATATGATATGTTTTTTTCTGGACAGAAGCAGCCATACAATTAAGTTTTTTGGTATTTGCGCTGTTTCTGCCACCCACAACGATAATAACATCGTTAAGAGAAGCAAGCTTTACAGCCTCTTTCTGCCTTAAATTGGTGGTCTGGCATATAGTTCTGAAAATTCTGATTTCACAGGAAAACATTCCAATAAGTTTACGGCATATCATGTCAAAATTATAACCAGGCTGGGTAGTCTGTGAAAGAACAGCTATCTTCGTCCTGCAGTTTAAATTCTTTATTTCATTTTCATTTTCGATTATCGCATAACAGCCGGTTTTTATATTTCCTGCTATTCCATTTACTTCAGGGTGATTTTTTTCACCTATCAATATTATAAAATATCCTTCTTCGCTTAGTTTTTTTGCTATTTCATGAGCTTTTGAAACAAAAGGACAAGTGGCATCAATAATATCAGCACCCATATTTTTAAAGGAGTCTTTTAATTCCGGACTTATCCCGTGTGATCTGATTACAAGAGTATCATCAGGATTTAAAATGCAGCTCTTTTTCATAATATTCACACCTTTTTTAAGATATGAATCCACTACCCTGGGATTATGTATAATTTCACCTGCAGTATAGATGTTTTTATTTGTCTTGCTTTTTGCTGCAGCATCAATAGCGCCATCAAGTATTTTTATGGCTCTTTTTACTCCGGGACAGTAGCCTGAATATTTACCTATTACAATCTGCATAATTAATAATTTATTTTAGAAAATAGTTTTTTTAAATCATCTATAGCTGCTGATGCCAGTATATTTATACCTTCTTTTTTTGGATATTTGTTAAAAATCTCTTCAGTATTTATAATATCGCCAAAAATTATCCTTATTTTTGGCCATATGATTTTCTTTCTGCCACGTGAAACTTTTTTTAAATCACAAATTGCCATCGGCAAAATGGGAGCACCTGTCAGATAAGCTATCAGAGCCAGCCCTTTATGTCCTGCGCCTATTTTTTCACCGGAAGAGCGGGTTCCTTCAGGGAAAATACCAAGAGTATTCCCTGAATTTATTACATCCACAGCTTTATTGATTGCACTCCTGTCTACCCCTGATCTGTTAACTGGAAAAGCATTAAAGAATTCTATTAAAATCCTGAAAAAAAATTTCCTGAACAACTCTCTTTTAGCCATAAAATAAACCGGTCTGGGGTAATATTCACCCATAAGCACAGGATCAAAAGCACTAAAATGATTACAGCATAAAATAAGTTTTCCTTTATGAAATGATTTTTCCCTGTTTATTATTTCTATTCTGAATAATGGCTTAAATATAATATTTACAATAAGCTGCATTACCCTGTAAAAAAATAAATAAGCCCTGTTCCTCTTAGTTTTAAAAAGCTTTATTTTCATTTTAAAACCTGTCCGGATTATTTGTTTTTATTTTTTATTTCTTTGTGATAAATATTTTTAATTTCATCGGATACCTGTTTAATACTCATTCCTGTAGTATCAATTACATGGGCATTATCGGGAATCACAAGAGGGCTGTCTTTCCTGGTACTGTCGATCTTATCCCTGTTCTCTATTTCTTTTTTAATCTGCACTCTGTCAGATTTCTGCCTGTTACTGTTTAGCTGTTTTTCCCTTCTTTTAACTCTTTCATCTATATCTGCAGTAAGGTAAATTTTACAGATAGCATCAGGGCAGACTACACTTCCGGTATCCCTGCCTTCTATTACGGATGCCTGTTTATCTGACAGGTCTCTCTGAAGAGAAACAAGAAATTTTCTTATTCCGGATAGTTTTGAAACAATTGAAACTGCTTCTCCTACTTCCCTGCTACGGATATCCATCGTGATATCTCTGTCATTAAGATAAATATTTGTATATTTATCCGGATCAGATGCATTGGAATCAAGTCTTATGGTATAATTTTTTGCCTTTTCCAGAATAGCCTCTTCATCTTCAAGATCAATATTATTTTCAAGGGCTATTAAAGTTATTGCTCTGTACATTGCACCGGTATCAATATAGCTCAGGCCGATATCTTTTGCTATAAGTTTTGCTATAGTGCTTTTGCCACTGCCTGCCGGTCCGTCAATAGTTATAATATTCTGCGTGTTTTTTGAATTTGAATTTTTCAATTTTTTGTTTCTCAATATAATTATGGTTATTTTAAATTAATAATGCTGAATAGTTTTTCTTTAAAACCCGGGAAAGATGTATCTATGCATCCACTATTTTTTATCGATATTTTATTTCTGCCTTTCAGGGCCGCTATTGAAAGTGCCATTGCTATTCTGTGATCACCATATGATTCAATGTCTGCCTGCAGCAAATCATATTCTCTATTGCCATAAATAATAAAACCATCTTCATTTTCTTTAATTTTTATACCTATTTTACCAAATTCAGTTACAATTGCTTTTATTCTGTCACTTTCCTTCACCCTTAATTCTTTCGCACCTTTTATTATTGTATTACCTGAAGCAAAAGCACATGCCACACTAAGTATGGGTATTTCATCAATAATATTTGGCATGAATTTTTCATTTATATCTGTTGCTTTTAATTCACTTGAAGATACTTTGATATCTGCGACAGGTTCATTATTAGTAGTTCTGCAATTTATTATTTCTATGTTGCCGCCCATTTTCTTTAAAATTTCAAGCAGATATGTCCTTGTAGGATTTATGCCCACATTTTTTATGATGATTTCTGAGTCTTCAAGGATAAGTGCGGCAATAATAAAAAATGCAGCAGATGAAAAATCACCAGGTATATATAAATTTCTCCCTTTAAGGCTTGATTTTTTAATCTTTACATTATTTCCTTCGCTATAATCGATTTCTGCTCCAAAATATTCAAGCATTCTTTCTGTATGGTCTCGTGATGCAGAAGGTTGTCTTATTTCAGTAACTCCTTCGGCAGACATACCTGCAAAAAGCAGGCATGATTTAACCTGGGCACTTGAAATGCTGAGATTAAAAGTCTTTCCTTTAAGATATTCTTTACCAAATATTACAAGGGGTGCTTTATTATTACCTGATCTGCCAAAAACCTCTGCACCCATTTCTCTCAGTGGCTTTATTATCCTGTCCATGGGCCTGTTATTAATAGAAGGATCGCCGCTTAAAACAGAAAGAAAACTACATGTGCATAAAAGACCTGCCAGAAGCCTTATCGTAGTTCCGGAATTACCGACATACAAAACATCATCAGGTTCGTTAAATCCGTCAATACCGCATCCCTGTATCAAAAGGCTTGTTTTATTTAAATCATATCTGACACCTAATTTTTCCATTATGCCTAGTGTTTTCATGCAATCCTGTGATAAAAGAAAATTATCTACTATGATTTTCTGCCTGGTAAGGGCAGATATTATTACAGATCTGTGCGAAATAGATTTATCTCCCGGAACTTCAAGTATACCGTTAATGCTATACGGACCTTTTATTTCCATGTTTGTTTCTTCCTTATTCATCTTCCCCGATTACTTTTTTTATGCTTGCCTGATGGCCTAATTTTTCCAGAGCTTCCTTTGAAATGGCACCGGCATTTTCCCCATGTACAAGTATTTTCAGTATTCCTCTTCCAAGAATTTCTGTTGAGTGAAAAATCGAGATATCTTCAATATTCACTCCTGCAGAACTAATAGCCAGTGTAATTTCGCTTAAAACACCTTTTATATCGGACATCTCAACCCGTACCTCATATAGTTTGGATATGTCTTTGTCAATGTATTTTGGAAGGTTTAAACGTGCCTCTTTGGCACTATCATAGTGTTCCCTGATATATTCTTCATTATTCGTTGTAAGGCTTTCCCTGAACCTTTTTAGGAAATCGATGTAATCGTCTATTGAGTTTATTATCTCTTCTTTATTTTCAAGACTTATATCCACCCACATTTTAGGGTTGGAGGCAGCAATTCTTGTCATATCCCTAAACCCTCCGGCACAGAGTTTAAAAAGATTTTTAATAGACTTTTGCTTATTGTCGACAAGTGCGACAAGGTTGGTAGAAAGTATGTGTGGAAGATGGCTTATCAGCGCAACTATTTTATCGTGTTCCACCGGAGATACTGTTATGACTTTTGCGCCTATTTTTGTAAATAGATTATGAAGAGACACCAGAGCTTCAGATCTGGTTGTATCCGTAGGTGTCAGGATATAATATGCGTTTAAAAAAAGATCTGATTTGGCACTGAGGACACCTTCATTTTCAGAACCGGCCATTGGATGGCCGCCAATAAAAATCACACCTTTTGGAAATATTTTATTTATTTTTTCAACAATATTTAATTTTGCACTTCCGACATCTGTTACTATTGTATCTGGTTTCAGATGGTCTTTGATTTCAAAAGCAATATCAGCGATTAATCTTACAGGTGTTGCAATAATAACCAGATCAGCATCAGTGACCGCTTCTTTGTAGCTGCCGGCAGCTATGTCGATTATTTTTCTATATAAGGCTATACTGACAGATTCAGGATCCCTGTCAAAACCCGTCACAATTATATCTTTTTTGATATTTTTTAAAGCAATCGCCAGAGAACCGCCTATCAGGCCCAGGCCTATAACAGAAATATTTTTTATATTTTTCATTTAAAACCTTTTTGATAACCAGGAATATTTTCTGAATTATTAAATAATAAAAAGTTTAAAACTTTTTAAATCAATTTATTTTTTTAATTATAATAAAAAAAGAAAAAAATATTCAAAATATATTTTTATTATTGACTTTAAATATTTTTCTTAAATATTTTGTTTATATCATCACTATCGAGTATCCGGAATCTCCCTTCCTTAAGGTTGCTTAACGATAACTCTCCGATCTTTGTCCTTTTAAGGTCCATGACTTTATATCCCAGGAAATCAAAAAGCTTTCTAATCACCCTTTTTCTTCCTTCATGTATGGTTATCTCAATAATATTTTTATCAGCTTTTAAAGTATTTGTTTTTAATTCTGATACTATTACTTTTCGTCCTTCCAATTCCACGCCTTCTTTTATTTTATTTAGATCTTCAGTCTCAACCGGCCTGTCAGGTAATATTTCGTATGATTTGTGTATCATGTATCTTGGATGAGTGATTTTTAGTGCAAAATCCCCATCATTAGTTAACAAAATCAATCCTCTTGAATCAAAATCAAGCCTGCCAACTGGAAATAACCTTATATTATCTTTAAACCCCTTGACAAGCTCCATTACTGTTGCTCTTTTAAAATCATCCTTAACAGTACAGAGATATCCGGCAGGTTTGTTTAAAGCCAGATATATTTTTTCCTGTATCGTAATTTTTTTATCAAGAAATCTTACTTCATCTGTTAGTGTATCAATTTTGGTGCTTAAATCTTTCACAATGTTCCCGTTTAAGCTTATTTTACCTTGAAGTATCAGCGATTCGCTTTTACGTCTTGAAGCAATACCTGCGTTTGACAGAAACCTGGATATTCTTATTAACAATTTTTAATCTTCCTTTATATTCAATTCAGGTAATTCATTAATGTTTTTTAATCCAAGCATTTCCAGGAATTTTGGAGTTGTTCGATATAATATAGGGCTGCCCTGTACTTTAAGTCTGCCTGATTCTCTTACAAGTCCCTTGTTTACCAGGTTTATTACAATGCTGTCAGTTTTTACTCCTCTTATTTCAGCAATCTGCTGCCTTGTAACCGGCTGCCTGTATGCGACTATAGCAAGTGTTTCCAGGGCAGCCTGGGTAATATGTGCTTTCTGTGAAGTATTGACAAAATTTTTTAGTACATCCTTTAAGGAAGGATTGCTGTACATACGGTATCCATTCCCGATTTTCCTGATTATAAAACCTCTGTTGTTTTTTATATACTCATCTTGCAGCTCGTCTATTGTTTCCTGGACTAACTTTTTTTCCAGATTTAATATTTTGGAAATTTCATAAACAGTAACAGGTTTTTCAGAAATAAACATAATGCCTTCCAGGCAGGTTTTTAAGTCAGGCCTGCCTTCCATAAGTTCGTCATATAACGATGCTGATAAATATTTGTTTTTTTCTTCAATCATGCCATATCATTTAAAAATATTATTATAAAAATCAGGCTGCAAATTTCTTTATAATTATTTCTCCGAATATTTCAAACTGTTCGATATCAATGTCTTCATTTTTATAAAGCTCGAGAATAGACAAGAAAGCAATAACTATATCAATAAGCTCATCGTATTCATTGGTAAGTTCCTTAAAAGAAATATTATCTTTTGACTGCAGAACATTTTTTATTCTTTTTATTTCCTGAAAAATATTTTTTGTAATTTTTTTATTATAAAATTCAACAATATTGAATTTTTCCTGCTTTGCTGATAGCAACCCTGATGCAATATCCTGTAGGTCTTTTGCCTTGATTTTATTAAATACTTCATTGAAAAAATCAAGGAATTCTTCTTCTACCGGTGCTTCCCTTACAAAATAAACTTCTTCATTTTCAAGCAATTCTGAAAAATATCCGCTTATTTGCCTGAAAGTCCTGTATTCATCTTCTCTTTGTCTAAGGATGTTCAGGTTATCATTTTTGTCTTCCTGCAAAACATTATTATTTCTTGAAGGAATAAGCGATTTTGATTTTAAATCAAGCATAATTGATATTATATAAACAAAACCAGAAAGCTCCTCAAGTGTATTATTTCTGTTTTTATCGATAAAGCTTATAAATTCCCTGATTATTTCACTGATTTTTATTTCATAGATAAATTCTCTTTTTTTGAAGACCAGATCAAGCAAAATATTTACAGGGCCGCTAAAATAATCAAAATCGATTATAAAGCCGCTGTTCTGGCCTGTTTTATAGATTTCATTCAATTCCCAGTTTTTCCCTTACTATCTTTATCGTTGCTGAAGAAACATTTCTTACATAATCTTTTCCCGCTGAAAGAACATTCCTGACATATCCGGTATCTGATTCGAGTATTTTTCTTTTTTCCTGGAATTCTTTCAGGGAATCATATATTACACCTGCTATCTCATCTTTACATTTTATGCATCCTATTCTGCCATCCCTGCATCTGTTCTCAATTTCATCGGTTTTGTTCTTTAAATATATTTTATAAAATGAAAACACATTACAGATTTCCGGATGACCGGGATCTGTTATTTTTATCCTTGAGGGATCAGTTATCATTTGTCTTATTTTTGTCTTTATTGTTTTATAATCATCAGAAAGAAAGATGGCATTCCCATAACTTTTTGACATTTTTCTTCCGTCTGTCCCAACAACTCTTGTTGACTTTGATAACAGTTCCTTCGGTTCTTTGAAATAATCTCCATAAAGGCCATTGAACCTTCTGGCAATTTCTCTTGTCAGTTCAAGATGAGGAAGCTGGTCTTCACCTACCGGAACAATATCAGCATTTATAATAAGTATATCGGCAGCCATTAAAACCGGATAACTTAAAAAACCAAGTGTTGAAATATCCTTTGTTTTTAATTCCTTTACCTGCTCCTTATAAGTAGGGCACCTTTCCAGCCAAGAGAGAGGTGTTATCATCGAAAGGTAAAGAGTGAGTTCCGGAATCTCAGCAATATCTGACTGCCTGTATAAATGTGTGATTCCAGGATCAATGCCCAGTGCAAGCAAATCAATTGCACATTCAATAAGGTTATTTTTTATATTTAAAGGATTTTGATATTCTGTGGACAAAGCATGCCAGTCAACAAGAAAAAAATAATTATCGTAATTATGCTGGTATTTAACCATATTTACTATATTGCCATGCAAATGACCCAGATGAAGCTTGCCTGTAGGCCTGAAGCCGGTAAGCATTATTTTCTTTTCAACCATCTGTTATACTCCCGAGTTTTAGGTAAATTGATAATAAAACGTTTCAGCTAATAAGAAATCTCCACCAGAAGCCGAGATTAAAAATTAAAAAATTAATTACTGGATTTAAAAAAGACCAGAAAAATCTTCCAAAAAACATAAGTATGGCGAATATAAGGAAAAATCCTATTCTTCCTATGCCAAGATATCTGTACATAGCTCTTTCCGGAAGAAAAGATGCAACAATTTTTGAACCATCCAGTGGAGGTATCGGCAAAAAATTAAAAATTGCCAGAAATATGCTTATTCTTACAGCATAGACAAACATGGCGCTGATCACACCAAAAAAACTAAAGTCTGCCTGGCCGATAAGAGAGTAATTAAGGCCCTGGGTAAAAATAAGACCTGCAGGTATCTTCGATACTAAAGAATAAATCAGTATGACAAGTCCATAAAGAGAACCGATTAAAAAAGCAACCGCAAGATTTGTTCCCGGTCCGGCTATTGAAGTATTTCTCAGCCCTTTTCTGAAATTCCTGAAATAAGCAGGATTTACTGGGACAGGCTTTGCATAAGCGAAAATTATATTAGATCTTAAAAGAATTAAAAGTATCGGAAGTACTATGCTTCCTATTATGTCTATGTGCTTCAGCGGATTCATTGTCAGCCTGCCCATATTCTTTGCAGTATAATCTCCGTTTTTTAAAGCAATGTATCCATGCATTACTTCATGCGGTATGACAGCAAGATAGATTCCGGGAATTGCTATTAAAAGCTGCAATATAAAATTTTTAAATTCCATAAATATATTCTCAAACATTTTCATGTACTTTCTGCTTTAAGTAATTACAAATAATCCTGCCAATTATACAACCTTTTTTGGAAAAATTTAAATGAAGGCAGTCATTTATCTGTTTTTTTGTTTCGCGGATGGTTTTTAAAAAAGGATTCTTTTATAAAATCCTTGTTGATATTGGTATAAATCTGGGTAGTAGATATATTGCTGTGACCAAGAAGTTCCTGCACCAGTCTGAGGTCTGCTCCGTTCTGGAGCATGTGTGTTGCAAATGAATGCCGGAATAAATGAGGATAAATATTCTTCTGGGGACTTATTTTTTTTTCATAACTTTTTAAGATTTTCCAAAATCCCTGCCTGGTTAATTTATCACCATTTTTATTCAGAAAAACATATTCATTGGATTTTCTGTTTTCATTTTTCGGATGAATTTTTGACCTGGCAGCTTTTATATACGTTAAGAGAAATTCCTGTGAAATTTTTCCTATAGGCACTATTCTTTCTTTACTTCCCTTTCCCACAAAACGAAGTATGGAATTTTCATAGTCTATATCATTTAATTTCAGATTTACAATTTCACTTACCCTTAGGCCTGATGAGTAAAGTAGTTCGAACATAGCCCTGTCTCTTAATTGTAATTTTGAAGAATAAGGGATACTATCCAGAAAATCCTGTACTTCTTTTTCATCCAGTATCGTTAGCAGATTATATGCTTTCCTGGGATTTTTTATTTCATAGAAAGGATTGCACTGTATTAAATCATTCTTTAATGCAAATCTGTAAAAAGACCTTATTGATGAAAGAATTCTTGATATGGTGGATTCATTATATTTTTCATGAAATTTTTTTAACAAGTCAAGTATTTCTTCATAGGTTATACCAAGAACATTTATTTTTTTTGATTTGGTATAATCAAAAAAAATGGTGATATCGCGGATATAAGAATTAATAGTATTATGAGAAAGCATTTTTTCAAATTTAAGATAGTCTTTAAATTCATTTACAAGTTCTTCATTTGTGATTATCTTTGAATTATTCATTTCCTGCAGCGGTTACCCCTTTTCCTCCCCTTTTTAACGGTTTAGTGGATAGCCGGATTATTTTAAATTTTGTTGATATAATCTTTTGCCATTAAAATTCCGATTATGCTTTTTGCATCTTTAATTGTACCATCATAAATCCATGAAATACATTTATCCAAAGGTACTTTTATTATCTGCAGAAATTCATCATCATCAGGATTGTTTTTACTGTTTTTAAAATCGATAGCTATAAACAGGTGAAGAAACTCATTTGAAAAACCCGGTGTTGTTAAAAAAGAGGTAAGATGTATAAGCTTCCCTTCAGTTGCCCCGACTTCTTCATGAAGCTCTCTTATTGCACAATTTTCGGGTAGCTCGTCCTTATCAAGTTTGCCAGCTGGAATTTCAATCAGTACTTCTTCAACGGGATACCTGTATTGTCTTATTAAAATCACTTCATTTTTTTCATTCACCGGTACGATTGCTACTGCCCCGGGATGCCAGACTTTTTCTCTTGTAGCTTTTTTATTATTAGGAAGAAAAATTTCATCAAAATATACTTTTATTATTTTGCCGTTAAAGACCAGCCTGGAATTTAATTTTTTTTCAATTAATTTTTCATCATTGTTCAATTCAGTGTCATAATCCAAAATATTACCTTTCTTCACAAATGCATATCTCTATTACTAGTTTTGCCAGTTTTTTTAATTCTTCAAATGATATATATTCGTCTACGGAGTGACAATTCTCAAAACCGGAAGTAAGGTTAACCGCAATCTTGTTTTTTGAATTAAAATTATTTGTATCACTCCCTCCTCCCGTAGGTCTTAGTTTTGGTTTTATTCCAATATTTTCTATTGCTTTTTTTGCTATCCTGACAGCTATATTATTTTCTTCAATCTTATAGCCATCATATTCCCTTAAAACTTTGTATTCCAGTCCTGCTTTGTATTCTTCTGCTGATTCCTGGAAATTCCCTATAACCTGATCCGTGATTTTTTCCAGCCTGTTCTCATTCATACTTCTGGCTTCCACACTCACTATTGTTGTTTCAGGAACAACATTAGTCTCTGTTCCTCCTTCTATCCTGCCTATATTGCATGTCGTCTCATCATCGATTCTACCCGAAAATGTATTGGATATGGCAAAAGCAGCGGCTTTGATTGAGTTAATCCCTTTTTCGGGGTTTACACCTGCGTGTGCTGCTTTTCCTGTTATTTTTAAATCAATTCTGTTATGGAAAGGGGCTTTATTTATTATGGTCCCTACATCTCCATCCGCATCAAATACAAATCCGATATCTGCTTCAATATTATCAAGATTAATATATTTTGAACCAAGCAATGCGGTTTCTTCGCCGACAGTAAGTATTATGTAGATAATACCAGTCTGAAGCTCATACTCGTTTATAACTCTTACTGCTTCTATTATTGCGGCAATGGCTGCTTTATCATCAGCACCGAGTATGTTCTTATCATTTTTATTTTTAATTATCAAATCATCTGAAATAAAAGGAATTATTTCATCCTCAACCATAACTGTATCCATATGCGCACTTAAAAATATCGGAGGATTATTTTTAATGTATTTAGGCATGAATCTGGCAATCAGGTTTCCTGTCTGTCCTTCAATTTTATGGCCGGTATCATCAATAGTTACTTCCAGTCCTGATTTTTTAAACTGTTCTTCCAGATATAAAGCAAGCTTTCCTTCTTTTTTTGTCGGACTCTTTATGGATAATATTGTAAAAAATTCATCCAATAGCCTTTTTTCATTTATTTCATACATTGATTTTGAATAAACCTTTCATTTTTATTTTTTTTCTATAGATAATACAAAAAAATATTCCCGTCAATAATAATATTAAAGATATTATCAGTGAAGTCATCAGCATCTTTATGAAGAATTCATAAAAGAAATTTAATGGCAGCAGGGTTATCAGAAGGGAACCTTCCGGAAAAGCCCAGTTTCCCTGTGGAAAAAACAAATGATGAAATCTGTCAAAGATAAAAATAAAATTACTGCTGAAAAAATATAATAATAAAATTAAAAAAATCACAATGCACGAGGAAAAAATAAAAATAAACGCAATATTCTTTAAATTAGGCAGAAGATTTCTCTGAATAATAAGAAAGACTAAGACAAGAAAAAGAATTATACTTATATAAAAAATAATTAAAAATTTTTGTATTAGTACCCGCACGTCATAAAGATGGCTGATTTCATCAGCTGTAAAGAATGAAAATTGCGATTTTAATTCAAACTTCTCGATATTATTTCCATATCTAAGAAGGCTTATAATTCCTGAGGTCAGCTTTACGGCATCACCTTCATTTATTTCTCTGAAAACATTATTCGTTTCATATAGATTCATATATGTTTTCGCATTATAGATATATGCTCTCAGAGGAATAAGAAAGATGATTACTGCCAGCAAGATGATGCAGATTGCTATAATTGCTTTTCTTAAAGGTTTATTTTTTATTATTTCAAACATAGTTAGGATAAGGAATTATATTGTTTTTGAATTTTTCCAAATTGTTTTAGCATTATAAAGATCTGTTTTTTATGGCTGCCCCAATAAAACTTTTAAACAACGGGTGCGGTTTGTCAGGCCTTGATTTGAATTCAGGATGAAATTGTACCCCTATAAACCAGGGATGTTCTTTTATTTCAATTATTTCTGCAAGATTTTTTTCTTCATATATGCCGGAAACTATCATTCCCCTGTTTTTTAACTGCTTAAGATAGCTATTGTTTAATTCATACCTGTGCCTGTGTCTTTCAGAG
The DNA here is from genome assembly GCA_002304935.1 of Candidatus Humimicrobium oleiphilum. Lineage (GTDB taxonomy): Bacteria > Actinomycetota > Humimicrobiia > Humimicrobiales > Humimicrobiaceae > Humimicrobium > Humimicrobium oleiphilum. Next base: position 58,656 of record DBPS01000040.1, on the reverse strand, counting down.
ATCAGTTCTGTGCCGTAGGCGCTGAAAGATTTGGTGTTTTTTATTAACCGGCATGGATATTTTCCAAGCCTCATTGTCCCACCCAGATTTCCTATATTTTTCTGTTCAGGTATTATGTCGATTACAGGGTTTTTTGTATCAGGATCAAACTCCGAGCTATTTGAATCCTTAAGATCAAGTACGTTTCTGCAAAATTCTATTACTGCGCATTGCATTCCGAGACAAATCCCGAAGAAAGGTATTTTATTTTCTCTCGCATATTTTATTGCACTGACTTTTCCGTTAATCCCTCTTATTCCGAACCCTCCCGGAACGAGTATACCGTTAATATCTTTAAATACTTCATTCATGCCTGCATTTTCTTCCAGTATCTCGGAATTTATCCATCTGATTTCTACATTGGATCTGAAGTAATATCCGCCATGATTTAGTGATTCAATTATGCTGAGATATGCATCTTTAAGATTGGTATATTTCCCCACTATTCCTATTGTTACATTTTCCTGAAGACTATTTATTGTATTGACTATTTTTATCCACGAAGACAGTCTGGCTTTCCCGCATTTAAGCCCTAGCTTGGATACTACTATTTCATCGAATTTTTCATCTTTAAGGCTAAGAGGGACTTCATAGAGATGCTTTGCATCCACAGCATTGATTATTGCTTCTTTTTCTATATCGCAAAAAAGGCTTATTTTTGCTTTTATTGAATCATTTATTTTTATTTCGCTTCTGCAGATAATAATATCCGGCTGAATCCCTATGCTGCGCAACTCTTTTACGCTGTGCTGTGTGGGTTTGGTTTTAAGCTCATCACTTGTTTTTAAATACGGGACATAAGTTACATGGATATAAAGAACATTTTCCTTTCCGATATCTTTTTTAAACTGTCTTATTGCCTCAAGGAAAGGCAGGCTTTCAATATCTCCAACAGTTCCCCCTATTTCAGTTATAACTATATCAGTTGTTTTGGTTATAAGTGTTTTCTTTATGCTGTCTTTTATTTCGTCAGTTACATGAGGGATTACCTGAACGGTGTTTCCAAGATAATCCCCTCTTCTTTCTTTTTCAATAACAGAACCGTATATTTTTCCTGAAGTAAAATTATTATACTTTGACAAACTCTCATCTATAAATCTTTCATAATGACCAAGATCAAGATCTGTCTCCCCGCCGTCATCAGTTACAAAAACTTCTCCGTGCTGGAAAGGATTCATGGTACCCGGATCTATATTAAGATAAGGGTCGAATTTCTGAATTGTCACACTTAATCCTCTTGATTTTAAAAGTCTTCCAAGTGAAGCTGCACATATGCCTTTACCCAGAGAAGAAAGAACACCGCCGGTTATAAAAATAAATTTAGTTTTCAAATTTAAAATGCCCCCCTTACCTCTTCTTTTATCAGTTTGCTTTGATTTATAAGTTCGTTTGCATGCATGACAGACAGATCGCTTTGTTTTGTACCGCTCATCATTCTTGATATTTCCAGAACTCTTTCTTCCCCATAAAGTGTGTTGATTTTGATTTTTGTTTTATTTTTATCAATATGTTTCTCTATAAATAAATGATTATCAGCAAAACTTGCAATCTGTGGCAGATGAGTTATGCAGATAACCTGCTTTAAAACTGATATCTTGTAAAGTTTTTCACCAACTACCAGAGCGGTCTGGCCTCCTATACCTGAATCAATTTCATCAAATATCATTGTCTGGATATTATCAGCTTTTCCAATAATGCTTTTAAGAGCAAGCATTATTCTGGATATTTCTCCTCCTGAAGCGATTTTTGTAAGGCTTTTTAATTCTTCACCCAGATTAAGTGAAATCAAGAATTCGCATTTATTAATTCCATCAGGGGTGAATCTTACTTTTTGATTTATATAATCTGCATCCTCCCCTCCGATATTTGAAATCTCTGCCTTAAATCTTACAGATTTAAAATTCAGATCAAGCATTTCTTTAATAATCTGTTTTTCAAAACCCAGTGAGATTTTTTTACGCAGATTATCTAATTTTATTGATTCATTTAATAAAATATCTTTCCTGGATTCAAAATCTTTCGTTTTTTCATTTATTATGTCATCTATCTCTTCAATATTTGCTACCTGTTCTCTTAATTCTTCCTCATGCTCAATAAGCTCAGGTATCTCCATATTGTATTTTCTTTTTATCTCATTTATTAAGAATATTCTTTCCTGTATTTCCTCTAATTTTCTGGGATTAAATTCCAGATTCTGTATGAAAGAATTCAAATAGTTGTTTAATTCTTCAATTATTATGCTGTATCCTTCAATATCAGGTAAAAATTTTGAAATATTTTTATCAATCTTTTCAAAATCAGATAATATTTTAAAAAGTTTTGAATTGTTAAAAACCAGTGAATAATCATTATTTTCATTTCCGTTCAATATTGAAATGCATTCGGATGAATACTGGTATATCTTTTCATAATTCTTTAAAATATTTTTTTCATTTTCAAGTTCTTCATATTCGCCAGGTTTTAATTTTAAATTTTCAAGTTCTTTGAGCTTTAATCTTAATTCGTAAAGAAACTGGTCTTTTTGTTTTTGTTTCTGTAATATGTCATCAAGCGATTTCTTTGAATCAATATAATTTCTGTAGGCGATATTATACGATTTTTTTAATTCAGATATTTCCGGTCCACCAATTTCATCAATGATTTTTAAGTGGTTTTTCTGGTCAAGGAGATACTGATGTTCATGCTGGCCATGTATATCTATGAAAAGACTGCTGAGGTTTTTAAGAATACCAACCTGGCTGAAATTGCCATTAATAAATACTCTGTTCCTTCCGTTTTTGTTTAACTCCCTCGTTATTTCAAGGTCACTGGCTTCATCAACATTTTTAATAAGTCCTTCCTTCAGGAGAAAATCGATGACATTTGAATTATCCTTAAAATCAAAGAAACCCTGTACCAGCAGATTTTCCTGACGGTCTCTTATGAGTTCAGTATTAGCCCTCTCGCCTATAAGCAGGTTTATTGCTTCAATTATAAGCGTTTTTCCTGCACCTGTCTCACCAGACAGAATATTAAATCCACCGGTAAATCTGATGTTTGCATCATCAATGATTGCAAAATTTTTTACATATATTTCTTTTAACATGTGATTTATTCTGTCTGAGCAAAAATATTACAATAAATTCAATAAAATCTATGATTTTAATCTTTTTTTACAAGTTTTTCCTTAAAAATTTTAAAAAATATATTCTTGTTAAAAGTAATCAGATTCAGTTTGTGTCTGCATTTTTCAACTTTGAATATATCCTGATCCATAATTTTTACATCGTATTTTCTGCCGTCTATATTCAGGCTGACTTCAGTTGCCTTGGAATTTATCTGTATTTCAATCTGATTGTCAGGACTTAGTACCAGGCTTCTGCTGAATAAAGTATGAGGGCAAATCGGGGTAATTATGATTGACTCGTTTTTTGGCTCGACTACAGGGCCTCCTGCAGATAAGGAATATGCAGTTGAACCTGTAGGAGTAGATATTATCACTCCGTCAGCACCATAATTTAATATAGGTATGCCATTTATGATGATTTTTATCTGAATTATTTTTTCAAGCAATGCCTTGGTAATGACAAAATCATTTAAGGCAAGATAAGGGGAATTTTCATTATCAACTACTTTTCTGTCTCTTAAAAGACTGCCGGATATCAGCATTCTTTGTTCAATTTCGAAATTATTATTGATTATTTTATCAAGCGAATCGTACATATCCGAAATATTTATCTCAGCAAGAAAGCCCAGATTTCCTACATTTACGCCCATTACAGGTTTTCCGGTCTCAAAAACATGTCTCGCCGCTCTTAAAAAAGTTCCATCCCCGCCAACAGAAATAAGACAATCTATTCTTTTTTCAAATTCATCTTTTTCAATTGAAGGGAGAAGATGCCTGTCAGCAAGAGCATCATCTTTTAGCAGACAGACATTAATACCTTTCGATATCAGATAATCATAGATATCCTTGGATATATTAAGTGCTTTTGTATTATCGTTATTTGAAATTATCCCTATATTATCCATTTTTATATATTATAGTTTTTGGCATAAATTATCATGTGCTTTATTTATAATTTTTTCTACCATCTCAAATATTCTATCATAATCGATTTTATTTTTTTTGTAATTATCATTTACGTATTTTTTTATATAAATCCAGAATTCAATATTTCCTTTTGCGCCTTTTATGGGAGAAAAAGTCATCCCTTTTAATTCCACACTGTAATTTTTTATTAGGAAAATGATCAGTTCATTCAGGACATTTAAATGAATTCTTTTATCGGTAACCACTCCTTTTTCTCCAACAAGTTCTTTTCTGACTTCAAACTGGGGCTTAACGAGTAGCAGGCACTCTCCATTATCTGATAAAAGATCAAATATGTTTTTAAAGACATTTTTAATAGAAATAAATGAGAGATCTACTGCAGCCAGATCAGGAATTTTAGGAATATCTCTTTTTGAAAGATTTTTTATATTTGTCCTTTCAAATAAAAAGATATTAGGATTATTTCTAAGTTTCCAGTCAAACTGACCGTAATTTACATCAACAGCAATTGCATATGATGCTCCGTTCTGGAGCAGATAATCTGTGAATCCGCCAGTTGATGAACCAATATCAATTATTGTCTTTCCATTTAAAGGGATTTCAAATTCCTCAACAGCTTTTTTTAACTTTAAAGCACCTCTTGAAACAAAACCCTTTTTGTTTTTTATTTCTATTTCTGAAGATATTGATAAAAGCTGCCCTGCTTTTTCAACAGGTTCATTTTTATAAAAAACTTTCCTGCCGATTATTAAAGCCTCGGCTTCATGCCTGTCTTTAGCTATTTTCTTTTCAATCAATAAATCGGATGCTGTGATTTTTTCTTTTTTAAAATCTTTCAATATAAATACAAAAATATTTTTTTAATTATTAATTATAAATGGATATGCACAATTATCTGATTTCTAAAGATATTCCCGGAGGCAGGTTTTCATAAAACCATTTTGCATCTTCCATGCCAAGACGTATGCACCCATGACTGGAAGCTTTTCCAAGATTATCAAATTCTTCTTTAATCATATTTCCTTCATCATCAAAAGGAATACTGTGAAAAAGATATGAGTTAAAAAATCTTACGAAATAGTATGCCCCCACATCATATTTTGGGAGCCATGAGTAAAAAATCTTATCGCCTGTTTTAAATGAACCTTTTGGAGTCGGAGTATCCGGAGCACCAGTTGAGCAAATCATTTCCCTTATCAGTTCATCTTTATAATATACCCTGGTTTTCTGCTCATCCAGTAATACATCAATATGATAAAAAACAGGATTATCCTCATCATTAACAATTACGATATCTGTATAATTTATTTTTGCTTCCATCCAGTCCAGCCTCACAACAGCACTTGTGGTACCAATTTCGTTAGATGACACAACTTTTAAATCATAAGTCTCTTCTGGCAATAAATTTATCTGTACAATATTAGGACCCCATGCTCCAAAACTATCATCTTTTGAAAATGAAAGACTGGCTCCTGGATAAGCAGATACTTTTGCACTTAAGCGGTAATATGCCAGGGATGCATCCTCAAGTATTACAGGTCCTTCTATTATTTGTATGTTTAATTTCGGTAAAGTCCTTAATGGATTTTGAACTGGTTTTTCAAAAACAATATTCTCACTGGTATGCTCTTTTACTGAATCATTATTGTTAGCATCATTATTCTGAATATTATTTCCTGTTTTACTGTCATTTCCTTTAGGGGTATCTGATTTAGATTTATCTGTATTTTCATTTATATCTGCAACTGAATCATTTTTACCAGAATTTGTGCCAGGGATTTGATTTTTTGCGTTAAAACATGAAACATTAAAAATAATCAGCAATATTATTAATAAAAAAATAACAATCTTGATTCTTTTCATATAATAATTTCCGTTAAAATTTTTTTAATCATATTTTTTTATTTAAATAGCATCAATAAGAGCATTTAATCTTTCCCTGTAATATTTGAATTCATTCCAGCCGACTTCAGGCGGAATAAGATGATCGCCGAATGGTATAAACCCGCCCTGACTTAAAAGCCACTCTACCGGTTCAAGTATTTCATCGATTTTTTTTATCCCGTATTGTATATCTAATTTGGGAATGCCCCCCATCAAGAGAAAGCCAGGGTATTTTTTTCTCAGAGATACGACATCCATTCCTGCGCTTACCTCCATCGGATACATCCCTGTGACCCCTGATTCAATAAACATCGGAACCAATTCATTGCAATCTCCGTCTGTGTCAACCAGAAAAGTATTTATTTTCTTACTTTTCAGGAAATCGGAAATTTTTTCATAATAAGGGAGCACAAATTCTTTCATAATAGCTGGTGAAAGCATTGAACCTTTGCCTGAAGAAATGTCTTCCCACAGATTACAGAGGTCCACATCAGTAAAGGATAAAACTTCTTCCCAGAGGGCAATCCATACATCTGTTAATCTTTCAAGTATATCTTTGATAAGATCTGGTTTGTCATAATAAAACATAAAAAGATTTTCATATCCGATAAGATGAGTCAGGGTACCAAAAATTCCACAGGGGTAACCTCCCAGAGCAAGAGGGAAATCCCGGTTTTTATATTTTTTTACAATTTCCTTCCAGTTGGAAGGCAGCCTGTCTTTGATATTATCCATGTTCATTCTTTCAGATTTAAGCCTGCTCCAGGTTTCCCAGTCTTTTATAGGCCAGTCCAGGCCTGAAGGTATTACCTGCTGTGCTTTTGAGAATCGCCTTTTACATCCGTCAAGATCAATGTAGTCTATATATTTCTCATCCTCGTTTACAATTTCAGGTTTAAACTGAGGATAAAACAAATGTTCTGCGCATACTACATTTTGCTGCAAATCCATATCGAAATAATCTTTTACATCATAATCAAGAGCAAAACCCTGGGATGGGAAATAAATACCCCCTCCAAGGACAGCAAAACCGTCAGGGATTTCAAGTTCTTTTTCTGGTTCATTGTATATCGCTTCATATATTGTTTTATCTTTCATGAGAAAGTGTTTCCAGACTGAAGTATACAGGGAGGAAGTGGTATTAATTATATTAACAGGCACCTTGGGGTAATTTTTTAAAGGAAGTCCCTCATTATACCATCTTTTTATGGCAGAGCCCCAATAGCCGAATTCCCATTTGACAGTAGGAAATTTTTTATTAAAATTAATAAATTCAATAAATTTTTCCCTGGAATTCATTATCCCTCCTTAATTATTTTTACATATCCGGGATTATGTCTTCTTTTATTTTATCAATATCGATAAGTATTTTTCCTAGAATACCATTTACAAATTTAGGCGTGTCTTCTTTTTGACCAAGCATCTTTGCAATTTCAATAGCTTCATCCACTGAAACTTTCAAAGGGATATCTTTTTCAAAAAACATTTCATATATCGCCAACCTTATTATGTTTCTGTCAATTATGGATATTCTTTCAATTGTCCAGTTTTCCACCACTTTTCTTATTATATCATCTATCAATTGCATGTTTTTTTCCACACCCAGAGTCAGCTTCACAGTAAATGCATCCAGGTTTTTTTTAAAGATCATCTCAGTATGTATTATTTCATTGATACTTTTTTTTAAAAGATCGCTTTGATATAATACTATAACCGCTTTTATTCTAGCTCTTCTTCTTGATGTAACCATATTATACTCTTGTTATGTAATCTCCGGTTCTTGTATCAATCCTGATTTTATCACCGTTTTCAATAAAAAGCGGGACATTTACTTTTGCTCCGGTTATTATCTCTGCAGGTTTGAATGCATTGCTTACTGTATCTCCTTTTACACCAGGTTCCGTACTGATAATCTCTGCTTCAATGAAAGTCGGTAGTTCAATAGAAATAGGATTACCTTTATAAAATATCATTGTAATTTCAAGATTTTCGATAAGATACTGCTTTTTATTTCCAATGCTGGTTTCGTCAATTGAAAGCTGCTCAAAAGTCTCATTATCCATAAAATTATAATGCTCATCCTTGTAAAGAAACTGCATTTTTTTTGTTTCAAGAATTGCCTGCTCTACTTTCTCGCCAGCCCTGAAGGTTTTTTCAAATATAGTGCCATTTATAAGATTTTTTAATTTTGTCCTTACAAATGCACCTCCTTTACCAGGTTTAACATGCTGAAAATAAATTATCTCCAATAAGTCACCTTCATACTCAATAGCCATTCCGTTTTTAAAATCATTACTGCTTATCATTTTTTATTTTACTCCCCTTATATCAAACAATATTAAATCTGGTAAACAAAATATTTAATACACAAATAAAAATTTGCTTACGCTATTATTGATTAACTTATAATTATAAGTTCCTTTGAATCATTATAAAGTCTCTCACATTTATTTTTCCCTACAATTACCATATCTTCAATCCTTACACCTCCGAAACCTGGTATATAAATCCCTGGTTCAATGGTAATTATCATAGATTCTTTTAATATCTGGTTATTGACCGGGCTTATAAACGGAGGTTCATGCACGCTTAATCCGACTCCGTGACCCAGGGAATGTCCGAAATTATCTCCATAATCATACCCGGCAATATAATCTCTCGCAACTTTGTCAAGCTCAGCTGCAGTTATTCCTTCTTTACAGGCAGACAGAGCAGTAAGCTGTGCTTCTTTTACAATCTGGTAAATATCTTTGAATTTCTTTTTGTTTATATTTTCATTAATATCATCTATTAAAAAAGTCCTGGTTATGTCCGAACAGTAATTCTGTAGTATCATCCCGAAATCCATTAAAATTATTCCACTGTTTATTTTTGAATTTTCTGAAACATGATGAGGTTTGGATGAATTCTTATTATTTGCAATAATGAAATCAAAAGATCTTGAGGATGCGCCTTTTTTTATCAGAAATCCTTCCATTTCAAACGCAAACTCTGCTTCTGTCATCTGCTTTAATTCATCAGAATTTCTGTTTTTTACAAAATCAACACACGTTTCTGTCAGTTTGCAGTTTGTCTTGATTATCTCTATCTCTGTTTCATCCTTTATCTGTCGCAACTCTTTTAAAGGAAAATCAATTGTTTTTATGGTAATATTTAACTCTGATAATTCTTTTTCAATATTCAAAAAATCTGAATAAGTAATTGAGCCTGATTCCAGTGTGATTTCTTTCAATCCTTCTTTCTTTATTATCTCATACAGAGCTTTATTCTTTTTATCACTGAGTATCAATTCTGTTTCTGCCGGATCGACAGATTCTGCAGCTGCTTCATAATAAATAAAATTCACAAAAAGATAAATTTTATTTTCTGTCAAAAGCAGGCTAGAAGATGAATCTTTACCATAAAAACCAGATAAGTAATAAATATTTTTTTCATTAAAAATCAATAGATTTTTTTTATTATCCGGGATTGATTTTCTGAGATACTCAATTCTTTTTAAAAGAGTTTCTTTGTTTTTCATACTGATTTAAGTAATTTTTTCACTATTAATAATAAAGATAAATTAAAAAAAATATAATACATGATTAATTTTAAAAAATTAAGTAAAGTTTTAAAAAATCTTACTGCTGCGATAATGGCAGTTCCTGCCAGTATTTATTAAAAATAATAAAATTTGTCTGCGGAACGTTTGAAGGAAGAGACTGTGATATATTATTTTCATAATATATTTTTGCATTCCGGCTCAGCATTATTTCATTTCCTACCGTAAGGCCTCTTATATATTCATTATTTTCAGTGATTATCATATTTCCCGCTATTGCTGCACATGCAGCATTTGGATTTTCATAACTGGTTCCAGAAAAAGTACTCGTTAAAAAACTGATATCTTTAAAAGCTATAAGAACAACCAGGTTATTTTCCGGGAAAAAACCCGGGGAAATGTTAGCAGGTATTATTCTTGCATAATCAATAATATTATTTTTTGAAATAAGATTTCCTTTCCCTTCATAAATAATATTCTGCTTGGTATTTTGACTGCCAAATATAATATCTCCATTTACCAGTATATTTCCTGAAATCTTCAGCCGGCCATTCTCGATCCTTATATAATTATTTGCATCCTGATTGACAGGAACGGGATTTATTGATGTTGTAGTTATAGTTAAATTTCCTTCAACAGTTGCGGCTCCTGCTGAAAGTATTCTGCTAAAATAATTTTCATCAATAATAATATTATCAATATCGATTGCTTCCTTGTTGAAATCCTTTATATAAATCTCTTCTGCCTGAAAATTATCCGTCAGATTAATGATATTGCCTGACTGGTCTTTTGCATCTCCGCCCAAGAAAAGATCTACCGGCTCTATTGAAGTTCCCATTTGGGAACTGCCGCCGATTATCATATCACCACCTATTATCAGGGGACCTCCATAAAAACCAGCAGCCCCTCTGAGGTCCAGGATGCCTTTTGTAAAAAATGGACCATATACCCCGCTTTGTGACGGAATGATATCTCCGGTATTCGGAGAGTTATAGGAAAAAATAAAATCAAATATATCTCCAAGAGAAATATTTACTTTTACCAGTCTTTCAGTACCGGTCAGATCAATGCCTTTTGAAGTAATGTCATAACTTGACATATTATATGAATTCTCATCAGATGGATTGAATAAGTAATTAATTTCATAAGTACCGACCACATTATCATTGCTGATGATTTCGCCAGTAAAAGGACTGCCAGGCAGCTCTTCCGTTTCTCCCTGGTTATATTTAATTATTTCCAGGAAGAAATTGGATATTCCTGCTTCAGCAAAATTCAAAGCTTTTAATTTCTTTTCATCCTGCCTGATAAAATTAATGTCTTTAATCATAAAAGACGCAAGTACGCTTACTGAAAGAAGTATCACGATGCCGATTATTAATATAAGAATTGCAATATTTCCACTTTTTTTAATAAATTTATTTTTTAAAAAAATATTCATTGATTATTTTTACCTGTTTCTGAGATATACGCTAGATGACACATATAAATTCTTATTAGCATATTCCGGTTCGTCATTTAGCACAAATGATATTTTCAGCACTTTAAAAGTATTTAAATTTATTTCATCAAGTGGCAAATCGATTGGATCAGAGTCTGCCTTGTTATAGTAAGAAAATATATTATCGCTTATAAGGTAATTTAAAAATATGCCGGTATCTGTACCATCTTCTTCCCGGACCAGAATATAATTACTTCCTGATAATTCTGTATAATAAGATATTTCTTCAAATTCATCATCCTGGTCTATATTTGAGAGAAATCTTATATCATTATTTTCAGCATTAAGCATGGAAACAGACTCTCTTATTTCTTTTTCCATCAGATATAATGCAGTCCTTGCATCTTTCTGGGACTTTGCCTTGCTTAATATATCTTCCTGGGACCTTATAGTATTCAGATATAAAACTGATGCAACTGCTGCGATAATCATTATAATAAACGTGACAATTAACAATTCGATAAGGCTAAAACCGTTTTTGAATTTTATTTTTATAAAAAATCTATTGTGTCGTGACCTCATTGCTTCCAGCGCTTTCTGTTCCATCTGAATAAATAATTGTTACAAAGTACGAAAAATCGCCATTGTCATTCGGGCTGTCTTCATATGTCCTTAAAATCGTATTTGAAATTAATGAGGAATTTCTATAAATATTATAAGAATTTATAGCAAAATCAGGATTATACGGATCTTCCCACTCAATGAGGATCCTTCTATTTATATCTGAACCTGTATCTGAGATTATTGCCAGATTCCGGGGAGGCAGATAATCCTGGGAGATGGTGGTGCTTGTTTCAGAGCTCTCTTCACTTAAGGTCAGCGGTGCGATTTCGGTAACAACTTCAAGCTTGTCCTTCATAAGTTCTTTGTAGACGGAGACCATTATCTGCTTTATCCTGCTGTCTCCGTTTTTATAAATAACGTTATACTCTATCAGGAAACCATCTTCAGAATATTTTTGTCCATCAAGAATACCCTGGGGATTGCCCTCGGACAAGCCGATATCATTAAAAGACATGGATCTTATTTTCTCTAGTTCTTCATTTGCAATTGTTACTGCCCGTGTATTTACTTTATTTATATTGAAAGCAATAACCGCCATCCTGATCCCCTGTACGAGCATAAGTGAGAATATTGAAAGAAGAATGATGGAAATAAGTGCTTCAATCAGAGTAAAACCATCTTTTTGTCTGATTCTGTTTAACATTTCACAAGCCAGTTATATATAGTAATGCCAGCTTATAACTTTGCAGTCCGAATCCACTGATAACTGCTTTTGCAGCAGGAGAGATAACAGATTTTTCTCTCCATTTTTCCCTGTTGAAGATATTGGAGATATGTACTTCTATTGTATTTACATTGACTGCTTTTATTGCATCATGTATGGCATAGCTGTAATGTGTCAGCGCACCGGGATTGATAATGATATATTCAGTTTTGCCTGCACATTCATGTATCTTGTCTATTATTGCGCCTTCGTAGTTTGACTGAAAGTATTCGATATTATAATTATTATCAGCTGCATAAGGAACAAGCTCATTATTCAGAAAATCTTCAAATCCTACATCTCCATACCTATCCTGCTCCCTTTTGCCGGTAAGATTAAGATTCGGTCCATTTATTATAGTGATTTTTTTCATTTTAAAATCTTTCAGATATTATAAATAAATTAATTAATATTTATCTTAATAAATATTTTACATTATTCAATATTTTTAATTATACTGTTTTTTATAATTGTTTCATCAATATCATTAAAGATAACAGCTTCATTTAATTTTTTAAGAACAATGAATTTTGTTTTACCTTCGGTTATTTTTTTATCAAAACGAATTGCTTCAAAAATATCATCCACGTTTTTTGAATATATTTTTACAGGCAGTTTTAATGCTCCATAAAGCTCTAATAATTCTTTTTTAAAAGAATCTTCTATGAAGCCTAACGATATGGATAAATCTATGGCACATAATATGCCCAGTGAAACTGCCTGGCCATGGCTGATATTCTTAAAGCCTATTACTTTTTCAATTGCATGTCCTATAGTGTGGCCGAAATTAAGATAATTTCTTATTCCATTGTCGAACTCATCTTTTTCAACAATGCCTGATTTTATTTTTGAGCATCTGAATATTACTTCATCAAATCTTTTATCTTTTATCATATTTTTAAGGCGTTCTTCTGATCCGGGGTTTTCATTTATTATTTTATTTACTGCTTCTATTATTTTATGATCAAAGACAAGCCCGTACTTTATTATTTCTCCCAAACCATTAATAATTTCTTTTTCTTCAAGAGTATTTAGCAAATCAGGGTCACATATAATAAGATGAGGCTGATAAAAACACCCGACAATATTTTTTATTCCTTTAAAGTTTATGGCAACTTTTCCGCCTATACTGCTGTCGACCTGCGATATAATCGTCGTTGGGTATTGTACCAGGATAAGACCTCTGTTAAATGTTGATGCAGCAAAACCAGCTGTATCTCCTATCACTCCGCCGCCAAAAGCTATGACAATATCATCTCTGTGAGCCTGATTCTTAATAAAAAATTCGTAAATATTTGTAAGAGTCGTACTTGATTTGTACTCTTCCCCATCACGGAGTACAAGCATCCTTACATCGTAGCATCGTTCTATCTTTTTAATAATTTTTTCCCCATGAATATCAAATATTTTATTATTTGTAATAAAGAATATTTTATTGATTTTATTAAAAGATTCCGATAATACGCTGGTTATTTTGTCAGAAATCCCTCTTTTGATAAGCATTTCATAGCTTCTGTTTAAAGTTGTAACTCTTATTTTATTCATTTCTGGTATTTGTAATTTTATCATGTTTTATTTATTGACTATTTTTTTTATTATTTCATTTGCAAAATAATCAGGCTCTTTCTGGCTGACATTTAATCGTATATCAGAATTTTCCATGTAGATTTTAAATCTTTTATCTATCAGTTCACTTATTTTGAGCCGCATGCCTGTTTCACCTTTTAATAATGGTCTGTCATGCGAATCTTTAAGCCTTTCATATGCCGTTTCTGTATTAATATCCAGAAAAACTACAAGACTGTTTTTTCTGATGATTTTAATATTATCTCCAGTTTCAAATATTCCGCCCCCACATGCAAAAACACAATTTGTATTACCCTTATATAATTTTTCTACAGTCTTTTTTTCCAAATTCCTGAACTGGTCCTCCCCATGATCTTTAAACAGATCATTTATCTTCTTTCCAGTAATATACTCGATTATTTTATCTATATCTATAAAAAGAAATCCTGTTTTTTCTGCAAGAATTCTTCCTATTGTCGTTTTACCTGAACCCATAAAACCTATTAGAGAAATATTTTTTGAAATCATAATTAATGGTAAAAAGTTAATTTAAAGTTAAATAAGACTATCTATATGTTTTTTATGTATCTCAGGTAATTTTTGTGATTTTCAATTATCTCCTGCATATTGTCTCTGCCGAATTTGTCCTGTATCGCATTCATTACTGCTATAGCAGACATTGCTTCCCCTATAACAGAAGCTGAAGGAACAGCGCAAATATCCGATCTTTCTTTTATGCTTGTTTGCCGGCTTTTATCCCTTATATTTACAGTATTTAGTCCTCTCATTGTGGTCGGAATTGGTTTTAAAAATACTTTTAGCATAATATCTTCTCCATTAGACATACCTCCTTCAATCCCGCCTGCATTATTTGTCAGCCTGTAATATTTTTTATTTTCATCATAAAAAATTTCATCATGAAACCTGGTTCCCTTTAAAACTGCCGCTTTTAATCCGTTTCCTATTTCCAAAGCTTTGACTGAAGGTATACTCATCAGATAATAAGAAAGTATTGCGTCCAGTCTCTTGTTCCACTGGATATAGGAACCTATGCCGTAAGGCATATTTTTTATACATATCAGGAAACTTCCCCCAAGAGTATCTTTTAATTTAAATGCTTTATCAATTTCACTTTTCATATCAGCGGCAGTTTTTTCATCAGGGCATCTTAAATCAGATTTATCTGCTTTATCAAAACAATCAATGTCAGGATTTTTTAAAAAATTCTCATCTTTTAAAACTGCTTTTCCGATGCCGGTTACAAAACTGTGTATTTCTATATCCAGATTTTTTAAAAACTGCTTTGAAAAAGAACCGACTACTACACGTATTGCAGTTTCTCTTGCACTGCTTCTCTCGATAACATTTCTTATATCGTTAAATCTGTACTTAATCGAACCAGTAAGATCTGCATGTCCGGGTCTCGGGTTTTCAACTAATTTTTCTTCATTTTTAATTTTAATATCTGATGGAAACGGGGTCATAAGATCTTCCCAGTTGTTCCAGTCCTTATTGTTTATTATGAAAGAAATCGGTGAGCCGAGCGTAAAACCGTTTCTTAGTCCTGATAGTATCTCGACTTCATCTTTTTCAATCTGCATTCTTCCGCCTCTTCCGTAACCTTTTTGTCTGCGAAGAAGTTCATTGTCTATTATTTCTTTTTTTACAGAGACACCTGAGGGGTAATCACTTATAATGCCGCACAAAGCTTTTCCATGCGATTCACCTGCTGTTAAGAATTCCATGATTTTCTCTTTTGTTTAATCATAATATATTTCATTCATATATATAGTAATCAGTTCATCTCCTTTTAAAAGAACTATGGAACTTTCATTAATTGCCTGAACCTGATATATCTTTGCAAACTGATCACCGAGTTTAAGTTTATAAGTAGATCCATTAATATCAATCTCTGCATATATATTTTCATCATCACTATAGATTTTTTCCAAGGCAAGCTGATTCGTGACAGTTTGTTCATCCTGGGATTTCATATAAAAAGGCATAAAAGGGTTTCTTATCTCTTCTGTGAATATTATCTCATCAGATGATTCAATTTTTTCATTTATGTCTCCTTTCAGAATTTCCTGCGTGTTGAGAGCATTTATATCTGTGTCCTCAATTTTAATTTTTGTTTTTAAATCTGCATCACTTATTGCTGACTCAAAAAAAGAAAAATTCCTACAGCCGGTAAAGATAACCGCCATTATTAATGAAATTATCGTAATAGCGATTTTTAAGATGTTTTTTATTTTAACAATATTAGACATTTTCATTAATTATCTGAATAATCCGTTTTATCATAAAAAGTTTTAAAATTTATTAAAGCAGACAGGTCAAGATCATTTTCGCTGGAAGTTTCATCATCAAACGCTGTGGCAAGATTTATCGAAATATTTTCAACTTTTATTAATCTTGGCATGATCTCTATAGTATTTAAAAAAGTCAGCACCTGGTAGTATGAGCCGTTTACCGTTATGCTTACATTGATTGCTCCTATCATGTTCTTTTCATTTTTTTAGTACTGCTCTCATTTATTTCTTTAAAATCAACTGCCTGTATCTTTATTCCTGAATATTTTCCTATTTCATATATCTGGTCAGTAAGGACTGTGATTCCGTCGCTTAAAGGAATCTCTGTATTGTATTTATCAAATAAGGCATTTAATAAAAAATAATCCGATCTGGAATCAAGCAAATCTTTAATTTCTTTTTCCAAAGCAGCTTTTTCCAGGCTTTTGTCATTTATTTCTCCTGAAATCCTCCGGCTATCTTTATATGAAGGTAAAAACCATAAAAGCATAACTGCTGCTATGGCTAAAATTATAATTATAATTATTGCTATCCTGTATATTGTTTTCATTCTTTAATTTTTTTATTTTACATTTCTTCTATATCAATTTCATCTGTATTATCCGGCGAAGACTTTTTATTGATTTCCATATCTTTTATAAAATCATTCAGGTCCCAGTAAACTTCGACTTTGTAATATAGCAGTTTAAGATTATCTGCTTCTGATTCCTTGATAGATACTATCCATGGATCAGAAATGTCAGAAATCTCTTTTATGCCCAGAACAAGCTTGGAGATTTCAATATAATCATTTGCATAACCTTCGATATTAAATGCAAGCAATTTTCCTTTTGGTATATCTCCCCCGTTTTTAACGGATTCAATGGAAGAATAAAGATTATCGCATCTTCCATTGAAATTCAGTATATAAGCTTTTTCAGGCAGGCACTCAGACAAATCATAAAGTTTTTTTGACCAGTTGATTTTATTATCTATTAAAGTTTTATTTAAAGCTGATTTATAATAAACATCTTTTTCAAATTCTTTATAAAATAGTAATTTGTCTTTATATATATTAAGGTCAAAATTTGTTTTTTCGATTATATCAAATTTTTCTGCAAGCTCTTTTTTTGTTTTACTGAAGAGAAAAGACAAGCCTGAAATTATAATAAGAAGTATAAGCAGCATTACCAGAAAAAAATTAAAAAGAAAATGGCCTTTCTTTTTTTGTTTTTCAATTTTTGGAAGAAGATTAATATCTTTCAATTTTTTATACCTCTTAAAGCAAGACCGCAGCTAAGTATTATGGAATCCGGGATTTTTGAATTATCAATATTTTTAAAAAGGAAGCTTCTTTTTAAGATATCTGGTAAAAACTTACTTGTCAGGTCAATTCTTTTAAGATTATATTTAAGATTTTTTGATATATATTTTTCCATATTTTTCAGATTTTCACCGCAAAGCATTATTTCTTCAATGCTTAAATTTCTGTTTTCCTGTAAAAAATGTTCAATCGAACGTGTAATTTCGTTGATTAACTGATTGGCAGATATCTTGATGCTGTCTCTGATAAGGGCTTCTCTGTCGATTGCCTTATCATGCCCTCTTTTACTTTTGTCTCCATCTTCCGGTATTTCAATTTCATTATTTTCACCGATGTCCGGAATTGCATTAACTTTTTTTGATAAGTCTTTTGAAAGCAATAATCCCATATCAAAATCATTCAATATTGTTCTGGCTTCTTCTGGTGAAACCGATATTTTTTTTGATAAATTTTCATTAAATGCCGCTATTGAAGAATTAATGAATCTGGGATATCTTAACTCTGCTTTGTTTATGAACTCGATTATTGAAATATCATTACCAAAGTAAACAATGCAGTCTGAACTTTTCTCATTTTCCTTATACCTGTTTTTAAAATCAAAATAACGGTCTGCCAGCCGGAAAAGAGAGAAACAGTTCGCTTCAACCGAATTGATTTTAAGACCTGCTGATCTTAAAACAGATATCAAGTTTTCTATTATATTTTTTATTACACCGACTATCATTATTACCGAAGAATTTTCATTCTTTTCAATTATGTAATAATCATAAATAAGATTATCCCTGGGTATGGGGACAAACTCTCCTATCTGATATCTGATAGCATTATCTATTTCTTTTTCATCAGTCAGAGGGATTATTATTTCTTTTAAAACTATTTTAGTATCCGAAATGCCGACATTTACTGTATTGCCGGAGAGCTTGTAATTTCTCCATAATTCTTTAATGCCATTGGCAATAACTACTGAATCGATAATTCCACTGGCATCAATTGCATGTCTTTCTACTTCTACATATCCACAGCTCTTTAAAAAAAGGTTACTGCCTTTTTTTATAAAAGCTGATGCGCTTATTTTATTTGAACTCAGATCAAGACCTATTTCAAACATATTTTTCTTTTATCAGATTAATGCTAAATACCAATTAATAATTCTATCACCATAGAAAAGGGCTGCAATACAACCTAAAGATATAAAAGGACCGAAAGCAATGCTTTGTCTGAGTTTTCTTTTTTTAAGGATAATAAGGAATATTCCAAATAATGAACCTGCCAGAAAGCCCATAAAAAGCCCGGGGATTATTTTTTCCGACAAAAAAGCTCCAGCCATCATAGATAGTTTGACATCACCCATTCCCATTCCCTTCGGATATATCAGATTAATAATAAACATAAAAAGAAAAGCTCCTGCAGAATAAGCTATAGGTATCCACCATTTCTGCCAGTTTGCGGACATTGTTAAAAGTAATCCTATTAATGTGAAAGGAAGTACTATCACATTTGGAATAAGTTGCAAATCTATATCTATGAATGAAACTACTATTAATGCAGTAATTAACAAAATACCTGAAAGACATGCCAGGCTTATACCAAAATAATGGAAGTTTAAAACAAAAAGAATTGCTGTTATAGTCTCAGCTATAGGGTATCTTACAGGTATGGGAATCTTGCAACTTCTGCATTTCCCTTTTAAAATCAGATATGATAATAAAGGGATATTATCATAAAATTTAATTCTTGCTTTACAGCTCGGACAAAAAGAAGACGGAGAAACAATTGATATTTTTCTTGGAAGCCTGTAAATAACCACATTTAAAAAACTTCCAAAAATAAATCCTGCTATAGTAAAAATTATATATAGTAATGCCTTCATTTTCCCTTTGGCTACATTAATACAATGACTTTTATCATTATTGCAATATGAAATAAATATTATATCTATGCTTCATATAGGGAAATAGATATTTGCATTTTTGTATAATAACACATGTATTTTAACTAGTCAAAAAATATTATAACAAAGTGATCAAACGATTTTTTAATAAAAAAACAGGGGTTAAGTCCCCTGTTTTTTTATTTTAAGATAATTAAAAATTTTTAACCTTGAGCGGTGGTCGTAGTTTCTTCTCCTCTGGTATTTGTATTAAATTTGCCAAAACTTGTCTGCTGCCCGTTGGAGAAAATAATATCATATGCTGTAACCCCTTCGTCTACTCCGTCACTGGTTAAAGTGTAACCGTCTGTGGTTAATGCAAATGTATAACTTCTGCCCCACATATCAGCTGTGGGAACATTATCCATATACCCTCCGCTCTGCAGGGTTGCTGACCAGCCATCTGCTGCAGGATATGCTTCTGTATCTGCATGATATAATTCCAGAGCTGTTGCAATATTGGCCATTTCAGCTTCAGTACCTGCTTCTCTTGCCCTGTCCCTCATTGTCAGATAAGTAGGAACTGCAATAGCAGCCAGTACTGCAAGTATGATGATGACAATAAGCAGCTCTATAAGGGTAAAACCTTTTTTTTGCCTAACTCTTTTCCATAACTTATTCACGACCTGCCTCCTTACTTAATAAATTGAACATTTTAACCATTATGTTAATTATTAATTATTATTTTACAATAAATATTATATAAATATCAATAACTTATTTAATTAATTTTTAATTTATTTTATAAATTTATAACTATAGTTTATATTATAACTATATGATATGTATATCAATATATATTTTAATATATTTATTAATAATTATATTAAGAATATTAGTGTTTTTGTTTAATAAGGATCCAATAAAAGTAACTGTGTAGAAATATCTTTAAAAAAGCAGGAAATCAGGAAATGAACTGATAAATCTTAAACATCGGAAGATACATCGCAATGACTACAAAGGCTACCATTCCGGCAACAAAAACTAACATTATGGGTTCCAGTATGGTCATTAATATTTCAATTGAATGAGAAATCTCGCTATCATAAAAATCTGATACTTTTGACAGAATCACATCAAGAGTCCCCGATTTTTCTCCTACGTTTACCATCTGAATGAACATCGGCGGAAAAATGGAATAACGGCTTAAAGGAATTGCAATATTCTCCCCCTGCCTGATACTTTCTTTGATTTCGCTTATGGCATTATCGATAACCATATTATTGGGAACACCTTTTACTATATCAAGACTTTTTAAAATAGGGACTCCTGCAGAAATAAGTATCCCTAAAGTCCTGGCAAATCTTGAAAGAGCTATTTTCTTTATAACGTCTCCAAATTTTGGAATTCTCATTCTTATTTTATCAAACTGCAGTTTTCCTTTTGGAGTACCAAGATATTTTCCTATAAGAAACTTGCCTCCTATAATGACTATTGCAGAAATCAAATAAAACCATATTGACTTAAACAAGTCGCTTATACCCAGGACCATCCTTGTGAGAAGAGGTAGTTCTGCTCCTAGTCCTTCATATGCATCCTGAAAAGAAGGGACAATAAAAATGACAAGGACAATAACAACAACTATGGCAAACCCCATTACAAATTTGGGATATGCTGTTTTATTTTTTATTTTAAGCTGTATGTCATTTTCTTTTTCCAAAAATACAGACAGGTCATTGAGTGTCTTATCAAGAACACCGCCCATTTCTCCGGCGTTTACCATGCTTATATACAGTTTGGAAAAAACTTCTTTATGCTTTGATAGAGCCTCCGAGAGAGAAAGACCGCCCTCAATATTGTTCATTACATCAATAAGAATCATCTTTAGCTTTTTATTTACTGTCTGTTCTATCAGGATTGAAAGAGACTCCATTAGACTCATCCCGGAATTTATTAATATGGAAAACTGTCTTGTAAGAATTGCCAGATCCCTGGGTTTTATTTTGTTTAAAAAACCTATTCCCGATTTTAAAGTAAGTTCTTTTGAAAATGCAGACGGCGGAGATATGTCAACTATAAAATAATTTTTCTGTTTTAATTCAGATAACGCTGCTTCTTCACTTGCAGCATCTATTGATCCGGTTATAATTTCTCCGGCAATATTCTTAACTTTATAATTATAAATAGCCATAAAAAAGTTATTTTCAGTATACTATAAAATCAGAATTTAAATATCTTGTCAGCTCTTCCTTGTTGTGACATTTCTCATAAGCCATTTCCTGGCTTATTTTTCCTTCTTTAAGTAATCTGGCCAGTGACAAATCCATCATAAGCATTCCTTCCTTTCCGGAGGATTGCATTGCTGTATATATCTGGTGGCTTTTCACATCCCTTATCATATTTCTTATTGCCGGGTTTACTGTCATCAGCTCAACTGCAACAACTCTGCCATCATTGTTTTTATTTGGTATTAACTGCTGTACAAGTACTGCCTTTAATGTACCTGCAAGCTGCAGTCTTATCTGCTGCTGGCTGTGTGTCGGAAAAATATCAATAATTCTGTCTATTGTCTGTGCTGCATCCTGGGTATGAAGCGTTGAAAAAACAAGATGCCCTGTTTCGGCAGCAGTGAGTGTATTTGAAATGGTTTCCAGATCACGCATTTCTCCGACCATTATTACATCCGGATCCTCTCTTAAAGCATGTTTTAAGGCTGTTGCAAAAGAAGTTGTGTCAGTTTCAATTTCCCTCTGGCTGATTATGCTTTTTTTATGCCAGTGGAGATACTCTATGGGATCTTCGATCGTTATTATATTTTCGCTTCTTGTTTCATTAATAATATCTATTATTGAAGCCAGGGTTGTTGATTTTCCACTTCCTGTAGGTCCGCAGACAAGGACAAGTCCTCTGGGATAGGAAGCAAATTCTTTTACTTTTGGAGGCAGGCCAAGCTCTTCCAGAGATTTAATCTGCGAAGTGACCATTCTGAATGCTGCAGCAATTGTCCCTCTCTGAAAATAATAATTGCATCTGAAGCGTCCCATATTCTGGATTGAATAAGAAAAATCCAGCTCAAGTTTTTCTTTGAATTTTCTTATTTTATTTTCATCTATTATTGAATAAAGTATCTTATTTAAAATATCCGGTGAGAGTATTTCAAATTCATCCATCTCTTTTAAAATTCCATTTATTCTTATCACCGGCCTGGAATTTACAACAAGATGAAGATCAGATGCATTTAAATTTATGCATTTTTCAAGCAATATATTGATATTTGTTTCCATTTTTTTATTTCATATTTTTATAATATATTAATAAATATAATAATACATAAAATTATACAATTTAAAATAATTTAATAAAATAGTTTTTATAGTTTAATTGATACTATTTTTAAAATATTTTATCAGGTCATTTTTATCAGGATAAAATCCGTTCCATATTTCAAACGAAGCAAGAGCCTGGTTTATCAGCATATCTAATCCATTGATTATTACTGCTTTTTCAGATTTTGCTTTTAGAAGCAGACTGGTTTCAACAGGTTTGTAAATCATTTCAAAGAAAAATTTATCTTTGAAGTCCCATTTTTCGGGAACTGGCATTTTCCCGGCATTGCTTAAGCCTTCCATACCTACAGATGTACAATTTATTATAAGATCTATTCGTTTTAGTTCTTCCTTGCTAAAATGTTCAGGGTCCTCCAAAATCACTATTTCTTCATCATAATATCTTTTAAACATTTTTTTTAATTCATATGCTTTACTTATGGTTCTGTTGGATATATATATTTTTTTTATTTTTTTATTTATCAGGCCCATGATAATACTTCTTGCTGTACCTCCTGCGCCTAAAACAAGTGCATATGAATTTTTAAAATCAAAATCTTTTTCTTCAAGTGATTTTAAAAAACCGGTTATATCAGTATTATAGCCCTTATAAAGCTTCCCTTCTCTGGCAACCGTATTAACTGAATTAATGATCAAAGCGTCATTGCTGACCTGGTCCAGATAAGTAATTATTTCTTTTTTAAAGGGCATTGTGAGATTAAAACCTTTAAAACCCAGAGTTTTAAAACATATTATACATTCTTTAAAATTTTCAGGTTTTATCTCAAAAGCAAGATAAACAGAATTAATCGAATTTTTCTCAAACAGATAATTATGTATCCTGGGAGATAAACTATGCTTTGCAGGATAGCCAATAATCCCGTAAATATTTGTATTTCCGTTAATTCCCAGCATATTTTATATTATCATTTTTAATATATGATTTTAAAATCTTTAAAATCTGTCTGTCCGGTATATCTATCTATTTTTATTTTACTTATGAATGCAAAAGAAGGACCTTTTTTAATTTCATTAATAAATATTTCCAGGTCATCCTCAGTTCCGCTGCATAATATCTCAAGATTTCCCTCAGGAGTATTTCTGACATAACCTTTAATATCATGCCTGATTGCTCTTGTTAAAGCAAAATTCCTATACCCCACTCCCTGCACTCTTCCTTCGAGCGTTATTTCAAAACATTTATTCATTATTTGATTTTTTCCTTATTATTGAAAATAAATTAATATTTCCAAGTCCTTCAAGTAGAACAATATCGTTAGGGTTTGCTTCTTCAGTAAGAAATTCATAGTTTTTTCTTTTTATTTTTATTTCTTCCACCGTAAAAAGCCTGGGAAGCAATCCTGGTTCAAGAATTTCTATAACATCACCTTTTCTGAACTGATTTTTCACAAGGATCTCTGAGCATCCGTTTTCAGAGAATTCTGTTAAGCATGTGCCTATGAATTTATAATCCTGTTTAATTTTAACATCTTCATTATTTTCAAGTTCCTCAAAAGAATCCAGAAACATAAAACCTTTAGTATAATCCCTGTGGCTGCACTTATCTAATTCTGATACTAAAGAATTTTTACTTTTTTCATCAAATCTGCCTTCACGTATAAGATCCAGAGCTTTTCTGTAAACCCATACAGTCTGGGCGACATAACTCTCTGTTTTCATCCTTCCTTCAATTTTCAAAGCAGAAACCCCCGTATCTACAAGACGTTCCAGCTCTGGTAAAAGACAAAGATCTCTTGAATTATATATATATGTTCCATCTGATTCCTGAGTAATATTATAAAACAAATTTGGTCTTTGTTCTTCCATCAGATAATAATTCCATCTGCAGCTATGTGCACATTCGCCCCTGTTTGCGTCACGGCCTGTCATATATTTGCTAAGCATGCATCTTCCCGAATATGAGATGCATAAAGAACCATGAACAAAAACTTCAATCTCTATCTCTGAATTTTTAATCAGTTCCCTTAAATCATCATATCTTATCTCTCTTGCTATATTCATTCTTTTAACGCCGGATTTCCTGTAGTAATCCACAGTCAGGTGATTAGTTGTGCTAAGCTGTGTGCTCATATGAATATCTGCATCTGCAATGTATTTTCTTATTACATTTATAAGTCCCGGGTCTGAGATGATATAAGCGTCAAAATCGATATCTTTGATACTTTTAATATATGCATCAAATTCAGGAAGCTCATTCTCAAATATGATTGAGTTTAATGTGATGTATGCTTTTTTATTTTTTTTATGTGTATATCTTACGGCTTCTTCAAGTTCTTTTATAGTGAAGTTGCTTCCATAACTTCTCAGATTGAATTTTTTACCGCCCAGATATACTGCATCAGCCCCATATTCCAATGCATATTTTAAAACCGTAATATTCCCAGCAGGAACAAGTAATTCCGGTATTTTGTTATTTTCTTTTGAAAGCTGAGACTGAAACTCCATCGCCTATATCCAGAAAAATTGTTTTCAGCAATTTATCACTGCTAATATGTTTAATAAATTCTTTTAATCCACTGACACTGTTTTTATCATGGTCTTTTATATAATTTGAAAATATTTTTTCACTAAAAAAAACATTATCTGCAACAATAAAAGCATTGTCTCTTAATCTGTTTTTTAATAATTCAAAATATTTAAGATATTCATATTTGGCAGCATCAATAAAAACAAAATCAAAATAATCATCAAGTCCGGGTATTATTTTTAATGCATTTCCATGTATGAATATAGCTTTTTTTTCCGGAAAAGTTGAAGAAATAAAACTTTCAGCTTTTTCAAGTCGATTCCTGTTAAGGTCTATTCCTGTATAAGAGCCTTTTTCAAGGTTTTTAATTATATAATAAGTCGAATAGCCTTCCCCGCAGCCAATCTCCAGAATATTCTCCGGTTGTTTTAAAAATATTATAGTTTCAAGAAGCCTTCCCACATCATTGCTGATGACAGGGACTTTATTATTTCTGGAAAAATCAGCAATTTTTTTTAAAGAATCTTTTTCAGATATGAAGCTCTCCAGTTCTTTCATTGATTTTGCGCATTATTGATATTTTGATTATGTTCTTCAAGTGTCGTTGAGAAAGAATGTTTATGGCTTTCCTGATCAGTTACTACATAATATAAATAATCTACATCTGCAGGAAATAATGCAGTTTTTATACATTCAATACCCGGATTACAGATAGGTGTGGGAGGAAGGCCGGCATAAATCCTTGTATTGTAAGGGGTGTCTGTTTCAAGATCGCTTTCTGTAAGCGGCTCTTCCCATTTGCCAAGAAAATAACTCAGAGTTGCATCAATACCCAGGGACATGCCGGTTTCAAGCCTGTTGTGGATCACTGCTGAAATCAGTTCCCTTTCTTCAGGTATATAGGCTTCTCTTTCAATCATTGAAGCTATTATAAGAATATCATAGTAATCGAGTTCTTTGTCGTTTAATTCGGTAAAGTCAAGACTGCTTGTTTCAAACTGATATTGTGACAGCATCATTTCAATAATATTTTTTAATGTATAATCCTGCAGGATCTCATAAGTTTTTGGGAAAAGAAATCCTTCAAGAGAATCAACGAATACCCCGTCTTTCTTTAAAAAATCATAATCATAGTTCTCTGGCAGAAAATTGTCATCAATATCCTGTTCAGAAATATTGGGAATATCACTCAATATTCTTTCAGTTATCTGCTGCACGGTAAAACCTTCCGGAACTGTTAGTTTGTATGTTATAACAACAGGTCCGCTCGATATTGCATCCAGGACTTCACCATATTCCGATAATGTCAGCAGCATATAATTACCAGGCAATAATTTTTTTTCCATGTTTTTTTCTTCGACATAAAGTTTAAAAAACAGTGCATTGTCTACTATTCCGTTTTCTTCAAGCAGTTCTGCTATCTGGTTCAGGCTCATACCTTCTATTATGACTATTTCTTTTTCAATACCTTTTTCAATTGTTTTACTTGCCTGGACAGAATCAGAATCAAGGATTTTACATGAAACATTGGAAATAATAAGAACAAACAATAGAAAAACCAGTATTGTTAAAGTGCAAATAATTGTATTTTTTTCTTTTTTAATTATCATTCTGTATTTTCCTGTATTTTTTTAATATTCCCGGATTTGCCTGGCTGATACCAAAGCAAAATATTATATATCAGATTTCTTCAGATAGTTCTCCAGAATAATAGCGGCAGCAAATTTATCAATATCTTTATCAATATTTTTTTCCAGTTCCCTGAGTTTGTTTTCAGAAATCTTTGTTGAAAAACGTTCATCTATCAAATCAATGGGCATATTTATTTTTTTGCTTAATTCCTTAAAATATTTTTTTACCTTTATAGCCTGTGCGCCTTCCTGTCCTTTAAGATTTAAAGGAAAACCTGCAATTATTTTTGAAATTTTTTTATCATTTATTATTTTCGTGAGTATTTCTGGAAAATTTTCATTATTCTTTTCAACAGAAAAAGGTATTGCAATTATTCCCAGATCATCAGTTAAAGCAATCCCCAGATTTTTTTCTCCATAATCAATTGCAAGTATCTTCATTATGAAATACCAAGACAATCTCTTATTGTTTTTAAGGCAAAGTCACTTGCTTCCCTTATCTTTGAAATATCCGAACCGCCGGCCTGGGAAAAATCAGATTTTCCTCCGCCTCCCCCTTTTATTATTTTTGCAGCTTCTCTGGCAATTTTTGAACAATCAATTCCTTTATTGTTTAAATCAGGTGTACAGGAAAAAACAAGTATAGGTTTGCCATTAATAATATTTGAAAACATACAGAATAATTTTGTTTTATAATAATCTTTTAATTCATCAGTAAGAATGCCTAGACTTTTAATATTAAGTTCATCCCCAAACCCGGATTGCGAAAAATCATATTCAAGTATTTTATATTCGCTGATTTCTTGTTTGCCATACTTTTCAAATATTTTATTTTTTACATTACTTATCAATAGTTTATTGTATTTATCTTTTTTTTCTTCCAGCTCAGTTTTTAATTCATTGATTTTTACTTCCAGATCACATATTTCGGTATTTATAATATAGGATATATTTTTTAATATTTTTTCTCTTGTATTAATGTGATTATAAGAACATGTCCCTGTAACTGCTTCGATTCTTCTTAAATTTGAACCGATACCGGTATCTGACAATATTTTAAATAAGCCAATTTCACCGGTTCTTTTAACATGTATTCCTCCGCAGAGTTCCCTGCTGTAATTACCTATCTCTACAACTCTTACAAACTGTCCGTATTTTTCCTCGAAAAGAGCAGTTGCGCCGATTTCCTGCGCATATTCTCTCGATGTTTCAAAAATTTTCACTATATCATTATCAAGAATTTTCTTATTTACCAGTATTTCTGCTTTATCGATAAAATCTTCTTCACATTTGCCAAAAACTTTATAATCAAACCTCAGTCTTTCATCAGATACAAAAGAGCCTGCCTGTTCAACCTCGCTACCCAGGATATTTCTTAATGCCCAGTGAAGCAGGTGCGTGGCAGTATGGTTTCTGCTTATATTTTTTCTGAAGCTTAACTCAACTTCTGCAAACACCTCATCTCCCACTTTAAAGCTGCCTTTTTTTACTATTCCCTTATGTACTATAAGTCCTTCAAAAGGTATCTGTGTATCATTTACTTCAAATAAATAATTATTATGCTTAACTGATATTTTTCCTTTATCTCCTGCCGCACCGCCTTTTTCACCATAAAAAGGAGTCTTCTTGATTATTAACTCACCTTTCTGGCCTTCATTAAGCTCATTTGTTTCTTTTTTTAATGAATTATCATTAAGTAATATGCTTAAAATAACTGTTTCAGAGGAATTACTCTCATAGCCTACAAATTCATTTTCTGTTTGTGATTTGATATTTCTATATAAGTCCAGATGTTCATTTATTTTCTTATCAAATATTGTTTTTTCTTTTGACTTTTTGATATGATTTTTCATGAATTCGTTAAATTTAACCATATCCAAAGACAGATTGTTCTCCTTTAATATTTCTTCAGTTAATTCAACAGGAAAACCGTAAGTATCATAAAGCCGGAAAGTATTTTCAGGAGTTAACATGCTTTCGTTTTTGCTTTTCAATTCAGAAATATTCTGCAAAAGAACTTTTATCCCGTCTTTAAGGGTATTTGAGAATTTTTTCTCTTCTTCGCTTATAACCTGAAAAGAAATTTCCTTTTTGGAATCCAGTTCAGGGTAGGAATGCCTGTAATCATTAATTATCACTTTGCCTATTTCATTTAAGAAACAATCCTTTATTCCGATTAATCTTCCGTATCTTATTGCTCTTCTTATTATTCTTCTTAAGATATAACCTCTTCCTTCGTTTGAAGGCATTACTCCATCAGAAATCAGGAAATAAATTGCCCTGCAGTGATCACTTATTATTTTTTTTGCCCTTGCATTAATTTCATCTTCAAAATCATTTCCTCTATCTGCGCCGGCTATTTCGGAAATTTTTAAAATAATATTTTCAAACAGAGGTGTCCTGAAAACTGAATTGCTTCCGTTAACAGCAGAATAAATCCTCTCCAGCCCCATTCCTGTATCAATGTTTTTATTAGGTAGTTCAAGATAATCTTTGCCATTGAAATTATATTGTGTAAAGACAAGATTCCATATTTCTATGAATCTTCCGCAATCACAGTTAGGATTACAGTCTTTTCTGCCACATCCTGTTTTTTCACCGAAATCAAAATATATTTCCGTTGAAGGACCGCATGGCCCCGTATCTCCTGCAGGTCCCCAGAAATTGTCTTTCATGCCAGATTTATGGATTCTTTCCTTTAAGATTCCGTTTTTTATCCAGTACTTCTCTGCTTCTTTATCCATGGGAAGGTTTTCATATCCGCCAAAAATAGTTATCCATAATTTATTTTCAGGAATTTTTAATATATCTAATAAAAAACTGAGAGCAAAACCAATTGCTTCTTCTTTAAAATAATCTGCAAAAGCAAAATTTCCAAGCATCTCAAAGAACGTCAGATGCCTGTCTGTTTTCCCTATGTTTTCTATATCGCTGGTTCTGAAACATTTCTGGACGGTCGAGATCCTTGGAAAAGGAGGTTTCTTGACGCCCAGGTAATATGGTTTGAATTGCTGCATTCCAGCTGTTGTCAGAAGCACACTTGTATCATTATCAGGTATAAGGCCGGATGATGGCAAAATCAAATGGTCATTTTTTTTAAAAAAATTTAAAAACTCTTTTCTTATATCCATAACTTTATAAAAATAATTGAAATATTTAAAAATATCAATAATAAATAATTTATATAAAATAATACCCCATATTAACGTAATTGATTGAAGTTTTTATATGCCCTACCCAAAGTAAGGCGGATTCTTACCTGCCGATTAGTAAGTCCCATTAAAGGGCATTTACACTACAGCCAGAGTAAAGACTCCCAAAGTTAATTTGTTGGCATTAAAATTAACTTCAATTACGATTAACACAGGGTATGATAGAATGTTAGCATAATTAAAATTCTAATACAATCCGGGATGTTTTATTGTTCAGGATCTATCTCCACTGCTTTTATATGTAATTCTTTTAACTGCTCTGCACTTACAACTGATGGCGTTTCAGTCATTATGTCAAATGCTGACTGTGTCTTTGGAAAAGCTATTACTTCCCTGATGCTTTTAAGTCCGCCAAGAAGCATTGCAAATCTGTCAAGACCCAGCGCTATTCCACCATGGGGAGGAGTCCCGTACTCCATGGCATTGAGGAAAAAGCCAAAATTCTCTTTTGCTTTTTCCAAATCCACATTTAAAAGTTTTAGTATCCTGGTCTGCAAATCTATATTATTTATTCTGATAGAACCGCCTCCAAGTTCATTCCCGTTCAGTATAATATCATAAGAGACAGACTTGACTTTCAGGGGATCTTCATCAATATATTTTACTGTCTCTTCTGAAGGCTTAGTAAAGGGATGATGCATGGATTTATATTTTTTCTCCTTCTGATCCCATTCAAACAGGGGAAAATCATAAACCCATAAGAAATCAAACAAATCTTCATTTACAAGTTTTAATTTTCTTCCTATCTGATTTCTTAGAATACCAAGAACCAGGCAGGCTGTTTCAAATCTGTCACTTACTATCAGTATTAAATTCTTTGGTTTTAAAGATAAGTGTGATACCAGTTCGGACTTTTCTTTTTCAGATAAAAATTTCGCAACAGGAGACTGGAAATCCAGGTTTTCATCTATTTTTATCCATAATAATCCGCCGGCACCGTTCTTTCTGGCAGTTTCAACAAACTGATCAAGATCTTTTCTTGAAAAATCGTCACTATTTTCCAAAAGCAGACATTTTATAACCCCGCCACTTTGTAAAACATCCTTAAAAATCTTTACACCAGAATTTTTAAACAAATCAGAAATATCTTTTATTTTTAACTCAAATCGCGTATCAGGTTTATCTGAACCGTATTGCGACATTGACTCTTCCCATGTAAGTTTTTTGAAAGGAATTTCTGTTTCTTTATCCAGAACCGTCTTCATTATATCCCTGATAAGCATTTCAATAAGCGTTGTGACATCTTCCTGTCTGACAAATGACATTTCAAGATCGATCTGAGTGAATTCAGGCTGTCTGTCCGCCCTCAGGTCCTCATCCCTGAAGCATCTTGCAAGCTGGAAAATCCTGTCAAATCCTGAGAACATAAGGATTTGCTTGAAAAGCTGGGGAGATTGCGGAAGAGCATAAAATTTATTCGGATTAAGCCTTGAAGGAACCAGGAAATCTCTTGCACCTTCAGGTGTACTTTTGCCAAGTATCGGTGTTTCTACCTCGATAAAACCATTTGACTGGAGAAAATTTCTTGCAGCATACATGATTTTATTTTTTAATCTTATATTATCCTGCATTTCTGCAGTCCTCAGATCAATGAATCTATATCTCAGTCTTGTAAATTCATCAATACTTTCACGATCATCAAGATTAAAAGGAGGTGTTTTTGAAGTATTGAAAATAACAAGTTTGCTTACAGATATTTCAATATTCCCTGTAGCTATATCATTATTTACAGTTTCATCAGATCTTGGTTTTATTATTCCTTCTATCTGTATTGCATATTCAGTCCTTATTTCTTTTGCAGACTCATAAGCATCTTTTGCAAAAGAAGGGTCAAAAACCAATTGTATGACTCCGCTAAAATCTCTCAGGTCAACAAATATAAGCTTTCCATGGTCTCTTCTTTTCCCAACCCATCCGCAAAGCATTACTTTTTTATCAGCATCTTCTGCTTTCAGCAAACCGCAGAGATTGCTTCTGTATGCTGTTCTGAAAACTTCATCATTTTTTATCATCAGTCTTACTCCATGCTTCCAAGAAAATTTAATATCTTTTCTTTTTCAGATTCCCAGTCAAACTCTTCCTGGGAATAATTCTTTAATTTCTTTATTTTTATACTTTTTTTCCTATATTCATCTTCACCGATTATAATGACATTATCATAACCTTTATCCTGTGCAAGTTTAATTTCTTTTCCTACGCTTTTAATGTTAAAATTGATATCACAACAGATACCATGATTTCTCAGATATCCCATTATTTCAAAAACATATCTGCCACAAGACGGATCCATGTTTATTATATAGGTCTTGTCAGAAGATACCCCTGAATCTGGCACCTTGATGCCCAACTGTCTCATCAATAGGATTGTCCTCTCAAGCCCTATGGCAAACCCTACTGAACTGAGCTCAGGACCGCCGAATTCTTTGATAAGATTATCATACCTTCCACCTCCGCCGAGTGCATTTTGGGCACTGTCTATATCTGAAGATATTATTTCAAAGATTGTCCTTGTATAATAATCAAAACCTCTTACAAGATTTTTGTTATGTATATAATCTATTCCAAGCACATCCAGTAAAGATACGACTTCATTAAAGTGCTTAAGGCATTTTTTGCAAAGATTATCACTTATTTTTACTACATCTTTCAGAACTTCTCTGCAGGTTTTTACTTTGCAGTCAAATACCCTTAAAGTATTTTTACCTAATCTTGCATTGCAGTCATCACAAAGCCTGTCTTTTACAGGTAATAACTGGCCTTCCAGCATTTTTACATATTCGACCCGGCATTCAGGGCAGCCGATGTTATTGATATAAAGGGTCAGGTTTTTAAAACCAAGTTTCCGGAATAATTCATAAAGCAGCCAGATGACCTCTGTATCAATTGCCGGACTATCGCTGCCAGCAGATTCAACTCCTATCTGGCAGAATTCTCTCATTCTTCCCTTCTGAGGTCTCTCATACCTGAACATGCTGCCTATATAAAATAATTTTAATGGAAGATTTTCAGAGTAAAGTTTGTTTTCAACAATTGCCCTTACTACAGATGCAGTACCTTCAGGCCTTAAAGTCAGCGAGCGGTTTTTTTTATCAAAAAATGTAAACATCTCTTTCTGGACAATTTCCGAATTTTCACCAATACCTCTGGAAAAAACTTCTGTATGCTCAAAATGCGGAGTGATTATTTCAGAATAATTAAATATTTTAAACAACTTTTTAGAGACTTCTGCAAGAAAATCTCGATATCTGATTTCTTCGCCAAAATAATCTTCAGTTCCTCTGGGTGAATTATATATCAATTAAAATCCTCCAAATTCTAATGATTTAAAAAATAATTATTTTTCAGTTCATTTTCCATAGTCGTATCGTCTCCATGTCCAGGAAAAATCAGCAGGTTTTTTTCAAGTGTTTTAAGAAACATCAAACTTTCCTTCATCTGTTTTGAATTACCGCCCGGAAGATCTGTCCTGCCGACAGAATCTTTAAATAATAAATCACCCGTAAAAAGATAATCGCCATATCTGACAATTATGCTGCCCGGAGTATGGCCCGGAGTATTTATTATATCTATTTTTTTTGAAAGAAAGTCTTTTATCTCTTTTCCGTATAAAACCTTATAAGTTTTTAATAATAATGTATTTACATTAAAAAATGAAGACAGATTTTTATCCTGGTCACTTAGTATTTCTTCCTCGTTCTGATGTATATATGCAGGAATTTTATAATATCTGGTAATTGAATCAGCAGCACCAACATGGTCAAAATGGCAGTGTGTATTAATAACTAAATCCGGATTTATTTTCCTTTTTTCCAAAAATCTTATTATTTTTTCGCTATCTGAACCGGGATCGATCAAAAAATTAATGCCATCGCCATAGATCATATAACAATTGGTATCAAGAAAATCAAGCTTTATTTTTAATACTTCAATATTATCCAATTTAACCTTTCGGAAGAACTCTGTAGACATCATAAACAGAATCTATATTCCTCAGATTGTTTATAACATCTTTTAATATATATTTATTGCTAACTTCTATCGTAAATCTGAACTTTGCAAAACCATTTTTTCTCTGAGTGCCACCGGTTGTCGAAATAATGTTCAAATCATATTCACTGATAATATTCGTAATGTCCCTTAAAAGTTTCGTCCTGTCAAGAGCTTCGATTTCTATTTCAACGTTAAACCTTGATGGTGCATTTTTATCCCAGCTTACTTCAACTATTCTTGCTTCTTCATTCTCTACAAGATTTTTCAAATTTGTGCAGTCAAGTCTGTGGACTGATATTCCTCTTCCTCTTGTTATATAGCCGGTTATCTTATCACCTGGAACAGGATTGCAGCATTTGGCCATAAATACAAGAACGCCTTCCATTCCTTTTACTTTTATGCCTGTGCTTGGTCTTCTGATATCTTCTTTCTGATGGATATCGTCAAGGGTCATTTCCCTTGGCTGTTCATCCTGCTGGTTCATTTTTTTAATGATTTTTGTAAATATCTGATGAGCAGAGACTTTGTGGGTACCGATATTCCTGAATAATGTTTCCGCTTTTTCAAAATTCATCTCTTTTGCAACTTCTTCAAAAGTATCGATGCTGACTGTTTTGAAAGACAGCCCGTTTTTTCTTAGGAGTTTCAGCATTATTTCTTTGCCGGAATTAAGGGATTCCTGCCTTTCTTCTCTTGAAAACCATTGTTTTATTTTATTTATGGCTCTTGAAGTCTTTACAATGTTCAGCCAGTCCCTGCTAGGTCCTTTTGGTGTTTTTGAGACAATTATTTCAACTATATCTCCATTTTCCAGCATTGATTCTATCGGAACCATCTGACCGTTTATTTTCGCACCGATACAGTTATGCCCTATATCTGTATGAACAGCATATGCAAAATCTATTATGGTTGATTTTCTTGGAAGGTTAAGCACTTTTCCTTTGGGAGTGAAAACAAATACCTCATCCTCAAATAAGTCAAGCTTTAATGACTCCATGTAATCCTGCGGATTTTTAAGCTCTTTCTGCCAGTCAAGAAGCTGCCTTATCCATGTTATTCTCTTATCAAACTCTTCGACTTTTAGATCATTTTCTTTATATTTGTAATGAGCAGCAATACCGTATTCAGCAATCTGATGCATTTCAGTTGTTCTTATCTGGATTTCAAGAGGTACACCTTTTTTACCGATAACCGTTGTGTGGAGAGACTGATACATATTAAATTTCGGATTTGCAACATAATCCTTGAATCTTCCCGGAACTGGCTTCCATACAGAGTGGATTATCCCCAGGACACCGTAACAATTTTTTACATCATCGACTATTATCCTGATTGCTATCAGATCAAATATATTATCAAACGTTTTGTTCTGCGTAGTCAGCTTGTTATATATACTGTAATAATTCTTTACCCTTCCGCTGATTTCTGCTCTTATTCCTATTTCATCAAGTTTATCTTTTATTACTTTGATGGCATCATCAATAAATTCTTTTCTTTCCTCTATTTTTTCATTGAGCATTACTTTTATTTTTTCATACTGTCTCGGGAAAAGATATTTAAAGCTTAAATCTTCAAGCTCTGATTTAATCTGGAAGATTCCCAGTCTATGTGCAATAGGAGCATATACTTCAAGTGTTTCTATTGACTTCAAATGTATTTTCTCTTTTGAAAGTGCTGTCAGGGTACGCATATTATGTAGCCTGTCTGCAAGTTTTACCAAAATAATCCTTACATCTTCAGACATGGCTATTATCATTTTTCTTAAGTTTTCTACCTGCTTCTCTTCTTTTGTATGAAAAACAATTTTATCAAGCTTTGTCACACCATTTATTATCCTTGCAATTTCTTCACCGAATTCTTCCCTTACTTTATCTATCGAAAAGTCAGTATCTTCTACAAGGTCATGAAGTATCGCTGCTATTATCGAAGCCTGGTCAAGCTCTATCGAAGCAATTATTTTTGCGACTTCAAGAGGATGTATTACAAATGGCTCACCTGATCTCCGGAATTGCTCAGCATGATATTTTTTGGAAATAAGAAAAGCTTTTTTTATAAGCTCTATATTGATGGATGAGTTAAAAGTCTTTGCAATGCCTATCAGTTCATCGAAGAGCTTGTCTATGTCATCATTTTTTTCAACAGTTTTTTCAAGTTCATCCAATGAAATAACTTCTTTAATTGTTTTTATCGCTTTATCGCTTTTATTCATTTAATTCTTTTTATTATAAATAACTAAAGTTTACTTATAAAATAAATCCAAAATTACCAATTGTAAATAGGATACACCATTATAGAAGTTTTCATCCAGATAATAAAGAATAGAAATATAATCATCTTTTTTTATTCTTTTTAAATTATCCAAAGAGTCACAATCCAGATTAAATCTGACTGCCCTCAGCATTATATCGGTCTGGCAGAGCATTAATTGCAGATGTCTGCTGCCTTTTAAGAATTTTATCTCTTTAACCTGGCAGTTTCTGGTAATCATGGTAGGTCTGGGATTGCACATTCCAAAAGGTTCGAGTTCTTTTAACTCTTTATGTAATCCTTGAGATATCTCAGTAAAATCAATTTCACAATCATATTTGAATTTTTTCTTTATCTGGGCATCATCAATATTCTTTACTGCAATATCTTCCATCTTTTTCTTAAAAGAATTAAACATAATTTCAATATCATTATCGTTTTCATCTTCCGGTTTTATTGTTAACCCGCAAGCCATTTTATGTCCTCCGAATTTATCAAACATATCTGCGACTTTATTCAGATGCCTGAATAGGTCAAATCCCTCAATGCTTCTGCCTGAACCTCTCAGAGAGTTTTTTTCTTCCTTAAACAAAATAACAGGTATGTGCAGCTTCTTTACAAGTTCGGATGCTATGAGTCCGATAAGTCCTTCATGCCATTCAGGCGATTTGGCAATGAGAATTTTTTTATTTCTTTTTATATCTTCAAAATCATATTTTTTATCGTTAAATATTTTTTCAATTATATTTTCCTGTATTCTTTTTCTTCTGTCATTTGAAGTATTGATTTTTGCAATAATCTCATCATGCCTGCAGAATTTATTATCTATAAGCTCAAAACTGTCCATGGCATTTTCAATTCTTCCGGAAGCATTCAGCCTTGGACCTATGACAAATCCCAGATCGTAAGAAGAATATTCTTTTTTATCAGGCAAAACATTTTCCAGCAATAATTTAAGCCCTTTGTTTTTGGTTTTTTCAAGTATTTTCAGACCCCATCTGACAATCAGCCTGTTTTCTCCTGTTAAAGGCATGAGGTCGGTAACTGTTGAAATGGCCAGCAAATCCATAAAAGAAGTAAGATAATCTTTACTGAAATCTTCCTTAAGCTTTTTATCCATTTTAACCAGAACAGCATTGACTAACTTGAATGAAACTGCAGCACCGCTTAAATCCTTAAAAGGATATCTGGAATTATCAAGATGAGGGTTTATAATCAAATATCTGATTGCTTTTGTTTTACTTATTTTAAAAAATTCCCTGTATGCATTGTGACTGTCATCGTTCATAATATGATGGTCTGCTGCAATTACATCAGGATATCCTACGTTTTCATTTATAAATCGCATGACTTCAGAGCTGTTTGTGCCACAATCTACACATATCACAAGACTGACATCAGGTTTTTCTTTTCTTATTCTTTTTAAAAATTCTACATTTATATCATAGCCTTCTTCAATTCTGTCAGGGATATGTACATCCACATCAAGACCGCATTTTTTTAAAAATCCTGAAACTATGTGGGAGCTTATAATGCCATCAGCATCATAATCACCAAATACAACGATCTTTTCCTTCATATCGATTGCCTTTATTATTCTTCTGGCTGCCATATCCATATGAGGTATTAGAAAAGGATCATTTAGGTCAGAGGGACTTATTTTTATTAAGAATTTAAGTATCTTCTCTTCAGTATCAAGGTCTCTGTTAACTAAGATTTTGAGGAATGTCTGTGAATATTTCGAAAG
This sequence comes from Candidatus Humimicrobium oleiphilum, assembly GCA_002304935.1. GTDB lineage: Bacteria > Actinomycetota > Humimicrobiia > Humimicrobiales > Humimicrobiaceae > Humimicrobium > Humimicrobium oleiphilum. The sequence goes on along the minus strand of DBPS01000040.1, from coordinate 20,699 downwards.
CCTTATTGATTTTTGAATATCTTCCGGAACCGGCTTGCTGCTAATTTGTTTCCAGTGCTCTGGTATGCAGGCCATTTTATTTTTTATATTTCGGGAATTTGTTATTCCATGCAACAATCAAAGGACTCCCGATAAATATTGAAGAATACGTTCCAGATAGTATCCCGACAAAAAGTCCGAAAGCAAAATCCTGTAAAGTAGGATTGCCCAGAATAAGCAATGCTATAATCGGGAATAAAGTCGTAAGAACAGTGCCTATGCTTCTTATAAAAGTTTTATTAATCGAATAATTGACAATATCAAAAAATCTGTCGCGTTTGTTGAATCTGAGCTCTTCCCTGACCCTGTCTAATATGATTATTGCATCATTTACTGAATATCCCAGAACAGTAAGGATTACTGCTATGGTGGTAATATTGAATTCCCTGTATGTGATTATATAAATACTTAATATTATCATTAAGTCATGCATAAGTTCCAGAATAGCGGAAATAGCAAACCTCACTTCAAACCGTATCCATATATAAATAAGGATTCCTGCAAGGCTTATTGCAACTGCAATCAGGGCATATTTGGTAATTTGCTTTGAAAATCCCGGGGCTACTTCCCTGTCCTGTATCAAGGGTCTATTTATGCCTATTTTTGAATCAAGTTCATCCAGGATCCTGTCCTTCTCAGCTTCATCGATAGGTACTGTCCTTATTATATACTGATCAGAGGCAGTGTTCTGCAAAATTGATTTTCCATATCCTGTCTCCTCCATTACTTTTCTTATCTCGGAAACACTTACATCCTGCTTGAATTTTACTTCCATTAGGTTTCCGCCAAGAAAATCAATGCCAAAATTAAAGCCTCTTACAAAATAAAATACAATTCCGGTTATGATTATTATCAGGGAAATAATAAAAAATATTTTTCCTTTTCCAATAAAATCAAATCTGTATGTCCTGTCTGTATTTGTTTGGTTTTCAATAGCAGGTTTTGCCAATTATTTCTCCTTTAAAGTTTGCTGAGGTATTTTCACACCGATAAAACCGGAAGAAACAGCTCTGGAATTTATTATTAAAAATAATATTGCCCTTACAAGAATAAGGCCTACTATCATGCTCAGAATAACTCCTATGGCAAGTGTTACAGAAAATCCTCTTATCGGCCCTGTTCCAAATCTGTAAAGAGCAGCAGCAGTTATCAAAGTAGTTATATTTGAATCGATTATTGCTTTTAATGCGTTCCTAAAACCTTCACGCAAAGAAATCTGCTTGCTTTTGCCTTTAAGGATTTCTTCCTTTGTCCTTGCAAATATCAGTATATTTGCATCAACTGCCATTCCTATTGTCAGGATTGCACCGGCAATTCCGGGCAATGTCAGAGGTGTTTTTAATGCTGAAAGAATGCCCCAGAAAAATACAACATAAAATATCAGGCCGATTACCGTTATTGCGCCAAACCCCCTATAGGATGCAATCATGAAAATTACAACAAGAGCAAGCCCGATTATACCTGCCATTAAGCTTTGATTCAGCGAATCTTTCCCAAGAGTAGGTCCTATGAACCCTGATTCCTGTATTTCAAGATTTACCGGAAGTGCTCCGGTCTGTAAGACAAGTGCAATATCTTTTGCTTCTTCCAGGCTACCGATGTTTTCGATAATGCCATCACTGGAAATCACAGCCCTTATAGCCGGGGCAGACTTTATTTCACCATCAAGTACTATGGCAAGCTGATTTCCAATATTCTCAGATGTTATTTTTTCAAAAATCTGGGCCCCCTCTGAATTAAAACTGAATTGCACTACAACCTGACCATTATTGTCATAGCCCGCACTGGCACCTGATAGCTTGTCCCCCGTCAGCAGAACGGGACCTAATTTGGGATTCCCCTCTTCGTCAAATCCTTCAAGGATCCTGAATTCCAACTGCGCTGTCTTTCCTATGATGTCAACCGCTCTTTCAGGGTCGTCAACTCCGGGAAGCTGGATAACTATATTATTTGAATAATCTTTTGTAACAAGAGGCTCAGAGATTCCTAATTTATCAATCCTGTTAAGTATTATTAACATTGCCTTATCTATTGCAGCTGAATCAACACCTGCTGCAGCCGATTGCTGTTCTTCATTTTCCTGTGAAGCCTGTTCATTTTCAACAGGCTTTAATATAACCTGAGTACCTCCCTGAAGGTCCAGGCCAAGTTTTATGGGATTTTTAACAATGCCCCATATAGATAAACCCAAAAGGATAATAAAAATTATTACTATTGCTGTATTAAGCTTGTTACGCCTCATTGTTTTTTATTTAATTTTGCCAAATTATAGAAAATCTTTTATTATTTCCTATTTCTTTAATGAATTGGATGATGTAGTCACATCTGCCACTATTTTACGAGCTATTGCACTTTTGGAAATCTTTATATCTACTCCGCTTGATATAGTTATTATCATGGAGTCTCCACCGACGTCTTTGATTTTTCCAAAAATACCGCCTACGGTAACTATTTCATCTCCTCTTTGAAGGTTACTCATTAAATCCTGCTGGGTTTTTGATCTTTTTCTCTGCGGTCTTATCAGCAGAAAATAAAAAGCAACTACCAGGACAACCAGCCATATCCATGTACCATATTTTGCCAGCCATGTCTGTTGAACAGGAGTACCATCTGCATTTGTCGCTACAGTCGTGCTGCCATCACCGGTCATGGGAAAACAACCAGTTGTAAGAATCGGCAGAATAAAAACCATAGAAATAATTACAATTGTAATTATGGTTTTAACTAATTTACTATTTCTCATTATCTTCACCTTGTTTTTATTTTTTAAATCTTATATTGCTAATTCTTTATGCTTTAGAAATATAACTACTTAATTATTAACATTTTTTAAAAATTTGCAAACATTAATTTAAAATTAATGCCTTTTGAAAAATCATGACTCGTACTGATTTATAAAATCATTTTTAAATTTTATAAAATTATTTTCCGCAATAGCATACCTGGCATTTCTGATCAATTCAAATAAAAAGTTTATATTGTGTATTGAAAGCAATATGCTTGAAACAATTTCCTTATTTTTATGAAGATGCTTTATATAGGCTTTGGAATAATTTTTACATGAGTAACAATTGCAATCAGCTTCAATAGGTGAAAAATCTTCACTGTATTTTTTATTTTTAATGTTTATCTTGCCATATTTTGTAAAAGCACTCCCGTTTCTGGAGATTCTTGTAGGCAGTACGCAGTCAAACATATCCACACCAAAGCCTATTCCGTTTAAAATTCCGACAGGATCACCGAGACCCATTATGTATAAAGGTTTTTCCCTGTCAACAAATTGGGATGTATGGCCTATCATTTCAATAGTGGCTTCCCTGCTTTCTCCCACGCTTAATCCACCAAGAGCAATTCCGTCAAAATTCATCTCAGATACAGACTGGGCACAATATTTTCTTAAATTTTTATTAAACCCTCCCTGGACTATTCCGAAAATTTTGGAATCATCGTTATTTTTAAACATATTGTAGGCTTCAATCGATTGCCTTGCCCATTTTAAAGTCCTTCTTGCAGCTTCGGCTATTACTCTTTCATCAGCATCAAAAATACTGCATTCATCAAGAACCATCATAATATCCGAACCAATCTCCAGCTGCATTTTTATTACTTTTTCAGGAGTAAAAAAATGTTTGGAGCCATCTATGATTGATTTGAATTCAACACCTTCATCTCTGATTTTTCTTATATCGCTTAAGCTGAAAACCTGAAAACCTCCGCTGTCTGTAAGAATATTTTTGCTCCATGAAGAAAACTTATGGATTCCTCCTGCTTTTTTTATTATTTCAATACCCGGGGAAAGATATATGTGATAAAGATTTGACAGAATTATCATGCAGCCCATTTCGTCAAGATTTTCTTTTAAAACTGCTTTTACTGAAGCTTTTGTTCCTACAGGCATAAAAACAGGAGTTTCTATAATCCCTCTGGAACTATTGATCCTTCCGGTTCTTGCAGAGCTGTCGCTGTCATTTTTTAAAATTTCAAAATAATTATTCATTTTATTAACATGCAGTCTCCGAGACTGTAAAATCTGTATTTTTTTCTTATTGCTTCTTCATAAGCATTTAATAATTTTTCCCTTCCGGCAAATGCACTGATCATAACAATCAGCGTTGATCTGGGTAAATGGAAATTAGTTATTATAAGGTCTACTAATTTAAAATCATATCCGGGATATATAAAAAGTCCGGTATTACCTGAATATTCCTTTAATCTTTTGAATCTGCACATAATAGTTTCAAGTACTCTTACCGTTGTCGTACCTACTGCCACTACTTTTCCTTTTCTTTCCCTGGAAAATTCTATTTTTTTAACATTTGCAGCTGTAATTGAAAACTCTTCAGAGTGTATCATGTGATCTTCTATGTTTTTTTCACTTACAGGCTTAAAAGTATCAAGACCTATATCCAATCTGACTTTTGCGACAGAAGTGCCTTTTTCCTTTATTTTCATTAAAATCTCTTTTGTAAAATGAAGCCCGGCAGTCGGGGCAGCAGCAGAACCTTCATTTCTGGCGTAAATCGTCTGATAAAAACTTTCATCGAATTTCCGGTTTCTGATATAGGGTGGCAAAGGCATAATCCCATAAAAAGAAATGACTTCGGAAATATTTTTATTAAATGTGACCAAAGCCTTTCCTTCTTCCATTTTTTTTTCAACTTCAAAAAAAACATCATTTTTTTTATTTAAAAATACTTTTGTTCCCCGGGATACTCTTTTAAATGGCCTGAGAAGTGCAATTGCTTTCTTATCCGATACTTTTTTTATTATAAAACATTCTATACGTGCAGATGTTTCTTCTTTTTCCCCGAAAAGCCTGCATTTCATTACTTTTGAATCATTAAGTACCAGTACATCCTCAGCTTTCAAATAATCAATAATATTATAAAAATAATCATGCTGGATTTCTCCGGTATTTTTATCCAGGACAAGCATTTTTGCTTTTTCTCTTTCAGCTAAAGGTTGCTGGGCGATAAGTTCATTTGGAAGATTATAGTTAAAAAGTTCGGTATACATGCAGACTCAGAATAATGTTTTGTTTTCAAGTGGTTTTTTAATTCCAAGATGCCTGAAGCTTCTATCTGTTGCAACTCTTCCTTTTGAAGTTCTTTTTATAAAACCTATCTGTAAAAGATATGGCTCGTATACATCTTCGATAGTATTGACTTCTTCTCCTATTGAAATTGCAATGGTTCCGACTCCTACAGGTCCGCCATTAAATTTGTTTATTATTGTATCAAGTATTTTTTTATCAATGACATCAAGGCCAAGAGGGTCTATGTCCATTTTTTCAAGCGCTCTTTCAGCTATATCCAGATCAATATTACCATTACCGTATGCAATAGCATGATCTCTGACTCTTTTAAGAAGCCTGTTTGCTATTCTTGGTGTCCCCCTTGATCTTTTGGCAATAGAATGTGCGCCCTCATCAGTTATTTTTAATCCAAGTATTCTGGACGATCTTGTAATTATCCTTATCAGGTCAGGAACTTTATAATAATCAAGCCTCAGATTTACTCCGAACCTGTCTCTTAAAGGTGAAGCAAGCAGGCCTGTCCTTGTTGTAGCCCCTATTATGGTAAAAGGAGCGATATCAATCCTTATTGATTTGGCAGACGGTCCCTTGCCGATGATTATGTCTAGTTTGTAATCTTCCATTGCAGGATAAAGAATTTCTTCAACAGTTCTGTTGAGCCTGTGAATCTCATCAATAAAAAGAACATCGAATTGTTCAAGATTTGTAAGGATTGCTGCAAGATCTCCGGCTCTTTCGATTGCCGGACCGGAAGTTATCTTAAAATTAACGCCAATTTCATTTGCTATTATCTCTGCAAGGCATGTTTTGCCAAGTCCCGGAGGTCCCGAAAGAAGAACATGATCAAGAGGTTCGCTTCTTTTTCTGGCAGAATCTATAAATATCTTCAGATTCTCAATTATTCTTTCCTGTCCTATGAATTCTGCTATTTGTTTTGGTCTCAGGCTTTTATCCAGCTCAAAATCTTCTACCTTTACTTTTGCATCAAGCTCTCCCGAAGTTTCTTCTTTTTCTATCGGCACCTTTTCGTTAATGTCTATTTTAAACCTCCTTAAGGACTTCTTTTAAGATCTCTTCAATATTCTTTTCTTTTACAGATTCGGGGTTAATTCTTGAAATTGCTTTTGCTATTTCATTACCGGAATACCCGAGAGTTTTTAATGCTTCCTTTACTTCCTCAATTTTATCTGAACTTATACTGTCTGAAACACCATAGGGAATTATGCTTTCCTTGAATTTACCCTGAAGTTCAAGAATTATACGGTCAGATAATTTTTTTCCTATCCCCGGAACCCTTTTTAGCATTTCAGACTGTTTTGTTTCAATCAGCCTGGCAATTTCTTCTGTATTATATATGGATAATACACTTAAGGCAATTTTGACGGATACTCCGGAAACCGATAATAATTTTAAAAAAATTTCTTTTTCCTCAACACAGTTAAATCCTATAAGCACAACTGCATCTTCTCTTACATGCATATATGTATCAATCGAAACTTCTTTTCCTGTATCCGGCAGCTTCTCATAAGTCTTTGCAGAAATCAGTATTTCAAAACCGATGCCAAAAGTCTCAATCAGGATTCTGGTAAGATTCTTATTTGTTAAAATTCCTTTTATTTTTGCAATCATTTTTTTAAATTAATATATCTGATTGATAAATCTTTTAAAAAATAATATCAGCGTTGCTGCTAAAATGATTTTTTTGTTTTTTTATAAAAGCTGCTGCTATTTGCATGACATACTGCAATTGCAAGGCTGTCCCAGGCATCATCTTTTTTGGAAATAAAATTATCTTCCTTTATTTTAAGGATTACTTTTATCATATATTTTATTTGCTCTTTACTTGCTCTGCCATAACCAACTATAGCCTGCTTTACTTCCAGAGGGGTATATTCATATATTTCCATCTTATTTAAAAATGCAGCGAGCAATGCTGTCCCTCTTGCCTGTCCCACATTCATAGCAGTTTTGACATTAGCGGCAAAAAATAATTCTTCTATTGCAAGACAGAAAGGTCTGTATTTTTTTATCACTTCGTTTATCCCGACATATATCTCTGATAATCTTTGAGGAATCTTTTTATTTTTTGATGTAATTATACAATCGCAAAAAATAATTTCGTAAGAAGAAGAATTAGAAATATCTATAATGCTCACTCCTGTCGTTTCAAGACCAGGGTCTATTCCCAGAATTCTGTTATTGATTAAATCCATTTTTTTATATATTAACTGATTTCATCGACCATTTCATCTTCAATCTCAAGATTTGAATATACATTTTCCACATCGTCGTAATCATCCAAAGCATTTATTATCCTTAATGCTTTTTCGGTTTCACTTTTTGATAATTTTAATGTTGTTTTCGGGATTAACAGAACATCAGTGAATTTTACATTTATTTTATTAGAAATTAGCTTTTCCTTTACATTTCCCATTTCTGAAGGTTCGACTTTTATTTCGTATGCATCATCAGTTTCTTCAATGTCTTCTGCTCCGCTGTCTATGGCATTCAGCATAAATTCATCATAATCATTAACTGAATCTTTACTGACAGTTATTATGCCTTTTTTGTCAAACATCCACGCAACACATCCTGACTCGCCCAGGCTTCCATTATTTCTGCTGAATATGCTTCTTATGTCTGCAGCAGTTCTGTTCTTATTCTCTGTTGTCACATCCACCATTACAGCAATTCCGGCAGGTCCGTATCCTTCATAAGTCATTCTTTCAAACTTTACACCGTCCATTTCCCCGGTACCTTTTTTTATTGCTCTCTCAATATTGTCCTGCGGAAGATTATATTCTTTAGCCTTGGCAAGCGCATTTGCAAGCGCATTATTATTATTGGGATCCCCGCTGCCGCCTTCTCTTGCTGCAATCGATATCATTCTTGCAAGTTTGCCAAAAATATTTCCTTTTTTTGCATCTTCTTTAGCCTTTTTATGTTTAATCGAGTGCCATTTTGAATGTCCTGACATATATTACTCCCTTTTTATTTATGTAAAACCATGTTTAAAAAATAATCATGAATCCTTAAATCATCCTGCAGCTCAGGGTGAAAAGAGCTAACAAGAATATTTTTTTGCCTTGCCAGAATAATATTATCATTAATTTTGGCAAGAATATCAACTTCAGGCCCGGTACTGGTTATTCTGGGTGCTCTTATAAAAATAGCTTCAAATTTTTTACTTCTGTCAAAAGATAATTCAATCATTTCATGAAAACTATCTATCTGTCTTCCATAAGAATTCCTTTCAACAGCTATATCAATATAACCCAGACCGAAGTTTTCATTTACAACTTCTCTTGCAAACAGAATCATTCCGGCACAGGTACCGTACATAGGTTTCCCGCATAAATATATTTCATCAAGATATTTTTTAAACTCATATTTATCTATCAGTTTGGAAATAGTTGTGCTTTCGCCGCCCGGAACAACCAAGCCATCAATTTCATTTATGTCGCCGGGAAATTTTATTTCCACTGCTTCTGCCCCTGCTTTCTGGAAAGCTTTTATATGTTCCCTGAATGCTCCCTGCAGTGCAAGAACACCAATTTTTATATTCATTTTTTCTTTTTTTTCTGCATTCACTGAATAATTATTACCATCCTCTTTGCGCAAGCAACTCTTCTTTTGGTATTTTTGATATTTCCAGCCCGCTCATCGGGCTGCCAAGCCCTCTGGATACTTTTGCAAGCAATTCCGGATTATTGAAATGAGTTGTGGCATCTACTATTGCTTTTGCCATTTTTAAAGGATTTTCGGATTTGAAAATACCCGAACCTACAAAAATACCATCAGCACCAAGCTGCATTATCATAGCTGCATCAGCAGGTGTTGCAATGCCACCAGCTGAAAAATTGACAACAGGCAGTTTACCGTTTTCTCTTACATACATTATGAGCTCATAAGGTGCACCAAATTCTTTTGAAACAGTCATCATCTCTTCTTTTGGCATTGCAGCAACCCTTCTGACATCATCTTTTATTGCCCTCATATGCCTTACTGCTTCAACAACATTTCCTGTGCCAGGTTCACCTTTTGTCCTTATCATTGCAGCACCTTCTCCTATTCTTCTCAGAGCTTCTGCAAGATTTGTTGCCCCGCAGACAAATGGAACTTTAAAATCCCATTTATTCACATGATACTTTTCATCAGCAGGGGTTAGCACTTCGCTTTCATCTATATAATCAATTCCTATTGATTCAAGGATCTGTGCCTCGGTAAAATGTCCTATTCTGCATTTTGCCATTACAGGAATAGTCACTGCATTCATTATTTTTATGATTATTTCTGGGTCAGTCATTCTGGCAACTCCGCCTGCTGCTCTTATGTCCGCAGGTATTCTTTCAAGAGCCATGACAGAAACTGCTCCTGCTTCTTCTGCAATTTTTGCCTGTTCCACAGTGGTAACATCCATTATTACCCCGCCTTTGAGCATTTCAGCCAGTCCGGTCTTTACTTTTATTGTTCCCTTCTCCATTATTTAGTTCCTCCTATTTATTTATAATTAATTCCTACACCCAAAGCCATTGATTCAAGCCTTTTTATTCTCTCTTCTACCGGCGGATGGGTACTGAACATATTTGAAAAAAAAGATCTGTTTTCTTTTTTAACAGGATCTGATATGAAAAGATGCGCGAGAGCGCTACTCGCTCCTTCTATCTTGCTGTCTGTACTTATTTTTTTTAATGCGTTGGCAAGACCAGCCGGATATCTTGATATCAGAGCACCGTTGCTATCTGCAAGAAACTCTCTGCTCCTGCTTACAGCAAGTCTTATTATTGTTCCTACTAATGGCGAAAGCAATATAAGTATTATTCCTGCTACAAGCAAAATAAGTGCAAGAATACCTCCTGCACCGTTTCTGGAGTCAGATCTTCTTCTTGAACCGCCAAAGAAAAAACTTCTAAGCAATATATTGCTTATTATTGACAACATACCTACAAATACAACTAGAACAGTTCCAAGCAATATATCATAATTCTTAATGTGTGATATCTCATGCGATACCACTCCTTTAAGCTCTTCATCATTTAAATTATCAATCAAACCACGCGTCAGGGCAATTACGCTATTTTTTGGATTTCTTCCAGCTGCAAAAGCATTCATCCCGCTTTCTTCAATAATATATATCTCCGGCCTGGGAATTCCTGCAGCAATTGCAAGACCTTCAACCAGATAATAAATTCTCGTATTTTCTTCTTTAGTGACAGGCCTGGCATTTGTCATTTGCAAAATTATTTTATCACTATAAAAATAACCTGCAAAACTTCCGATTGATGCTCCTGTAAATGCTATCACCAGAATGAAAACAGAATAATAATTCCCTCCGGACTGATATCTGCTGTCCAGAAAATATCCAATCAGAAATCCTATAAGTGCGATAAAAATAATGAAAATTATTATAGCCAAAGCAGATTTGAATTTATTTGCTGCTATTTGCTGATACATTATTTTTCTTCCGTAAATTTAACCCTGACAGGTTCTCTGGCCGCACTTTCTTCCAGGACAAAATAATCTTTCGACTTGAAATTAAACATACCTGCAAAAAGATTTCCCGGAAAAGTTTGTATTTTTGTATTAAACTGCATGACCATGTCATTATAAAACTGTCTTGCAAATGCAATATTGTTTTCAATTCCCTGAAGTTCTTCCATTAATTTAAGAAAATGCTGGTCAGCTTTAAGATTTGGATAATTCTCAGCAACAGCAAACAGACTTTTCAAAGTATTGGAAATCATATTTTCAGCCTGATTATGATCTTTTACGGTATCTGCATTCACCCCTAACTGCCTTGCAGCTATTACATTCTCCAGAGTTTCTTTTTCATGCGCCGCATAACCTTTTACAGTTTCAACCAGATTTGGTATAAGATCATATCTTTTCTTTAGCTGGACATCTATCTGAAACCAGGCATTATCTACTTTATTGCGCAAAGAAACAATCGAATTATAAAGTCCGATAAAAATAATCAGTATTACCACAATTATCACTATCAGAATTATTATTCCGCCTAATATTCCCATATATATTCCCTTCTGAAAAACTTTTTTAATCCCTAAGCATATTTTACAAAAAAACCGCAAAATATTATAACATAAAATGATATATATGAATTAATATGCTTTTTTATTGTATATATTGATTTTTTATCATTATATGGCTATGAAATATTTTTAAAATTTCTATATTTTTACACTTATTTCATTTTATGATAATATTCTTTTTGTTTTTTTGGATTATTTTTTTAATATATTTTAAAAATTTTATTTTACTTCTTACCGGGAGGAATTCATGAGCAGTGCAAGTTCAGAAAATAAAAGAATTGTTGGAATAGTTTCCGGCAACAATACTGGAAAAACCACTTTGACAGAATGTATGTTATTCAATTCAGGAGCTATCGACAGAATGGGAAAGATCGAAGCTAAGAATACTGCTTCTGATTTCAGCCCGCTTGAAGCAAAAAGAGGTTTCAGCATTAATTCGAGCATTTTAAATTACCAGTGGAAAAATCATAATGTTAATATAATAGATTGTCCCGGTTATCTGGATTTTATTGGTCAGACCATGGAAGCAATCAAGGTCATTGACGGAGCAATTCTTCTTTTTGATCCAAAAGCAAGTATCCAGGCTGTTACTGAGAAGATAATTGAAGAACTTGAAGGAAAAAATACGCCAGTTTTTTGTATAATGAACAAGATGGATCAGGAAAATATTGATTATTTTGCTGCAATTGAAAATATAAAGAAGAATTTTTCAACTCCTCTGGTTCCTTTTACAATACCTGTGGGTGAAGGTGAAAAATTCAACTCAGTTATAGATATACTTAACAAATCTTCCTATATTTATAAACAGGATGCAAAGACAGGAACCAAAAATGAAATAGCTTCTGACTTAATGAAAGAAGTTCAAAACAGATATAACGAACTTGTTGAAAGCATTGTTGAGAATGATGAGGAGCTTCTTGAAAAATATCTGAATGGTGAAGAAATAGAACCAAAAAAATTATCAGAAGTTTTAAAAAAAGCTGTTTTTGAAAAAGCATTAATACCTGTTTTTTCTATCTCGGCTTCAAAAAATATAGGCATAGATATTCTTATGGATTATATAAATACACTATTTCCTTCTCCGTCAGACTTTAAAGAAATCAGGGCAAAAGAAATAAATAATGGTAATGAAATAGCAATACCTGTCAGCGACAGTTCTGCTTTATGTGCTTATGTTTTTAAAACAATGGCAGATCCCTACATAGGAAAACTGTCTGTTTTCAGAATATTCTCCGGAACAATGAAACCAAATAACAGTTATTTTGTATCCGGCACAAAAAACAGCTACAAATTTTCCAGCCTTCTTAAGATACAGGGCAAGAATCAGACTGAAATAACTGAAGCAGGATGCGGAGATATAGTAGCTGTAGCCAAAATAACAGAAATCCAGACAGATGATACCATTTCCAATACTGACAAAACTGTTGAACTTGAAAAGATAATTTATCCTGAACCGATTTTTCCAAAAGCCATAACTCCTGTTGCCAAAGGTGATGAAGAAAAAATAAACAGTGGCCTTGCCAGGCTTATTGAAGAAGATCCAACAATAAGAACAGAAAATAATCTTGAGGTAAAACAAAACATAGTCTGGGGAATGGGAGAACTTCATTTGTCAATAGTTAAAGATAAATTAAAAGAGAAGTTTGACATAGATGTCAATCTGGAAACTCCCAAAGTTGCTTACAAAGAAACTATAAGAAAGGATTCAAAATCAGAGTATAAGTATAAAAAACAGTCCGGTGGCCGTGGCCAGTACGGACATGTTCTTATAGAGTTAAAACCACTTCCCAAAGGAGAGGGATTTAAATTTGAAGATACTATTTTTGGAGGCGCAATTCCCAAGGGATATATTCCGGGAGTTGAAAAAGGCATAAGAGAAGCTTTGCTTTCCGGGATACTGGGTGGTTTCCCTGTTGTTGATGTCCATGTCAATCTTTATGATGGTTCATTTCACACAGTAGATTCATCAGAAATGGCATTTAAGATTGCTGCTTCCATGGCATTTAAAAAAGGAATGGCAGATGCTTCTCCTGTCATACTTGAGCCGGTGATGGAACTTGATATTTCTGTACCTGAAGAGTATATGGGCGATATAATCGGAGACGTAAATTCAAAAAGAGGAAAGATAATAAGTATTTCCGCCGAAAAACACAACCAGGTCATTAAAGCATCCGTACCCCAGTCAGAAACATTTAATTATGCTGTTGATTTAAAATCGATGACTCAGGGAAGAGGAATTTTTAAACAGAAATTTTCACATTACGATGAATTGCCTCATAATCTCGCAGAGGTTATAATTGAGGAAAGAAAAAAGCAACAGGATACCCATGAATAATTAAATTTCAGGCTATGAATAATATTATTAACAAGAAAAAACAGATTAAAAAAAACAAAACATTTTTTCTGGACAGATTTCCGATAATAACAATTATCGGAATAATTGGTGTTGCTGTAATATTTTTTTTTATTGTAATAAATCTTCTTCCTCTGGATTTCTTTTCAGGCAAATCTGATATTATCCCGGAAGAATCCGATAATTATAATATTTATTTTGAATCTCCTTCAAAAGACCAGAAATTTGAACTGGTTAATAATAATGAAACTGTTCCTATAAATATAAAATCAAAAAATATTGAAGATATCGACTGCAATATTGAAGTATATATAAACGATAAGCTTATAAAAACACTGGAAAAAAATTCTCTTGATTTTAACTGGTCACCTTCTTCTTCAGATGCTTTCACAATATATGCAAGAATTATAGATACTGACGGTAAGCCTCTTTATACAAGTGAAAAAATAGATTTTTCTGTAGACTTTAGAAATGAGGGAGTCACTGAATCAACAACACAGACAGATGTAGATATAGAAAAGAAAAAAAATGATATATTATCAGAAAATAATTACAGGACCCAGAACGCAAATCCTGTTTTTTCGTATAAATGCTATACCCCTCCTGTAATTGACGGCAATTTAGATGATTGGGAATTATATGAAAAATTCACAAACTTTAATCCGACAATCAAGAAGGAAAACTATGTAAATGCTTCCGATATTTCCGGTGTATTTTCCTCATGCTGGGATGAAGACAATTTTTACTTTTTTATAAAAGTGACTGACGACGTAGTAAACCAGCCTTTTAGCGGAAACCTCATAAATAATGGTGACAGCGTTGTACTAGTCTTTGACGGGGAACTGGAACAGGATTTCAATATTCCATTTCTTAATGGTGATGATTACCAGATAGAGTTTTCACCAGGTGATAATAACGGGGGCAGTTCTGAAAGCTTTGTAAGATGGCCTTCAAATTCTTCGTTAAAAAATGCTGTTATCTCAGCCAAGAAAGGTTCGGGAGGTTATACCATTGAAGCAGGCATTCCATGGTTTGAAATGCCTAAAATAGCTATCAAAGACGAATTAATAACCGGATTTACAATATCATTGCTGGATACAGATAATCTGGATTCAACTGAACTCGTTATGTCTTCCTCAAGATCTTTTGATTTTAATAATGTTTCCATGCTAGGGACTCTAATATTCATCGATGTAGGCGACTTGGAAGAAAATACAGAAACTGAGCAGTAAAACTCCCGACAGCTTTATTTTTTAATTATCATATATTTTAAAATTTTTTATTATTCCCTTTTTTCATGAATATTGTGAAAACTTTTATAATAAGAATAACAGGTATTGTGCAGGGAGTAGGTTTCAGGCCCTTCATATATAATCTTGCAAGAAAAAAAGGCATTAACGGTGAGGTCTCAAACACTACTGAAGGGGTGCTTGTCAAAGCAAATTTTTTATCTTTAAATATTCTTGATGATTTCCTAAAAGAGATGAGCAAACAAAAACCTCCCGCTTCACTAATTGAAAATATTGATTATAGTGAAACTTCTTTTTACAATTATCAGGATTTCAGTATCAAGCCATCAAAAGAAGTAAAAGAAAAGTTTCAGCTTGTTTCCCCGGACCTTGCAACATGTGATAAGTGCCAGAAAGATATCTTTGACAAAAAAAATGAGAGAAGATACTCTTACCCTTTTACAAATTGCACAAACTGCGGACCCAGATTTACAATAATAAAA
Source organism: Candidatus Humimicrobium oleiphilum (assembly GCA_002304935.1). Classification (GTDB taxonomy): domain Bacteria; phylum Actinomycetota; class Humimicrobiia; order Humimicrobiales; family Humimicrobiaceae; genus Humimicrobium; species Humimicrobium oleiphilum. The sequence goes on along the minus strand of DBPS01000040.1, from coordinate 5,490 downwards.
TCACTTCCTTATGACAGGCCCAAAACTACAATGGCCGGTTTTGAAATGTGCCAGGATTGCATTAAGGAATATAATAATCCCTCTGACAGAAGATTTCATGCTCAGCCCAATGCCTGCAAAAAATGCGGTCCGAAGCTTATTTTTGTCAATTCTGGCGGAATAACAATCGATGAAAAGGATCCTGTGAAAACCGCAGGCAGGGAAATAAAAAAAGGAAGCATTATTGGTATTAAAAGTCTCGGAGGTTTCCAGATTGCATGCGATGCATTGGATAATTCAGTCGTTAATAAACTGAGGATAAGAAAAAAAAGACCTTTTAAACCATTTGCTTTAATGTTTAAGGATACAGGCATTGTAAAAAACTATTTTAAACTGTCAAAGAATGAAGAAAAGATATTATTATCTTCCGCTTCTCCAATTGTCTTGCTTGAAAAAAGAAAAAAAATAATTAAAGATGCACCTCGTTTATCTGAATCAGTCTCTTTTGACAATAAATTTGACGGAGTCATGCTCCCCTATACTCCGCTGCATCATCTGCTTTTTTCTATAGTTGAAACTCCGATGATAATGACCAGCGGAAATTTATCAGAAGAACCAATTACATCGGACAATGAAAATGCTATAGAGAAACTAAGGGACATATGTGATTTTTTTCTGATTCACGACAGGCCTGTTTATTCAAAATATGATGATTCTCTGGTAAGACTTTTTAATGAAAGAGAGATGATCCTGAGAAGAGCCAGAGGATATGCGCCATATCCTGTTAAATTAAAAGGAGATTTAAATTTTAAAACAGTAATATCGCTGGGTGCGCAGGAGAAAAATACTTTTTGTATTTTAAAAAACAGATATGCATTAATCAGCCAGCATCTTGGGGACATGGATAATTTTGAGTCAGATGTCTTTTTTAAAAATACTTTTAAAATATATATGGACCTTTTTGATATTAAAAATGCAGATATCCTTTGCATAGACAAACATCCCGGGTATTTCACTTCAGAATATGGCAGGGATATCGTCAGTAAAATAAATAAAGAAACTAAACTGGTAGCTATACAGCATCACAAAGCACATGCTGCAAGCGTTATTGCTGAAAATAATCTTATTGGAAAAAAAATTACCGCTTTTTCCTGGGATGGAACTGGCTATGGTGATGACGGAAAAATATGGGGAAGCGAAATTTTTTTTATTGATAGAAAGATGGAATTTAAAAGAGTCGGCCACCTTATAGAAAAAATATTGCCTGGAGGAGAAGTAACGATAAACAAACCTTACAGGATGGCAGTGACATATATTTATTATTCATGGAAAAAAACCCATAGTGATTTTGAAATATTTGAAGATTATTTAAGGAAAAACTTTCCTCATTTTGATTTCATTAAAAATGAAGAATTAAAATTACTCCTTTTCCAGATAAAAAATAATTATAAAAGCACAGACACAACTTCTATGGGGAGATTTTTTGATGCTGTAAGCTCAGCTTTGAATATTAAACACTTCGCTACATATGAAGGTGAAGCAGCTGTAAGTCTTGAAATGAATATTAATAAAAACTCTGGCAATGCTTACAGAATCGACAGAATCATTAAATATAATAATGAAACAGGAACATTTATTATTGATGATATCGGTTTATTTTCATATATTTTAAAAGATTTAAAAAACGGTAAAAAATCATCTTTTATAGCACTTAAATTTCATAATACTCTTGCAAATATTATTCTTGAAATTAGCAAATGGATGCGATATTTTTATAAAACTGACACAATAGTCCTCAGCGGAGGTGTGTTCCAAAATATTTTTTTGATTAAGAAAGTTTTTAATTTGCTTGAGATGAATGGTTTTAATGCATTTACAAATTTACAAGTTCCTGTAAATGACGGAGGGATTTCTCTTGGACAGGCATTTATCGCTTTAAATAATAGAAATGAAAATATTTAAGGAGTCTTAATGTGTGTTGCTGTTCCGGCAAAAATAATGAAAATAAAAAATAATATTGCTTTGGTATCCTACATGGGAGCAAAAAGAGAAATAGATATCTCTCTTGTTCCAGAAGCAGCAATAAATGATTTTGTAATTGTACATGCAGGTTTTGCCATACAGATTATTGATAATACGGAAGCAGAGAAAACAATTGAATTATTTAACGAAATCAAGCAGCTGAAAGAATAAAGGAGTCATCCAGAATTGACAGTTAATATAAATAAAACAATATCAGAGATAAAACATTTAAGCAGGAAGCTACCTTCCGTAATAAATCTTATGGAAGTATGCGGAACTCATACAATGTCAATAGGAAAAAATGGTATAAGACAATTACTGCCTGAAAATATAAATCTTATCAGCGGTCCGGGCTGTCCCGTATGTGTAACCGGAATAAATGAGATTGACCAGATTATCGAACTATCTTCTTTAAAGGATATTGTTATTTTTACATTCGGAGATATGCTTAAGGTCCCCGGATCAAAAACAACATTATTCAGACAAAAAGCTACGGGATCTGCAATTAAAATGTGCTACTCCCCTAATGAATCTTTAAAATATGCAATGGATAATCCGGATAAAAAAGTTGTTTTTCTGGCAATAGGATTTGAAACAACCGCTCCGCTTACGGCAGCAGTCATTAAAAATGCAGAAAAAAATAATATTAATAATTTCTATATTTATAATCTCCATAAAACCGTACCATCCGCAGTTTTTTTTCTTCTTGATAAAGATAAAAAATTAAACCTTGATGCTTTCATATGCCCCGGTCATGTATGTGCCATAACAGGCAGCAGGCCATTTGATTTTATTTCCGACAAATTTAAAAAACCTGCTGTAATCACCGGTTTTACTCCTTATGATATTCTGGAATCTGTTTTAATAATATTAAAACAGATATTGTCTGACAATCCTGAGACAGTAATACAGTACACTCTTGCCGTAAGAGAAGAAGGAAATATCTTTGCCAGAAATTTAATTAATGAGGTCTTTGAAAACCAGTCTTCCTACTGGAGAGGAATAGGGATTATTGAAGATAGCGGACTTTCTCTTAAAAGCAGGTATATGTCTTTCAATGCAAAAAAAGTTTTTAATATAAATACAATTGACACTAAAGAGCCCCGGTATTGCGACTGTGGAAAAATACTCCTTGGTGAAAAAAAACCTTTTGACTGCAGGTTATTCGCTGGTAAATGCACGCCTGAAAATCCTGTTGGTCCGTGCATGGTTTCAAGTGAAGGCACCTGTGCAGCTTATTATAAATATGAAAGATTAAGTAAAAATGATCCAGGTAAAAGATAATACGAGTAAATTTAATGATGACCAGATACTGATTTCACATGGTGACGGCGGAGCCAAAACCGGTGAACTTATAAAAAATCTTATTTTTAATTTTCTGGGCAACAGCATACTTGAAAAAATGGAAGATAGTGCCGTATTGAAAATAAATAGTGATAAAATTGCATTTACTACTGACAGTTTTGTAGTAAAGCCAATTTTTTTCAGCGGAGGGGACATAGGCAAATTAAGCATCTGTGGAACTCTGAATGATATTTCGTGCTCGGGAGCAAAACCATTATACTTAAGCCTTAGCTTTATTATTGAAGAAGGTTTTCAGACAAAAGAGCTAGCAAAAATACTAAAATCAATGAAATCTGTTCTTGACGAGGTCAGCGTTCCTGTTGTTACAGGGGATACAAAAGTAGTTGAAAAAAACAATATAGATAAAATCTTCATAAACACTTCAGGAGTAGGTGCCGTTCCTCCGGGATTAGAAATATCTCCTTTGAATATAAAACCTAAAGATAAAATAATAATCAACGGTTCCATAGCTGATCATGGCATCTCTGTTCTGACATCCAGGGAAAATTTTGGTTTTAAAGGCATAAAAAGTGACTGTGCGCCTCTCAGCATAATGATTGAAGAGGTACTAAAGACAGGGAGCGGAATACATGCAATAAGAGATGCTACCCGCGGAGGTCTGGCCTCTGTTTTAAATGAGTTCTCAGAAATATCAAATTATCAGTTTAAAATTTATGAAGAATTAATACCTGTTAATAAAAAAGTCTATGCAATATGTGAGTTTCTGGGACTGGACCCCCTTTATATAGCTAATGAAGGCAAGATGGTTTTATTTGTAGATCCAAAAGATGCAAATCAGGTTCTGGCCACATTAAAAAATAACAGGTATGGCCGCAATTCAGTGATAATAGGAGAAGTTGAAAATACCAGAGATAGCGTTGTCATAATGAAGACAAAAATAGGCACTAATCGTATCATTGACAGATTCTATAGCGAACAGCTGCCAAGAATATGCTAAACAAATCAGATTTTTTTTAAATCATCATATATCCTTTCAAAATTCTTTATTAAATCATCAAAATCTGAATTCAGTATAAAAAGTGCTGCCAGTGGTTTTCTCATTGCCAGAGTTTTTAAAGGTATATCAGCCTGAACGGTATTCTGCTGAATATCCCTTGCCAGTTCCTTGAGAGCTTCCGCTATTTCATTTACAGATTCTGTCTTTGTAACAATAGTATTGCAGATTTCTATGATGTCTGTAACTTCTTTCTGCATGATATACTCCTTTCTTTTCAAATATATTGATTTTTAACTTATGGTGTTTTTAATTATAAAACATTTTTGTAATTATTGTTACAATATTATTTAAAAAGTACCAGATAAATTAAAAATGGCTTTATCTCTTATTTATCTTTAAAATGGTTCAGGCAGCTAGCCTGTCTTTGACAACTTGTATTATATCTGGAATTTTTGATTTAATTTCTTTTGAAAGACCATAGCCGAATTCCAGGATTTTTGGCTTTATCCCTATAAGTCTGGCGCTTATTTTAATATTCATTGATTTCATTATGTTAAATACTTCTGCGAGTCCGACATCATGCATGGAAAAACTTCTTATATCTTTAGTTATAAAAGTATCTACATCCTCAATATCGAAAACGACAATCTCTCCGATATTCTGACCGGCATCTATGGCATCAATTATTATGATATTCTCATTCTCGTTGACCATAAAAATCAAGTCTATTCCTGATGTCTCACAATCAAGTAAAATTACATCATCATTATTTTCCAGATTTTTATCTTTCCTGAGTTCATCTATTATAATCGGCCCTATGGCATCATCACCCATATATCTGTTGCCAAATCCTATGACCTTAAACAACTTTTTATCAGAAGGCCTTTTTGAAAAACTCTGGTCTTTTTTCTCCATCAGATATTTCTTTTTAAAATAATTATTATTTGGAATTATTTATTTACCAGTCTGACTTCCAGAAAATGAGTCGAACATGAAATACAGGGATCGTAAGCCCTGATCAGCATTTCCATGTCAAATCTTATTTCATCTTCAGTTTTATCAATTACATCAGGCAGGAAAGCTTCCATATCCTTTTCAATATTTGCATAATTCATATTTGTAGGAATAATAAGGTTTGCTTTTTTAATCCTTCCTTTATTATCATAGGTATAGTCATGTATAAGAAG
>DBPS01000025.1:82695-99067 GCA_002304935.1 Candidatus Humimicrobium oleiphilum | reverse complement strand
ATATAATCAGCATGGCTTACGTAATAGGTTGATTTGATAGGACTTTTTCCGAATCTCAGGTGAGAAATTGTAACCCCGCCTGATTTCTTTGAATCATATTCAAAATAACCCTGTGCATACATGTCAGTCTGGTCACCGATTATCTTGATGGCATTTTTATTTGCACCGACGGTCCCGTCTGAACCAAGTCCCCAGAATTTACATTGTACAGTTCCGTCCGGAACTGTTACTACTTCTTCCTTAACCGGAAGCGAGAGATTGGTAACGTCATCTGTTATACCTATTGTAAAATTGTTAACAGGATTATCTGATTTAAGATTGTCATAAACTGCTACTATCTGGCCAGGGGTAGTATCTTTTGAACCCAGTCCGTACCTTCCTCCTATAATTAGCGGAGAGTTTTCTTTTTTATAGAACAGAGCTTTTATATCCTGGTATAAAGGTTCACCCAAGGAACCTGGTTCCTTTGTCCTGTCAAGCACTGCTATTCTTTTTACTGATTTGGGGAAAATATCAAAGAAATATTTTTCTGAGAAAGGTCTGTAAAGGTGTACTTTTATAAGACCCACTTTTTCACCTTTTTTATTTAAGTAGTCAATTGTTTCTTCAATTGCTTCAGTGATTGAGCCCATTGCTATAATTATATTTTCAGCATCTTTTGGACCATAATAAACAAAAGGCTTGTAATCTCTTCCTGTCAGCTTGCTTAACTGAGACATATAACCTGCAACTATATCCGGAACTTTTTCATAAAATTTATTGGCAGATTCCTTTGCCTGGAAGAATATGTCTGGATTCTGTGCGGTCCCTTTGCTATAAGGCCTTTCAGGATTCATTGACCTGTTCCTGAAAGCATTTAATGCATCCACATCAAGCATTTTTGCATAGTCCTCATAATCTATAAGTTCAACTTTCTGTACTTCGCTTGAAGTTCTGAATCCATCAAAAAAGTGCACAAAAGGAACCCTGGATCTGATTGCTGCAAGATGAGCAACAGCACCAAGATCGATTATTTCCTGAACTGAACCCGTAGCAAATAATGCACATCCTGTCTGTCTTACTGCCATTACATCAGAATGGTCGCCAAAAATTGATAAAGCATGGGTAGCAAGCGCCCTTGCTGACACATGAAATACACCTGGAAGAAGCTCACCAGCTATTTTATACATATTCGGAATCATCAGGAGCAAGCCCTGGGATGCAGTAAAAGTTGTTGTAAGGGCACCAGCAGAAAGTGAGCCATGAACAGCTCCGGCTGCTCCGGCTTCCGACTGTAATTCAGCTACATTAACTCTTTGTCCAAAGATATTTAGTCTTCCATTCGCAGACCATTCATCTACGACTTCAGCCATTGTTGATGAAGGTGTAATAGGGTAAATGGCAGCAACTTCCGTAAAAGCGTAGGCGACATAAGAAGCGGCGGTATTGCCATCCATTGTTTCCATTTTCTTCATTTTCTTTTTTTCTCCTTAGTAGTTTATAAAATTTATTATTAAATTAATATTTGGCATTGCAAACTCATAATTTTACTCTTTTTTTGAAATCATGCCAGTTTTTTATTATATATCGCCAGATATTGTTCATAGCATATTAATCATACTGACAGATTTTATCTTTCATGCCCGGGAATATCGAAAACAGTATTTTATTTATATTTTATATTCTTTTTTTATTATGGTTTCATTATTATTCAGGATATCTATGTACTGCTCTCTTTCAAGGAAAAAAGGATCTTTTACATTTTTCTTTGAAAGCCTGCCTTTAAAATCTTCAATACCCGCATAACCATGTTTTTCCATCCATTGGTTTATCTCTGAAAGGATACTGCTGATATTTTTAAGCTTGTTCTTGTATAAAGAACTAACCATCTGTGTACAGGATGCCCCGCTTAGCAACATACTAATAACATCTTTTGCATCAAAAATTCCTGTACCTGAACAAATATCTGCATCGATTTTTGAGGAAAGCATGCCTGTAAATCTTAAAGGTATTTTATTTTCACACTTGCAGGAAATAGCCATGGGATAAAAATAATCTTCAATTTCTATATTTATCTCAGGAGTAAAAACTTTATTAAAGAAAACAAAGCCTTTGACACCGATTTCTGTCAGTTCAGATATGATTCTGCCGATATCTGTGTAGAAATAATTCATTTTTATGCTTACGGGTATGTTTACCGATGAGATTACAGATTCCACAGTATCAATCTGCATTTTTTCAATATCTGTGGTTTTCTCCTGATTCATCACGGCAGGGGATGAAAAGAAATTAAGCTCCAGACCATCGACTCCGGTTTCTTCAAGTTGTTTTGCATAATCTGTCCAGGTATTTTTGTTTATGCAGTTCAGACTGGCTAAAAGAGGGATATTTACTGCGTTTCTCAATTTTTTTAATTTAAATAAATGCTCCCTGGGTCCTCCATGGCTGATGGAAGGAAAAACTGAAATCATTTCGGCATGTCTCTCTGCATATTCATCTCTGAATTCACTTAACTGAATTCTTTCAAGTATTATCTGTTCCTCGAATAATGATTTAAAAACAATAGCTGCTATTCCATCTTCTTCAAGCATCTTGGCTGAATCTGTATTTTCACTTATATTGCAGGCGCCGAGAATTAATGGATTTTTCAGGATAATTCCAATATAAGAAGTTTTTAAATCCGGCATTTCTCCTCCTGATTATTATTTATTATTAAAAAGATAAAAAAGCATTATTAATTATAACATTTTTATGTTTATTTTATGAATCTGTAAATACTTCTCTGCTTGCAGTTAACGGATTTTATTATATAATTGCTAAAAAATTAATTTTTTAATCATTAATTGGTGGTTTATGGATGAAAATAATATAGTTGTAATGAAATTCGGAGGTACTTCTGTCGGTACTGTTGAAAAAATAAATAATGTGGCAGACAGAGCAATTAAAGCAAATAAAGAAGGCAAAAATGTTGTCATTACTGTTTCTGCAATGGGGGATACTACTGATGACTTAATAGAGCTTTCAGCAAAGATTTCTGAAAAGCCTTCCAGAAGAGAAATGGATATGCTTTTATCTACAGGGGAGCAGGTATCAAGTTCCCTGGTTGCGATGGCTATTATAGAAAAAGGATCAAAAGCAGTTTCTCTTACGGGGTATCAGGTGGGTATTCTTACTGATGACACTTTTTCTGAAGCAAAGATACTTGATGTGGGAAAAGAAAGAATATTAAGTGAATTCTCCAATGGGAATATAGTAATAGTTGCCGGCTTTCAGGGAATCACTGAAAAGGGCGATATAACTACACTTGGAAGAGGCGGTTCAGACACAACAGCGGTTGCGCTTGCAGCTGCTCTTGATGCAAAATATTGTGAGATTTTTTCTGATGTTGATGGTGTATTTACAGCTGACCCCAATGTAATACCTGATGCCAGAAAAATAAATAAATTGTCATATGATGAAATGCTGGAGCTTGCATCTTCAGGTGCCAAAGTGCTACATTTAAGAGCAGTTGAATATGCTAAAAATCATGGAGTTATAATTCATGCAAGATCCAGTTTTAATAATAATGAAGGGACTTGGATTATGGATACAGAAGGTTTTAATGATAAAATGGAACAGGCAGTTGTTTCCGGAGTTTCATATGATACTAATCAGGTGAAGATATCAGTTTTTGGGATTCCTGATGAACCTGGTGTTGCAGCCAGGCTGTTCAGTGAATTTGCAGCAGCACATATCAATGTTGATATGATAGTGCAGAATGTCAGTGAAAAAGGGAAAGCAGCTATTTCACTGACTATCAAAAATGAGGATCTTGATATAGCAAAGAAAGTAATTGAAAAAATGAAAACAACATTTAGCATTGAATCTGTTCAGATAGATACCGATATAGCAAAAGTATCAATAGTGGGTGCGGGAATGAAATCACACCCCGGAGTTGCTTCCAAGATGTTTTCATGTCTTGGTGAGAATAATATAAATATTGAAATGATTTCAACATCACCGATAATCATTTCCTGCGTGCTAAGAAAAGACAGAGTGAAAGAAGCAGTTAAATTGCTGCATGAGTGTTTTACCCTGGAAAAAGAATAAATATATCAGGAGGATTTTTTGAAAGAATATAATATAGCTATTGCAGGTGTTACAGGAGCTGTGGGCAATGTTTTCCTGTCTATTCTCGAAGAAAGAAAACTGCCTGTTAAAAATCTTGTTCCTCTGGCTTCTTCAAGGTCGGCTGGTAAGAGAATCAGATTTATGGGCGAGGAACTGGAAGTAAAAGAATTAAAAAAGGATTCTTTTAAGAACATAGACATTGCTTTGTTTTCAGCTGGTGCTTCAAGATCGACTGAATTTGCTCCTTATGCAGTTGAAAGCGGGGCAATAGTCGTAGATAACAGCAGCGCTTTCAGAATGGATGAGAACGTTCCTCTTGTAGTTCCAGAAGTAAATCCTGATGATGTAAAGTTGCATAAAGGCATTATAGCAAATCCCAATTGTTCCACCATAATAATGGTTGTTGCCTTAAAACCTATTTATGATCTTTCAAAGATAAAAAGAGTGGTTGTAAGCACATACCAGGCTGTATCAGGAGCAGGAGCCAAAGGGATAATAGAGCTACAGCAGCAGATTGAAAAAATTATTAATAAAAGAGACAGTGAAATAGTAAATGAAATCTTTCCCCAGAGAATAGCATATAATGTCATACCCCATATAGATGTTTTTATGGATAACGGCTACACAAAAGAAGAAATGAAAATGACAAATGAGACAAGAAAAATAATGGGGGACGGTAACATCATGATTTCAGCTACAACTGTTAGAGTCCCAGTCCTTACATCCCATTCGGAATCTATAAATATTGAAACCGAAAGAAAACTTACGGTCGCTGAATGCATGGAAGTTTTTAAAAATGCTCCAGGAATTACATTAAAAGATGATTTTAAAAATAAAATATATCCAACAACGCTTGACTCTTCAGGCAGGGACAATGTTTTTGTAGGAAGAATAAGGGAAGATATTTCATGCTCCAATGGCATATGCATGTGGGTCGTTGGTGACCAGCTGAGAAAAGGGGCTGCATTAAATACAATACAGATTGCTGAACTTTTGGGGACGTATAATCTGGTCTAATCTGAATTTTGGGGACGTATAATCTGGTCCAGACATGATTTAAATAAAGTCAGTTTTAGTTTTGATTTATTTGCCAAGCTTTTTCTTATATTCTTTTATTTTGTTTAATCGTTCCTTCAGAATTTTTTCAAATCCTCTCTCAGTGGGAAAATAAAACTGCCTGTTCATGATTTCCTCAGGAAGATATGACTGGCTGACTATTGCATCTTTAAAATCATGCGGGTAAGCATATCCTTTTCCATAACCCGTCTCTTTCATAAGCTTTGTGGGTGCATTTCTGATATGCAGTGGAACAGGAAGAGAAAGATATCTGTCAATATCCTTCATTATATTATTATATGTCATATAAAGTGAGTTGCTTTTGGGAGCCATGGCACAGTATATTGCTGCTTCTACTATTGCAAGATTACCTTCGGGCGGACCTATGAACTGGAAAGTTTCCTTTGCTGCAAGAGAAACAGTTAAGGCATTAGTATCGGCAAGACCTATATCCTCAGTCGCAAACCTTATTATCCTTCTTATAATGTAAAGCTGGTCTTCCCCTGATTCAATCATCCTTATAGTCCAGTATGCAGCTGCATCAGGATCGCTTCCTCTCATACTTTTGTGCAATGCAGATATGAGGTTATAATGTTCTTCTCCGTTTTTATCATACAGAAGCATCTTTTTCTGGATTATTCTTTCAATATCAGGTATTTTTATATCAATATTCTTTTTATCCATACCTGTTGTCATCTGTACCGAAAGTTCGAGAATGTTATATGCAATCCTGGCATCACCATCAGCGAACCTGGAAATGAAGCTAATGGTATTATCATCAATTTTTATATCGAGCTCACCAAAACCTCTTATTTTGTCACTGACAGCGTTTTTAATAAGAAAACTTATATTTTCATCTGTAAGCCTGTTAAATACAAATACCTTGCATCTTGAGAGAAGCGCAGAATTTATTTCGAATGAAGGATTTTCGGTTGTAGCCCCTAATAATATTATAATTCCTTTTTCCACAAACGGCAGAAATGCATCCTGCTGTGCTTTATTGAATCTGTGTATTTCATCAATAAACAAAATTGTTTTAAAACCGGTTATTTCTATTTCCCGGGCAGCGATGTCCATTATTTCTTTTATCTGTTTTATTCCTGAGGTAACTGCTGAAAATGAAAGGAATTTGTTTTTGGTTTTTTCCTTAATGATATTTGCAGCAGTAGTTTTGCCGCTGCCTGGAGGTCCCCAGAATATCATTGAGCTCAAATTGTCATTTTCAATTATTTTTCTGAGCACCTTGTCTTTTCCGAAAAGATGCTCCTGACCGACAAAATCATTAAGGCTTTCCGGCCTGATTCTGTCTGCAAGCGGTGCATATTTTGAATTTTTTGCTGTTTCTTTATTTATATTATCAAACAGAGTCATTGTCTTTTATTATCCTGATGTATAATTTTCTGTTACGGGGTCCGTCAAACTCACAAAAATATATTCCCTGCCATGTTCCCAGAACAAGGCTGCCTTTGGAGATAATCAGAGTAAGGCTTGGCCCGAAAATACTTGCCTTCAGATGTGAATCAGAATTTCCTTCACTATGTGCATAATTGTCATTTCTGGGTATCATACTTTCCAACTTGTTTTTAATGTCATTTTTAACAGAAGGATCTGCGTTTTCATTTAAAGTCAGGGCAGCTGTGGTATGAGGGACAAACAGACATACCAGACCGTTTAAAGCTCCAGAGCTATATATTATCTTCTCTATCTCTCCTGTAATATCTATAAATTCAACTCTTTGAACACTCTTTATATTAATAATCTCCATATTTTCCTTTTTTAATTTATCTTATTTATTATTATATTATCAGAAAATAAAAAAATAATTATATATATAAAATATCAGGCATAATCAGACTTCCTGTTAAAATTGGGTTTGTAAAAAATAACTGAAATTTATATGATATCATTCACTGAAAGTTTGGATTTTTCAATAAGTCTGGCTGACCATTTTAAATTAAATAATTTATGAAAGGACCAAAATGAAAAAATTACCAAATGTTGAAATAGGCGTATTCGGAGGTTCAGGTTTCTATTCATTCCTTGATATCAAGGATGAATTCTATGTTGAAACACCTTATGGCTCTCCTTCAGATAAAATAATCATTGGTGAATATGAAGGAATAAATGTCGCTTTTCTTCCCAGACATGGAAGAAACCATTCATTTCCTCCTCATATGGTTAATTACAGAGCCAATGTCTATGCAATGAAAAAGATAGGCGTAAAAAGATTGTTCGGGCCCTGTTCTGCGGGCAGCCTGCAGCCGAATATAAAACCGGGAGATTTTGTAATCTGCGACCAGTTTGTAGACAGGACAAATTCAAGAAAAGATACTTTTTATGATGGTCCTGTTACCAGGCATGTGTCATCTGCCCATCCTTATTGTCCGGACTTAAGGGAAATAGTAATCCAGAGTGCTTCTGAAATCAAAATCCCATATCATGAAAAAGGAACAATTGTCATAGTTCAGGGACCTAGATTTTCAACAAAGTCAGAGAGCAGATGGTTTTCCTCCCAGGGCTGGGAAGTCATTAATATGACACAGTATCCCGAATGTTATCTGGCAAGGGAAATGGAAATCTGTTATGTCAATATCTCTCTTATTACTGATTATGATGCCGGCCTTGAAGGAAATCCTGAAATAAAACCTGTTACTTATGAAGAAGTTATAAAAGTTTTTAACGATAATAATGACAAGCTTCGTAAATTATTGTTTAAAGCTATCCCCAAAGTAAGCAAAAGCAGAAATTGTATTTGTTCTTCAGCTTTGGAGATGGCAACAATAGGTTAAAATCAAATTATTTAATTAAATATACTTAATGCTTAAAATACTGATTGCATGTGACAAGTATAAAGGTAGTCTGAACGCCAACCAGGTCTGTAATATAATAGCAGGGGCAATAAAAGATCTGGATGAATCAGTCATTACTGAATTAAATCCGATGGCAGACGGGGGAGAGGGTACTCTTGAAACATTGGTTGAAAGTCTTGGTGGCAGATATATCAAAGCTGTCGTAAAAAATCCTCTTGGTGAAGATATTGAAACCAGATTCGGGATGCTTAAAAGTAATATAGCTGTGATTGAAATGGCTGCTGCATCCGGACTCTGGATGATTCCTTTCGAAAAAAGAAATCCCATGGAGACAACTACTTACGGGACCGGGCAGCTGATTAAAAAAGCAATTGAAAATAATGCAAAAAAAATAATTCTCGGTATAGGTGGAAGTGCAACAAATGACGGCGGAATGGGGATGGCTCAGGCACTGGGCATCAGGTTCTACGACGAAGATGGAAATTTGCTTGGTTTTGGAGGAAAACAGCTTCTTAGAATAAAAAAAATAGATATATCGGGATTATATAAGAAGGCATCGGATGTTGTGTTTGAGTGTGCATGTGATGTGGAAAATCCTCTGACAGGAAAAAACGGGGCAGCCTATGTCTATGCAGCTCAGAAAGGGGCTGATTCAAAAATGATTAGAGAACTTAACCGTGGACTGATTAATTTTGCCAAAGTCATAAAGGATGGCCTGGGAAAAAATATAAGAGACCTTAAAGGGGCGGGTGCTTCCGGAGGTCTGGGAGGCGGTATGGTTGCTTTCCTTAATGCAAAATTAAGGATAGGGGTAAATATAGTTATGGATGTAACAGGTCTGGAAGAAAAAATAAAAGGAACAGACCTTGTTATTACTGGAGAGGGCGCATTTGACAGGCAGACTTTTTTCGGGAAAAGTGCTTTTGGAGTCGCAAGTCTTGCAAAAAAATACAGCATACCAGTCATAACAATAAATGGTTCTGTTTTGTCTGACAGAAAAAATATGTCGCGGGAAAACAGTGAGCTCTTTGCAGGGAATTTTTCAATTATCAACAAACCGATGGATTTAAGCGATGCAATAGAGAAGGCAGATGAACTTCTATATAATACCACTAAAGAATTGATAAATTTTTATCAGAAAAGTACAAGAAACAAAAAATAATTGATTTTACAAATAAAACAAACCCAGGAGGAAGAATGAAGACAATAGGCAGTATTGAAATAAAGGGATTAAAAAAAATAAAAACAGGGAAAGTCAGAGAAGTATTTGAGACTGGAGAAAATCTTCTAATTGTAACTACAGACCGGATCTCAGCTTTTGATTATGTACTTCCATCACTTATCCCATATAAAGGGATACTTCTAAACCAGATTTCCCTGTTCTGGTTTAATTATCTGAATAATAAAGCAGAAAACCATATAGTTGAATCAGATTTTGACAGATTTCCCGGTGAACTAAGGAATTATGAAGAAATCCTTAAGGGCAGATCAGTAATAGTAAAAAAACTGGATATCCTTCCTGTAGAATGTATAGTCAGGGGATATATTACCGGTTCAGCATGGAATGAGTATCAGAATACCGGCAAAGTAGGGGACGAAGTACTTCCGGCAGATCTTCAATTCTGTGCAAAATTCCCTGAACCCATTTTTACTCCAACCACAAAAGAATCTGAAGGTCATGATATGCCCCTTGGTTTTAAGGAAGCTGCTGACAGGTTCGGAAAAGAAACAATGGAGCTGATAAGAAATAAAAGTATAGATATTTATAAAAGTGCTTCAGACTATGCTATAAATCGGGGAATAATTATTGCAGATACAAAATTTGAATTCGGTTTATTAAACGGAAACATTATTCTTGCCGATGAAGTTCTGACTCCTGACTCATCAAGGTTCTGGTTTAAAGATGACTATAAAGTCGGAAAATCCCAGAAGAGTTTTGACAAGCAGTTTTTAAGGGATTATCTTTTGTCATCCAGCTGGGACAGAAATTCAGTTCCACCCGAATTACCAGAAGAAATTATATTGAAAACATCTGAAAGATATATAACTGCATATGAAAACCTGGTAGGGAAAAAATTCAATATAAATCAATAGCGCAAATTGTCTATATAAAAAATAATTTTAATTAATCAAATATAAATAAAGGGCATAAATATAAAGCCTGGAATGAAGTAAAATTCTTTCCAGGCTTAATTTAATTATTATAAAAAATCTTATTATTTTCAGAATAGATTTACAATCTGCTATTAGCTGTCATAATTACTGGCCACATTCCGAGAAAAATACCGGACTTTCCAGCATTTCAACTCCCTTTGAAGAAAACCAGTATTTTCCTTCAAGAACAAGATCTATCTGAAGGACATAGTTTCCCGGCTGAGTGATATCATTTACCAGTACATCAACTTTTGCCGTCTCTCCCGGTTCCACGTCTTTTTCAAACACACTTCTTGAAGTACCGTCATAATCATTTGCATCTACATCCTGGCCATAATAATGATAAGCAATCTTTACAGGATATCTGGAATCAACTCTCCAGGTAAAATCTGAAGTGTTTTTAACTTCAACGGTAATTATATTATCTTTATTTGTGCAAAGAAATCCTGGAATAGCCCCTTTTATCTCTGCTCCCACATTTGCATTGTCATAATCAGTCAGATCTTCACTTTTTACAGCTTCCACCACTTCTTCTTCAATTTCATCAGAGATTTCAGCATCTTCCATATCTTCTTCAGCAGCAGTATTTGCATTAATACCAGAATCTGAACCTGCAAAACATGACGATGCCGTAAACATTACAGAAAAAGTAAACACTAATAAAAGAAACGACAGGATGATTGATTTAACTTTTTTTGAATTTTGTTTCATTTTGACCTTTTTTTATAATTTTATAAACATGCTAAAATAATTCCCATAATCATTATCTTAGAAAAATAAACATGAAATTAATTAAATACTCTATCTGAATCACATGAATTATAAAATAGAATTACATTTTTTTGAATAATATAAATAAAATTAATATAATAAAAAAGCATGATCAGATATATTAATATTTTTAATTAATAATCAGAGGTTTAAAATGACATCTCTTGAAATAGTAGGTATAATTTCCATAATACTGATATCGGTTTTTGCTCTGGCAGGCATAATCATATCGATACCTCTTGTAAAACTACTGATAAAAATAAGAAAGCTGGCTGAGAAACTTGATACCAGCCTTTTTCCTGTCGTAGAAAACTTAAATCAGACTGTTTCGAAGCTTAACAGTGAGATAGGAAGCATCAATGAGATTACGCAAAATGTAAGCTCGATAGTTTTACAATTGGAAAAAGTCATAAAGCTGGCAAGAATACTAGTCACAAGCCCGGTTATAAAAATAATCAGTACTTTTGCAGGCATAATGCAGGCTATGTCAAATGATGAAAAAAATATTAAGGATAAATCCAAGGAGGGTTAAATGAGTAACGAAAATCGAAATAATGAAAAAAGTGTTTTTTTACCTGTTTTTTTCTCATTACTTGCTGGCTTTGCTGCCGGAGCGGTTGTAGGCATGCTATATGCTCCCAAAGCCGGAAAAGAAATCAGAAAAGATATAAAAGAAAAAAGTGAAGAATTAATTGAAAAAGGCAAAAAGAATTATGAGATAATCTCAGATAAAGCTAAAGATTTTGTTGATAAAAGCAAAGAAAAGGTAACAGACTTAAAAGGGAAAAGCAGTGAATTTATTGAAAAAGGAAAAGAAAAAATAAGTCATGCAAAAGATATATTAAGTGAAAAAATAAGCAAAGGAAAAGAAAAAGCAAAAGAAGTCAGCGATTATCTGGAATAATTGAGGGACTTACGTTTATTACCTATTTACTGAACGGAAAGTTTATTTTTGATAAGCAAGAAAACTGTTAAAAAAATCTTAAATCTTTTACTTGAAAGTGGCGGGGATTTCGCTGATATATTTATTCAAAGCAAAATCTCAAATAACTTAAGATTAGATGATAATAAAATTGAAAATGTTTCAAGTGGTTATGAAACAGGATGTGGCCTGAGGCTTATATTCAATGACAGCACTTATTATGCTTTCATTGATTCAGTTGATGAAGAAAGACTGGCAGAAAGTGCAAGAATAGTAAGATCTGCAATAAATAATTCCCAAAAAATAAATATCTTAAATCTGAATAAAAGAAAAAGCGGCTATGGCACCAGAATACTAAAATACCCCAATCTTGTTAACCCTGAACAAAAAGCAGAATATCTTATTGCTGCAGATAATGCAGCAAGGGATGTTTCAGAAAAAATAATTCAGGTCACTTCTGTAATAAATGATGTTGAAGAATATGAGTTTATTGCAAATTCAGAAGGTTATTTATGTGAAAATAAATCAGTAAAAACATTTATGGCTGCCAATGTAATTGCAATGAAATCAGGTGAAATAAGAACAGGATATAAATCTTATGCCCTTACCAGGGGAATGGAGATTTTTTCAAAAAAGAAGCCGGATGATGTTGCAAAGCAGGCTGCCGAAATAGCTGTAAGAATGCTTGATGCAGTAAATGCGCCTACAGGGACAATGCCTGTAATCATTGGTCCGGGATTTGGAGGGGTTATATTTCATGAAGCTTGCGGTCACAGTCTTGAAGCTGATGCAGTAGTTAAAGATGCTTCTGTTTTTAAAAACAAAATCGGAAAAAAGATTGCATCTGAATGCGTGAATGCAGTAGATGATTCTACTTTAAAATATCACTGGGGTTCTTATAAATTTGATGGTGAAGGATACCCTGCAAAAAGAAACCAGCTGATAAAAGAAGGAGTTTTGCTCTCATATCTTACCGACTATAAGTCTGCAAAAAAAATGAGCATACCTCTTTCCGGAAATGCAAGGAGGCAGTCTTACAGAGACATCCCTTACCCGAGGATGAGCAATACGTTTATAGATGCCGGTAAAGATAAACCTGGAGACATTATCAAGAGTGTTGATGACGGAATATATGCGAAAGAGTTTGCAGGAGGGCAGGTAGATCCGGCAACCGGTGATTTTGTTTTTGGTATCAGTGAAGGATACATTGTTAAGAAAGGGAAGCTATGCGAACCCATAAAAGGAGCAACATTAATAGGCAGCGGTCCTGAAATTTTAAAAAAGATTGAAATGGTTGGGAATAATCTTGAATTCTCACCAGGTTTTTGCGGGAAAAACGGACAGTCTATTGCAAATGAAGTCGGGCAGCCTACGATTCTTGTTAGCAGTATAACAGTAGGAGGGACGGAAATATAGTGAAAATCAGCCTGGATTCAAAAAATAAACTAATAAAAAAAGCTGAAAATATATCTTTATTTTTTAAAGACAAATATATTGATGATTTTGAGATTTACATATCTGCTTCCATAGATAACGAGATTGAAGTATATAATAAATCGGTTGAATCGCTTTCACACTCGGATACCAGCGGTGTAGGCATAAGGATATTCAAGGATAAAAAAGCAGGATATGCGTGGATCAATTCTTTTGAGGATAGCAAAATAAAAGATTGTATCGATAAAGCGGTTTTAAACGCAAGAGCTTCCGGAGCAGATGAATATAACGGGATCCCCCAGGAGAAAGAAAGCCGTTATGTTTTAAATAAAAATATTGAAAATTTTTTATATAGCGAGAGTTTTAACGAATATTCTGTTGATAAAAAAATAAACATGCTCAAATATGTTGAAGAAATTTCCAGGAAAAAAGATAAAAGAATTATAGGTGTAGACTCTCTAAGCTATAGTGACAGCCTGTATGAAACAGTTATTCTAAATTCTTCCGGATTTAAAAGAAGTCTGCTGCAGACAAGCTCTTTTATATTTTTAAATCTTATTGCCAGAAAAGATGATGATACATCAACAGGTTTTGGTTTTTCATACGGCAGAGATCCGGGCAGCTTTAATCTGGAGGATGTTGCAGAAGAAGCTGTAAAAAGGTCTACCATGCTTCTTGGTGCCAGAAAAATAAAATCAAAATCTTCTACCATAATACTTGATCCTATAACAGCTTCACAATTTCTCGGCGTAATTGCATCAGCAGTTACGGCTGATGCGGTTCAAAAAGGCAAATCTCTTTTTAAAGGGAAAATTAATGAAAGAATATTTGATATCGATTTGAATATTTATGATAACGGAATAATGGAAGACGGATTTTCTTCAAAGCCTTTTGATGCTGAAGGAATAAATAAGGGAAAAACTACAGTATTTGAGAAAGGCATTCTTAAGACTTATCTTTATGATTGCTATACTGCAAGAAAAGATAATAAGCAAAGCACAGGTAATGCTTCAAGAGCATCTTACAGAATACCTCCGACAGTCGGTATTTCAAACTTTTATATTGAGCCTGGCAAAAAGGATGTCAGTGAGATAATAAGCAGAATAGATGAAGGTTTTTATGTCATCGATGTTATCGGAATGCATTCTGGTGCCAATCCTGTTTCAGGAGATTTAAGTGTCGGTGCAAAAGGTGTCCTAATTAAGAATGGCAGCATAGATGACCCCGTAAAAGAAGTAACGATTGCATCGGATCTTATGAGTTTTTGTAAAAAGATAGAATGTATTGGAAATGATTTGAAATTTTTCCCTTCAGGCGGGTTTATCGGCAGCCCTTCAATTGTAATAAGAGATATAGCAATCAGTGGAAATTAGTAAAAATATTTATAGAAAGACTATGTTGAAATGGAAGTATTAAAATCAGCAGTTTTGGGAATAATTCAGGGTCTTACTGAATTTTTCCCGGTCAGCAGTTCCGGACATCTGGTAATTTTCCCCTATTTTTTTAAATGGGAACAGCCTTCACTTTTTTTTGCAGTTTTACTTCATCTGGGAACACTGCTATCTCTTTTTATAATTTTATTCAGGGATATGATAAATATAATAAAATCCTTTTTTAAAGGGTTATTTATCAGAAGATTACGCAAAGATGAAGATTTCATAATGGCCTTACTTGTAATAATAGCCATAATCCCTGCAGCCATAGCCGGCTATTTTATAAACGATATTATTGAAAATATTTTCTTTCAACCTATTTTTGCAGCCTTTTTCCTATTGTTAACAGCTGCAGTCCTTGTTTTATTTGAATATATTGGAAGAAGAAATGAAAGCAGATATATCGCAGAAAATAATAAAGAGAAAAAACTAAATTATTTTATAGCTTTCATTACAGGAATAGGCCAGGCAGTTGCAATACTCCCAGGAGTTTCACGTTCAGGCCTTACCATATCTTCTGCAAGGATTTTTGGTATTAAAAGAGAAAAAGCTGTAAAATTTTCATTTCTTATTTCTATTCCGGTTATTTTTGGCTCATTTGTTTTTGAGCTTTATGACTTCTTGAAAGCAAAGGATTCATTGTCAGGCGACTTTTCAATTATCCCGCTTATAGTAGGATTTGTTGCTGCATTTGTTTCAGGATTATTTGCAATAAAATTTCTGCTGAAGCTTTCTGCGAAAAGAAATTTAAACTTTTTTGCTATTTATTGCATTATTCTTGCACTTGTTTTTTTTATCGTATATTTTTTAAGAAAATAAGATATCTTAAGTAGGAAATAAAACAGGAGGTTTAAAAAATGAAAGGTGTAATTCTTGCCGGAGGGCTGGGTTCCCGTCTTTCTCCATGTACGAAAGTAACCAACAAACATTTATTGCCGGTTTATGATAAACCAATGATATATTATCCCATAATGACACTTGTAAGCGCCGGAATAAAAGACATACTGATAGTTACCGGCGGAAATCATGCTGGTGATTTCCTGAGACTTCTGGGAAATGGAAGAGAATTCGGCCTGAAAGATATTTCATATACTTACCAGGAAGGGGAAGGGGGAATAGCTGATGCATTAAAACTTGCAGAAAATTTTGCAGAAGGAGAAAAAATTTTTGTAATACTGGGCGATAATATTGTCCAGGATAATGTGGGTAAACATGTTCAGGATTTCATTGATCAGCCTAAAGGTGCCAAGATATTCTTAAAAGAAGTTCCGGATCCAGAGAGGTTCGGAGTTGCTGAAATAAAAGAAAATAGAATAGTTTCAATAGAAGAAAAACCCAAAAATCCAAAATCCAATTATGCCGTATGTGGTCTTTATATGTATGACAATGAGGTATTTGAGATTGCACGCAATATGAAACCTTCAGACAGGGGAGAATTGGAAATAACCGATGTNNACTTTCCAGTCTCTTTACAGAGCCAGCTGCCTTGTTGCAAAAGATGCCGGAGAAAAAGATCTTTAGAAAATTTTTATATTACTGGAATTGCAATAAAAACACCTCATTACTTTATATTCAGATTCCCATTTTTTATCTGAGATAAAATATATCCATGAATATCGGTCTTTTTTATTTTCATGGCAATAGTCTCTTTCAATTATTGCTGTTCCTTTTTCATTGGCAATTCCGATGAATTTTTCAGAGTT
>DBPS01000025.1:65207-82657 GCA_002304935.1 Candidatus Humimicrobium oleiphilum | reverse complement strand
TTAATATATAATATTACCTTTATGCCAAATTGACTTGATTTTTCAGCTCTGTTATTATTAACTGATTAGTAATTCTATCGTTGATCATAATTTGATTTATGCAGATAGATAAAGAAAAAACAAAGGTCAGGATAAAAACTGATAGTGCGGTAATCATAGGCTATGTCCACCATATGGCAGATGGGAGACTGAGCGATTATTTTTCTGCACAAGTCGATAAATTCATCCCGGTAACGGATGCAATTGTTTATCCCATAAATTATTCTACCGACGACAAAGAAGAAATGCAGAAACGTGAAGTAGTCTTCATTAATACTGACAAGATTGAAATTGTTGAGTACTTTTGATTATTTAAATAAAATAAAAATAATATTTACAATAATAAATTATTTTGTATAAAATTATAGCTCAAATTAAAATTAGGAGGGAGAAATAATGGTTACGGAATTCACTGATTCAAATTTTGAAAGCGAAGTTATAAAATCGGATATCCCGGTTCTTGTGGATTTTTGGGCTGTGTGGTGTGGTCCCTGCAAAATGATTGCTCCGGAAGTGGAAAAGTTATCTGAAGAAAAGAAGGGCTTGTTAAAAGTCGGAAAACTTAATGTTGATGAAAACCGAGATACAGCTATTAAATTCAGTATTACAAGTATACCCACCTTACTGCTTTTTAAAGACGGACAAGTTGCGAAGAAGCTTGTGGGAGCAATGTCAAAAGACAGGATTCTAAGCGAAATTAATACATTCATTTAAATTTTTATTTTTAAAAATGAATAGTCTTTTTATAGGGACATCCGGATATTCTTATAAAGACTGGGAAGATGTTTTTTACCCTGCCGGTACTGGTCCGGCAGGGTATCTTAATTATTACAGTATGTTTTTTAATACAGTTGAAGTAAATTCCACATATTATTCTATTCCAAATGCTTTTCTTATTTCAAAAATGCAAAGCAAAACGAAAGATGATTTCATTTTTTCGCTTAAAGCGCACTCATCGATAACTCATACCAGGGATGCATCAAAGGATGATATAGATGCTTTCAAAAAAGCTTTATTTCCACTGAAGCAGAACGGGAAGCTGGGGGTTTTATTATTTCAGTTTCCTTATTCATTCAGATTCAGTACAAGAAATCTTGATTACCTTAAATATTTAAAACTGAATTTTGACCAGTATGAATCTGTTATAGAATTCAGAAACAGGGAATGGATAAAAGATTCAGTAATTAATTTTCTGCAGATCAATGATATAAGCTTCTGCAATGTTGATGAACCTGATCTTCCAGGTTTAATTCCAAGGACCGAGATAATTACAGGCAATTGCTTTTATTTAAGATTTCACGGACGCAATAAAGAAAAATGGTGGAACCACAAAGAAGCATATGAAAGATATGACTACATGTACACAAAGGAACAGCTTCAGGAATGGGTGCCGGTGATAGCTGATGCATCAAAACAAAATAAAAAAACGCTTATTTATTTTAACAATCATTATAAAGCCAAGTCAGTAAAGTCTGCAGAGATTTTAAAAAGTCTTTTACTGTCTGAATGAGTGCTTTTATAAACAATATTTTACTTCACAAATCAGGCTTATTTATATAAAATCATTAAGATATTCAGCAATGAAATAGAATTTGCATGATAATGTTTTACAATTATTATATTTTTATTATAAAGAGGTTTTTCATTAATGTTTAATAAGGTAACCAGCAGCGTAAACTTTGTAGAGCTTGAAGAAAAAATATTAGATTTCTGGAAAACAGAAAAGATATTTGAAGAAAGTCTTAATTTAAATAAAGATAAAGAAAAATTCATATTTTATGAAGGCCCGCCTACTGCAAACGGTGCACCAGGAGTCCATCATGTGCTTTCCCGTGTTTTTAAAGATATTTTCCCCAGGTTCAAAACAATGAAGGGATATTATGTTGCAAGAAAAGCAGGATGGGATACCCACGGGCTTCCGGTAGAGATAGAAGTTGAAAAAAAATTAGGCATTAATTCCAAAAAAGAGATTGAAGATATAGGAATAGAAAAGTTCAATCAACTTTGCAGGGAAAGTGTGATGAAGTATGAAGATGAATGGAAAAAAATGACAGAAAGGATAGGCTTCTGGATTGACCTTGATAATGCTTATTTTACTTTTAAAAATGAATATATTGAAACAATATGGTGGATTCTAAAAAGCATATGGAATAAAGGCCTGCTATATGAAGGCTACAAGATCGTGCCTTACTGTCCCAGATGCGGAACTGCGCTTTCGTCCCATGAGGTTGCACAGGGATATAAAGATGTGGATGACCATACTGTCATCGTCAGATTTCCTTTAAAGAACCAGAAAGACAGGTTTCTGCTTGTATGGACTACTACTCCATGGACGCTGATATCCAATGTTGCCTGTGCCATCAATAAAAATGCAACTTATGTATGGGTAAAATATAATAATGAATTTTTATTGCTTGATGAAAATCTTGTAGAAAGTGTATTTGATTTCACCTCTGATTTTAAAATTATCGAAAAGATAAAAGGGAGCAGTATACTCGGCCATGAATATGAACCTGTATACAATTATGCTGAAGGCAATGAAAATGCCTTTAAAATCATACATGGTGATTATGTTTCAGCCCAGGAAGGAACAGGAATAGTCCATATAGCCCCTGCTTTTGGTGAAGAAGATATGATTGTGGGTAAAGAAAATAATCTTCCAGTTGTTCAAATGGTAGACGAGTCGGGCTTCTTTAAAAACAACGTGGAAAAATTTGCAGGAATTGCTATAAATGATGCAAATCCTGAGATAATAAAAGATTTAAAAGAAAGAAAACTTCTGTTTAAAACCCAGAAAGTGACTCACTCTTATCCTTTTTGCTGGCGATGTGACAGCAGGCTCATTTATTATGCAAAGAAAAGCTGGTATATAAGCACATCAAGAATAAAAGAGAAATTATTAAAATCCAATGACGATATAAACTGGTATCCTGAACATATTAAATATGGCAGGTATGGGAAATGGCTGGAAAGCAATATAGACTGGGCACTTACAAGAGAAAGATACTGGGGGACTCCCTTGCCTATCTGGCAGGACGAGTCAGGACATAAAATTTGCATTGGCAGCATAAAGGAGCTGAAAGAACTTGGCACCAATGTCCCTGACAATATTGATCTGCACAAGCCTTATGTTGACGATATAAAGATAAAATGCAGCATCTGTGGTTCTGAAATGAAAAGAACACCGGAAGTAATAGATGTATGGTTTGATTCCGGGTCCATGCCATATGCACAGTACCATTATCCTTTTGAAAACAAGGAATTATTTGAATCAAATTTTCCGGCAGATTTTATTTGTGAAGCGATTGATCAGACAAGAGGGTGGTTTTATACCCTTATGACAATATCAACTATTTTATTTGAGAAATCCTGTTATAAGAATGTCCTTTGTCTCGGGCTTATAAATGATGAATTCGGACAAAAAATGAGTAAGTCCAAAGGTAATATAATAAAACCATGGGAAATCCTTGACAGGCAGGGAGCAGATGCTTTAAGGTGGTATCTCTTTACGTCTGTTTCTCCCTGGCTTCCAAAGAACTTTTCATTAAAAGGCGTAGATGAAGTAATAAGAAAATTCCTTCTTACTCTCTGGAATACGTATTCCTTTTTTGTAATTTATGCCAATATAGATGATTTTAATCCGGCTGAGTATAATCTGGATGTCAGCAATAGATGTGAGCTTGACAGGTGGATAATTTCTGAACTTAATATAACTATAAAAAGAGTAAATGAACTTTTGGAAGAATATAATGTCACAGATAGCGGCAGACTGATACAGGAATTTGTTGATAATCTTTCAAACTGGTATGTCAGAAGGAGCAGAAGAAGATTCTGGAAAAGTGAAGAAGACAGCGATAAGGTAAGCGCATATCTTACACTCTATGAATGCCTTTTAAATATATCAAAATTAAGTGCGCCATATATACCTTTTACCAGCGAAGAAATATATCTCAATCTTTCTTCAGTACTTGATGACAAAAAGAAAAGTGTTCATCTTGAAACTTATCCATCAGCATGTGAAGACCTGATTGACAACGCTCTGAGCTATAAAATGAACGTTGCCAGAAAAGTGGTAGGTCTTGGCAGGGCAGTAAGGAGCAAGACAAGCCTTAAAATAAGGCAGCCATTGAAGAATGTCGTAGTTTTTACTGATGCAGATAAGGATAAAAGGGAAGCTTTAGAACATTTTAAAAATATTATAATAGAAGAACTTAATGTTAAAGAAATATTGTTTGTCAATTCTCTTGATGAACTTGTTTCATATAATATTAAACCCAACCTCAAACTGCTCGGAGCCAGATATGGTGCTTTTTTACCGAAAATAAGAGAGGCTCTTTCAGCTGAGAATCCTTTGCAGGTAGCGGTAAAAGTTAAAAATAATAAACCTGTTAATCTTGTTATCGATTCTATTCAGTATGAAATAAGTCCGGAAGAAATCCTTGTTGAATCTGCCGACAGGGAAGGAATAAGCGTTGAGAGTGACGGTGAGCTCACCGTGGGACTAAATACATTGCTGGATGAAAAACTAATACAGGAAGGCTTTATAAGAGAGCTTGTACACCATATACAGAATATCAGGAAAGATGCGGGATTTGAAATAGAGAATATCATTGAAACCCATATAGAATGTGGCAGGGAAGCGGAAGATATAATAAGGAACTATATGGAATTTGTTAAAAAAGAAACATTGTCCGATATTTTAAATTTCAATGTAAAGGAAGACATATATTCTGCCAGCGTGAAAATAAATAACGAAAATATAAAAATCTCAGTTAAGGTTATCAGATAAAATTGGTTAATAAATTTTTTAAATACAGCTTAAGACTTTTCAAGCTGGATATTGTTTTTGCCATTTGTGCTGTTGCAGTATTTATAATTGACCAGCTGACAAAAGGACTGATCATGGATAAAGTCCCTATTGGCTCACAGATAGAACTAATACCTGATTTTCTGTATATTACTCATATTAAAAACACCGGGGCAGCCTTCGGGATGTTTCAGAATAGTACAGATATGCTGATAATAATATCTTTTATTGCAATTATTCTTGTTGCTGTCCTGAAAGTAACTTTAAGGATTTATTCTTTTATATACCATATTGCTCTTGGTTTTGTTCTCGGCGGGGCAACAGGCAACTTGTTTGACAGAGTTTTTTTAAGAGAAGTAACTGATTTTATACAGGTTAATTATTTCGCTGTTTTTAATGGAGCAGATAGCTTTCTGGTAATAGGTTTTATACTCCTTTTTATAATAATCATAAAAATCTTTTTTAAAAAAGAGGAAAAGTCTTTAAATAAAGACTGATTGCTCTGATTTAAAGGTCCAAATAATGAATAATTCTTTCTTGCATCAGCAAAACTATATTGAGATAGCTGCAGAATTAAAAGATAAAGGAAAAAGAATAGACAGCTTTCTTGCCGAACATGACATAGGTTTGTCCAGAAGCAGGGTACAGAAACTTATCAAGTCAGGAAATATTAAAGTAAATGGTCTTGAGAGTATAACAAAGAGCTATATCATTGATGGCAGAGAGAGATTTGTATTAAGCAATATAAACTCTTCTCCTGAAGATGAAATCCGCTACTGCCCGCAGAAAATAGATATAAAGATAATCTATGAAGATGAATATATGATAGCAGTCTCCAAACCACCCGGAATGGTCGTGCATCCTGCCCCGGGCAACAGGGAAAATACTTTATTAAATGCAATCCTTTATTATAATGACAAAACCGGTCTGGATAATGATATGCGTGCAGGCATTGTGCACAGACTGGATAAAGATACTTCAGGGATAATCCTTATTGCAAAAGATTACCGCTCGCATGATAAATTATCCCTTCTTTTCAAGGAAAGAAAAATAAAAAAAACGTATATTGCGCTTGTGCTGGGCAGATTCAAAGAAACAACGGGGTTGATAAATATTCCCATATCAAGGTCAAAAAAGAATAGAAAAATGATGGATGTATCTGCCATCGGCAGAAAATCCGAAACAGAATTCAAAGTAAAAAAGTCCTTTAATTCCTGCTCTCTTCTGGAAGTCTATCCCAAAACAGGAAGGACTCATCAGATAAGGGTCCATTTCAGCCATATAGGGCATCCTGTGATAGGCGATAAGATTTATGGCAACAAAGAATCAGGGATTCTGGCAGGTGAAGCCGGATTAAAAAGACATTTTCTACATGCCTCTCGAATTACTTTTATCCATCCTTTTAGCGGAGGTAAGATAGATATTAAAGATGAGATTCCTGAAGATTTGAAAAGTAGCCTGGAATTAATAAAATAGATTAAAACCAAATAAAAAAGCCGGTCATAAACCGGCTTTTTTAAAAGATAAATAATTTTATATTTATATAAATTGCTGATTAAGTTGATCTTATTTCCTGTTTTATAAAAACTACATATGAGATGGCAAAACATATTATGGCAAGTGCGATTATCGCAATAATCTGAGGCCATACCTGGATAAGGCTCTGTCCAAGAGACAGAGGGCTTAAAATCATATTAGAAATATCAGAGGTAGTGATAGCTCTTAAGAATAAATGACTCCCGCTTGGAATAAGCAATATTGTTATGGATTCCATAAACAAATAAGAAGGTGACAGTCTGTTTATTCCAAGGCCGATATTAAAATTTCTTATCTGTGTTGCAAGCGATGCGTTTTCAAGAGGGGCCATTGCATTTGCGATAGCGCTGGCAATTATCTGAACAAAAAAGAAAAAGAAAATCCAGATAGCCACACTTGTAAGAATGGATGTTGCAGTTTTATCAAGCACAACCGAGAAAAGCATAGCCAGTGACATCCAGAAAGTCCCATAGCACACACAAATGGCAATAAAAATGATTATCCTTAGTATTTCTTCGGCGCTGGGCGGGACTCCTATTACTCTTAATCCTATTCCGGCTATAACAAGGATAATGCTGCTTACAATTATTGTCATTGTTGTTATTCCTGCCAGGAATTTTCCGTTTATTATGCTATCCCTGTATATCGGCTGAGATAACAGACGGCTTAGATTCTTTGAACTTTTCTCTGAATTTATTGCATCAAAACCAAAGACAATGCCGATTATAGGTATAAAAAAACTTAGAAAATAAAGAAAAGACGGTAATACATCGCCTGATGTAGTGAATAATTTCAGGAAAACCAGGGCGTCTGTAGAAGACTGTGCAGCAGCTCTTATGTTTTGAATTGCAACATATATGGATGTCAGGCCTGTAATATATACAAGCCCAAGCAATATAAGGAATTTTTTACTGCTAAAATAATCTGATAGCTCTTTTCTGTAAATAGTTAGGATACTTCTCATTTATACCTCTTTAAAATAATTTAAGTATATATCTTCAAGCGAAAAGTCTTTCATATTCATTTTTGTAAGAATGACATTATCCAAAGATGTTATCGCTTTTGAAATTTCTTGTCTTATATCTTCATCAGTTCCGATAAGTAAAGAATTTTCAATTACTGAAACAGACTTTATGTCTTTAAGGCTCTTTATTTTTTCTGATACTTTCCGGATGTCTCCGATTATCTCGACTTCAATCTGATATTTATTGCCGCCGAAAGTATTGTCACTCAGTTCCTTGACATTTCCTTCACCTATAAGTTTACCATTAGACATTATTCCAACCTTGTCGCATATTCTCTGAACGAGATTTAACTGATGAGAGGAAATAAGGAAAGTGATCTGCTTTGTTTTATTGAGTTCCCTTATCGTCTCAAGTATCTGGTTTGCTACTTCCACATCAAGGCCTTCTGTAGGCTCGTCAAAGATAACAAGCTGGGGGTCTTTTATAAGAACATCTGCTATTCCCAGTCTCTGTTTCATTCCTTTTGAAAAGTATTTGACAATTTTTTTCCTGTCATTTTCAAGACCTACTATTTTCAGGCTTTCTTCAATTTTTAAGGCAAGCTCTTTGGCAGGGATTCCATTTAACTGTCCGGTATATTCCAGATTCTGAAACGCATTCATATCTTCATAAAAACCTACTTTTTCAGGAAGGTATCCGGTTATCCTCTTTATTTTCAGAGGCTCTTTTATAGGATTAAAATCTGCAACGGAAATAAACCCTTCTGTAGGTTCTGTCAAACCAAGTATCATCAATATGATAGTAGATTTTCCAGCACCATTAGGCCCGAGCAATCCGTAAATAGAACCTTTATCAATATTGAGATTAAGGTTGTCAACGGCTGTTTTTGAACCGTACTTTTTAATTAAATTTTTAGTAGTTATTATATAATTTTCCATATGTTAAATTTGGTTATAGTTGATAATTATCTTCTTCCGAGTTTTGCGAATATAAATCCGATTCCGATTATTACAATTGCTATTATTCCAATTCCAACCCATCCCCATATGGTGGGAGTCTGGACAGTTACTCTTAATTCTATTTTGTCAGTACTGTTTTCACTGTTTACATTTAAAGTAATCATATAGTCTCCGGCAATTGTTTTATCCGGAGGAGTTATTGAAAGATCGATATCCTGTGTTTTACCTGCATCAAGCGATTCAATATCAGCAGGATTATATTTCATTGTCCATCCTTCAGGTCCGCTGGAGGTAAATGTAATTTTTTCAATTGCTGCAGAGCCATTGTTTTTTAGCTGCAATGCAAAATGATTATCTTTTCCTGAAGTAGCTTTGGTATTAAACATACCATTGGTAGGAGTAAAGTCAAGTTCATAAGTCGCTGTTATAACTGCTTTTAATTCAGCTTCTGCGCTAAGCTCATCATTGGATGCTTTTATCTTTATTATATAATCTCCCGGTTCCTGTGAGGTCAGAGGGATTGCTACAAATTTCAGGCTTTCTTTTGAGCCGGGTTTTACTTTTACAGCTGATATATCGACTGCTTCATACGATGGCTGAATAGATACATACCATCCCTCAGGGGCTTCAGCAGTAATATTAAAAGTCGATTCTTCTTCTCCTACAAAGTTCAGGTCAGCTTTAAAAGAAAACTGTTCGCCGTCTTTTGCTTTAATTTCAGGATAGGTGATATCAAAATTGATTTTCTCTTCAACCTGAGTTGTTGTGGTAGTTTCTTCGGTTTCTTCTGCAAGAAGAGTACCCGGGATAATCAGTATCGAACAAAGAACAAATAACAAAGAAAAGATTAATAGTGATTTTCTGATTTTTATTGATTTGATACCCACTTTTTTAAAACTCCTTTTTACAATGATTTTTTTATATGGTTATTTAACTTTATAATAAAACATTTTAAGTTTTTAGCTAAAATCAAATTTTAGTATATCGATATTAAATGTCAATATAATTATATATTGTTAAATTAAAGGTTGATTAAAATAATATTAAAAAATTTTAATCTTTTAATTTCCTGGATCTAAGCATTTAAGAACTGCAAGAAAAATTTATTATTTTTATTGTAATATGAATAAAAATTTATTATATTACCTATTGATAAAATAATATAACCTTTAAAATAGTCCGGAGAGACTAAAAGGGCGTGAAAATGAAAATAAATTTCTTTAAAAATTTTTATAAATGCCTTTTTACTATTTATTAGTAGAAAGGCATTTTTTTTGTCATAAACTATATTTTTCGAGAAAAAACTATGAGAGAAAAAGCGACAGTATTAAATGAGAGTGATATGGACAGGATAGTTAAAAGAATTGCCCATGAAATCATCGAAAGAAATAAGGGAAGCAATAATCTGATTTTTCTTGGTATTCAGAAAAAAGGGATACCTCTGGCTGAAAGGATCAGGGACCATATTGAAAATCTTGAAAAAACAAAGATTGATTTTGGCAAACTTGATATCTCTTTTTACAGAGATGATATTGATAAAAAAATTAAAACAGATTTCAACATCACAGATATTCCATTTGAAATAAAGGATAAAGATATAATTCTTGTGGATGACGTATTATTTACAGGAAGGACTATAAGAGCTGCTCTCGATGCAATAATGGATTTTGGCAGGCCCAAGTCCATACAGCTTGTTGTATTAATAGACAGGGGGCACAGAGAGCTTCCCATAAGAGCCGATTATGTTGGCAAAAATCTTCCGACATCCCTTAATGAATATGTGGAAGTCATGTTTAAGGAAATTGAGGGAGAAGATAAAGTAAGTATCTGCTGGATTTAAGAGAATATCTATTATTAATATAAAAAATATAACGAGCCTGTTTTTATGAGTTTAAAAAACATTTTAGACATAGAGGAATTAAATAAGACACATGTCCTTAAGATAATTGAAAGCACAGGATATTTCAAAGAAGTCCTTGGAAGAGATTTAAAGAAAGTACCTGCCCTGAGAGGAAAAACTATTATAAATATTTTTTATGAGCCAAGCACAAGGACAAGAACTTCATTCGAGCTTGCTGCAAAAAGATTGTCCGCTGATGTTATAAATTTTTCTCCTTCCTCCAGCAGTATGAAAAAAGGGGAGACTGAACTTGATACTATCAAGACGATATTGGAAATGAAAGCTGACCTTGCAGTAGTCAGGCACAAAGACAGCGGTTTTGTAAAATATATTTCTGAGCATATCACAATTCCTGTAATCAATGCCGGAGACGGCAGGCATGCCCATCCGACCCAGGCGTTGCTCGATCTTTTTACAATATACTGCCATTTTAAAAGAATGGAAAAAATAAAAATTGCCATTGTCGGTGATATACTTAACAGCAGAGTTGCCAGATCCGATATATCTCTTTTTAAAAAAATGGATTTGGAAGTATTCACTGTTTCTCCTTCAATGCTGCTGCCTGAAGATATGAGTTATTTTGATACTAAAAATTTTGAATGTATCGATGAGATAATTGGGCAATGTGATGTAATATATATGCTGAGAATGCAGTTTGAAAGGCAGAACAAAAAATTCTACCCATCAGTAAGGGAATATAACA
Source organism: Candidatus Humimicrobium oleiphilum (assembly GCA_002304935.1). GTDB lineage: Bacteria > Actinomycetota > Humimicrobiia > Humimicrobiales > Humimicrobiaceae > Humimicrobium > Humimicrobium oleiphilum. Next base: position 71,748 of record DBPS01000025.1, on the reverse strand, counting down.
GATTTTTCACCCTGGACTTTAAAAGATTTAACAACATGAAGGAAGGAGCCATACTCATGCATCCGGGGCCGGTAAACCGCGGAATTGAGATTGATGGCAGGGTACTTGATATGGAAGACAGGAATCTGGCAAAAATAAAAATAGGTGAGCAGGTAGGAAATGGTGTTGCGGTAAGGATGGCTCTGCTGCATTATTTGTTAAGCCAGAAATAATATATATTTAATTAAAAAGATAATAATTATGGATATAAACAAAGAGAAACATAAAAAAACAAATAATTTACTGATACTGAATGGAAGTATTGTCAATACTGAAGCAAAAAATACTTTCAAATCGGACATAGTCATAGAGAACGGTGTAATCAGCAGGATTTCAAAACATATTACAGCAGGTGATTTTGATAAGAGTATTTTTAAAGTCATCGATGCAAGCGAACTGATTATATGCCCGGGTTTTTTTGACATGCATGTTCACCTGAGGGAACCTGGCTCAGAAGAAGAAGAAGATATAAAAAGCGGCATAAATTCTGCAATCAGGGGAGGAATAACTTCGCTTGCCTGCATGCCGAATACAAGTCCTGTCATAGACGAGCCTTTTCTGGTGGAATATCTAAAAATGCGTTCATGTGCCAATGATTATAATATTTTCCCGGTGGCAGCTATAACCAGAAATCTTGAAGGTAAAGATATCGCTGAATTCGGCCTTCTCAGGGAAGCAGGTGCTGCTGCTTTTTCCGATGATGGCAGGGCGGTACAAAACTCAAAGCTTATGTATGAGATTATGAAGTATGCTGCACAAATGGACGTGCTTCTTATCCTTCATGAGGAAGATTATAGTTTTTCTGAAGACGGTGTTGTCCATGAGGGATATTTCTCAGCAGCAAAAGGGCTGGAAGGTATTTCTAATCTTAGCGAAGACATTATGATAGCCAGGGATATTATCCTTGCAAAAAAAACCGGTGCAAGAATTCATTTTACACATCTGAGCAGTGCTGATTCGGTAAATTATATAAGGCTTGCAAAAAAAGAAGGCATAAGGGTTACCTGTGATGTTACTCCTGAACATTTTTACTTCAATGATGAATATATAAAAGATTTTAATACAAACTTTAAGATTAAGCCTCCGATAAGAAGCGAATATGACAGGAAAAGCATAATCGAAGGCATAAAGGATGGCACCATAGACGCGATTGCAAGCGATCATGCCCCGCATATTGATGCAGAAAAAAATATCAGTTTTAATGAAGCAGCTTTTGGTTCAATCGGCCTTGAAACATTGTTTAAAGCCAGCATAACCAAATTGCTTAAGAGTGAAAAAATAGGACTTGAAAAGATTATAGGACTTATCTCTGCTGCACCTTCAGAAATAATGGGTGCTGAAAAAAATAATATAAAAGAAGGCAGACAAGCCAATATGAGCATCGTAGACATAAACTGCCATGAAAAATATACAAAAGAAATGATTTTTTCAAAAAGCAAAAACAGTGCCTTTTTAAATGAAAACCTTTATGGAGAGGTTATATATACCATAGTTAACGGTTGTCTGAGGTTTATAAATAAAATAAAATCCCAAGGAGAAGATTTTTCTTGAAAGCTTTACTTGTTCTTGAAGATGGAAAGAATTTTTTAGGAAAAAGTTTCGGTTCAGAAGGCGAAACAATAGGAGAAGTAGTTTTTAATACATCGATGATGGGTTATCAGGAAATCATTACTGATCCGTCATACTGTGAGCAGATAGTAACAATGACTTATCCACAGATAGGGAATTACGGAGTAAACAAAAAGGATACTGAGTCTGGTAAAATCCAGGTTTCAGGCCTTATTGTAAAAGAATACCTTGATTTCTACAGTAATTACAGGGCAATCGAAAGTCTTGACAGCTATTTAAAGAAAAGCGGGATAGTAGCACTTTTTGATATTGATACACGTGAACTTACGAGGTATATAAGAATAAAAGGCGCAATGAAGGGTATTATTTCCACAAATAATTTTGATAAAGATTATCTGATTTCCAGGCTGGAAAGCTATCCCGGGCTTATCGGTCGGGATCTTACAAAAAATGTTTCGTGTAAAAAAGCATATATTTATAATAAGAATATTAAAAATCCCAAATTCCATATAGTTGCAGTAGATTTTGGGATCAAAACAAGCATATTGAAATGTATGTCAGATTCCGGCCTGAAAATAAAGGTAGTTCCCCCGTGGACTTCTGCAGATGAAATTTTAAATGAAGATCCGGACGGAATATTTTTATCAAACGGGCCGGGAGACCCTGATGCTGTTAAATATGCAATACCGGAAATAAAAAAAGTGTTAAATAAAAAGCCGTTATTCGGTATCTGCCTTGGCCATCAGTTACTTGCGATTGCTTTGGGTGCAAAGACATTTAAGCTTAAATTCGGACATCACGGCGGCAACCATCCTGTTAAAAATATGCTTACCGGCAAAATTGAGATAACTGCCCAGAATCATGGTTTTAATGTAGATATGAAATCCCTGAAAGGTATTAAGAATACTGATTTTGAAATAACTCATATAAACCTTAATGATAATACTGTTGAAGGGATAAGCTATAAGGATCTTAATGCTTTTTCTGTTCAATATCATCCGGAAGCAAAACCAGGTCCTGATGATTCGAAATATCTGTTTGATGATTTTATAAGAATCATGAGTAATTTTAAATCAAATTCATAAACATTAGTTAAGTAGTAAAGAAAGATATGCCAAAAAGAAAAGATCTTAAAAAAATAATGATAATAGGTTCAGGTCCCATAATAATCGGGCAGGCCAGTGAATTCGATTATTCCGGAACACAGGCATGTAAAATTCTGAGAGAAGAAGGATACAAGGTAGTTCTTGTAAACAGCAACCCTGCGACAATTATGACAGATCCTGAATTCTCCGACAAAACCTATATAGAGCCACTGATCCCTGAATTTGTTGAAAAAATAATAAAAATTGAAAGGCCTGATGCACTTCTTCCGACACTTGGCGGACAGACCGGCTTAAATACCGCTGTAAGCCTTGATAAAATGGGTGTGCTTGAAAAATATGGTGTAGAGCTTATAGGGGCAAGCGTAGATGTAATAAATAAAGCTGAAGACAGGGAACTGTTCAAAGAAGTGATGGAAAAAATAAATTTGTATGTTCCACCCAGCGGATATGTAAACAACCTGTCTGATGCGTTGAAAATTGCCGGCAGGCTGAAATATCCTCTTGTTGTAAGGCCGAGCTTTACCCTGGGAGGTTTGGGTGGAGGAGTTGCATTTAATAAAGAAGAATTCATTGACACTGTCACACGAGGACTTGATCTTTCTCCTGTAAATCAGGTTCTTATAGAGAAATCTGTTGCAGGATGGAAGGAATTTGAACTGGAAGTTATGAGGGATAAAAATGATAATGTTGTAATAGTATGCTCAATTGAGAATTTTGATCCCATGGGGGTTCATACAGGAGACAGCATAACTGTCGCACCTGCCCAGACTCTGACAAATTATGAATATCAGATAATGAGAAATGCCGGCTTGAAGATAATAAGAGAAATAGGAGTTGAGACCGGCGGTTCAAATATCCAGTTTGCAATCAATCCTGAAAATGGAAAACTTGCAGTGATTGAAATGAATCCGAGGGTTTCAAGAAGCAGTGCACTGGCATCAAAGGCAACAGGATTTCCAATCGCAAAAATTGCCACAAAACTTGCAATAGGATATACCCTTGATGAAATTCCCAATGACATAACCAAAAAGACTCCTGCGTGTTTTGAGCCTTCGATTGATTATGTCGTTGTCAAGTTTCCCAGATGGTCATTTGAAAAATTCCCCAATACGGATGTTTCGCTTACGACAAGAATGAAGTCAGTGGGGGAATCCATGGCAATAGGAAGAACTTTTAAAGAAGCATTGCAAAAATCGATCAGATCTCTTGAAATAGATCGTTACGGGCTTGGATGCGATGGGAAAGATAATATAGTTGAAGAAAATATCAGCCAGATGCTGGCTGTCCCCAATCAGGACAGGCTTTTTTATATTAAACATTCTATTGAGAATGGCGAAACAATTGAAAATATTTTTAATTATACAAAAATAGATCCATGGTTTCTTGAAAACATAAAACAACTAGTTGATTTTGAAAAGAGTTTCAAGGATAAAAAATTAAAAAATGTTTCGGAGTATGAAATCAGGGAAGCAAAAAAACTCGGCTATTCTGATATGCAGCTTGCCTATATGTTAGAATGCAGTGAAAAAGATATAAGAGATTTCAGGAAGAAAAACAAAATCAAAGCTGTATTCAAGACAGTCGATACCTGTGCTGCTGAATTTGAAGCATACACCCCTTATTATTATTCCACCTACGAGGATGAAAATGAGACTGTAGATTCTTCAAAAAAGAAAATTGTCATACTTGGAAGCGGACCTAACAGGATCGGCCAGGGTATTGAATTTGATTACTGCTGCGTACATGCTTCTTTTGCTTTAAGGGATGAAGGATTTGAGACAATAATGATAAATTGCAATCCCGAGACAGTAAGTACTGATTATGATACTTCTGACAGACTCTATTTTGAGCCGCTTACTTTTGAAGACGTCATGAATGTGATTGAAGATGAAAAACCTTTGGGGGTCATAGTCCAGTTTGGCGGCCAGACACCTCTGAAACTTGCAAAGAAATTACAGGATGCAGGCGTAAATATCCTTGGGACATCTCCTGATAATATAGATATTGCTGAGGATAGGAAAAGATTTGGCAGCATTTTAGATTCCCTTAAAATACCCCAGCCCCAAAACGGGACAGCCCTGACAGTGGATGAAGCAAAACTGATTGCAGATAAAATCGGTTATCCTCTTCTTGTAAGACCTTCATATGTACTTGGAGGAAGAGCTATGGTAATAGCATATAATGAAGAAAATCTTATAAATTATGTTGAAAATGCATTTAAAGTTTCATCTGGATTCCCGGTTCTTATTGATAAATTTCTTGAACAGGCAACAGAAGTTGATGTAGACGCAATATTTGATGGCGAAGAAATCTTTATTGGCGGAATAATGGAACATATCGAAGAAGCAGGCATACATTCAGGAGATAGCGCCTGTGTCATTCCTCCGTTTGCATTAAGCGGAAGCATAATAGATATTATAAAAAAATATACTTTTGAGATAGCAAAAGCTTTAAATGTCATCGGGCTTATAAACATTCAGTATGCTGTAAAAAATTCAATTGTCTATGTATTGGAAGCTAATCCCAGGGCATCAAGAACAGTACCATTTGTCAGCAAATCAATAAAAGTGCCTCTTGCAAAAATAGCTGCCTTAGTTATGAGTGGTAAAAAATTAAAAGATATTGATTTTAAAAGAGTTGATTCAAACAAGCTTGACTATTTCAGCATCAAGGAAGCAGTCCTTCCTTTCAGCCGTTTCCCGGGAACTGATACCATACTTGGGCCGGAGATGAAATCTACCGGAGAAGTAATGGGGATAGATAAGAATTTTGGTGTGGCATTTGCGAAATCACAGCTTGCAGTTAACCAGAAATTTCCCCAGTCAGGCACTATATTTTTCAGTGTCAAGGATAGGGATAAAAACGACATTGCTTCTCTTGCAAAAAAAATAGCAAATCTAGGATTCAATATAATCACTACAAAAGGTACAGGAGAATTTCTTGAAAAAATGGGCATTAAATGCGATAAGGTCTTGAAAATAAGGGAAGGCAGACCGAATGTGCTTGACCTTTTAAAGAATGGTGAAATAGATCTTATTATCAATACACCGGAAGGAAGTGAAGCGCGAAGCGACGGATATTATTTAAGGACAGCTGCTTCAGTTCTTAATATCCCGTGCATTACAACCATTTCCGGAGCCAGTGCGGCAATACAAGGCATATATGAATTAAAAATCAATTCAAATATAAATGTGAAAGCAATACAGGATTATTAATGAAAGCATTAAAGGGTGAGATAATTTCTAATGACAAAGTAGGTGAAAATATATATAAAATGACCGTTTTTTCACCTTATATTGCAAAGAATTGTATTCCGGGACAATTTGTTAATATCAGATGTTCTGAAAGCGGAGTTTATGATCCTTTGCTCAGAAGGCCTTTCAGCATATATGATATGGAGGAAAGTTTTAAGGTATTTTCTATTCTGTATTTGTTAAAAGGCAAAGGGACATTTTANNTGAAAATAATAAGAAATATCTTCTTATAGGTGGTGGGATAGGAGTAGCTCCCCTTTATTATCTTGCAAAATATCTGAATCTTAAAAAAAATAATGTTTTTCTGGCAGCAGGTTTTAAAGATAACAGGTTTCTTTTTTTCGAAAAAATGACTCAGACTTTAAAGATAAATTATCAGTTCTGTTCTGAAGACGGAACACATGGAAGAAAAGGGATTATAACTGATTTTATCAGTGAGAATATAAATGATTACAGAGATTATACAATATATTGCTGCGGACCTTCAGCAATGTTTAAAACCTTAAAAGAAATATTTGTAAGAAATAATCTGGAAGAAGAAGCCTATGCTCTTTTTGAGGAAATTATGGCTTG